>DASSUD010000001.1:0-7050 GCA_035707385.1 Acidimicrobiales bacterium
GGCAAGGTCGAGGCCGGCATCCCCGAGGACGACCCCCGCAACCCGGCCACCATCGCCGACAACGTGGGCGACAACGTGGGCGACTGCGCCGGCATGGCCTCGGACCTGTTCGAGTCCTACGAGGTCACCCTGGTGGCGTCGATCATCCTCGGCGTGCCCGCCTTCCAGCGGATCTTCCCCGACGAGCCCGCCCTGTGGGCCGTGGGCGCCATCTTCCCCCTGGCCGCCCGGGCCATCGGCGTGCTCGCCTCCATCGTGGGCGTGTTCATGGTGCGGGCCCGGGAGAACGAGCGCTCGGCCATGGGACCCATCAACCGCGGCTTCCTCACCGCCGGCATCCTCACCGTGCTGGGCACGCTCGGCCTCGCCCTCGTCTACGTCGGCAACCCCGACGGCGAGATCGCCAACGTCGGCCTGCGCATGTTCGGCGCCGTGCTCATCGGCCTGATCCTGGCCCAGGTGGCCAGCCGCATCACCGAGTACTTCACCTCGACCGAGACCCGGCCCGTCCAGGAGATCGCCGACGCCGCCGAGACCGGCCCGGCCACCACCGTGCTGGCCGGCACCGCCTCCGGCCTGGAGTCGTCGGTGTGGGCCATCGTGGCCATCTCCGCCGCCCTGGGCGCGGCCATCGGGCTCGGCGGGGGCGACACCCAGTTCACGCTGTACCTCGTGGCCCTGACCGGCATGGGTATGCTGGCCACCACCGGCGTCGTCGTGTCCGAGGACACCTTCGGCCCCGTGGCCGACAACGCGGCCGGCATCGCCGAGATGACCGGCGAGTTCCACGGCGAGGCCCAGCGGGTCATGGTCGGCCTCGACGCCGTGGGCAACACCACCAAGGCCGTGACCAAGGGCTTCGCCATCGGCTCGGCCGTGATCGCGGCGGTCGCCCTGTTCGCCAGCTTCATCGAGATCGCCGGCACCGAGGTGCTGCCGGAGAGCGTGATCGAGACCCTGAAGGACACCTCGGGCGGCATCTTCAGCGCCATCCCGATCAACGTGTCCGATCCCAAGGTGTTCATCGGCCTGCTGATCGGCGGGGCCGTGCCCTTCCTGTTCTCGTCGCTGGCCATCCGGGCCGTGGGCCGCACGGCCGGCGTCGTGGTCCAGGAGGTCCGCAGCCAGTTCGCCGACGGCAGGATCATGTCGGGCGAGAAGCGGCCCGACTATGCCCCGGTCATCGACATCTGCACCCGGGCCTCACTGCGGGAGCTGACCACCCCGGCCCTGCTGGCCGTGCTCACGCCGGTCATCATCGGCTTCGGCATCGGCTACACGGCCCTCGGCGGCTTCCTGGCCGCGGTGATCCTGGTGGGCCAGCTCATGGCCAACTACCTGTCCAACTCGGGCGGCGCCTGGGACAACGCCAAGAAGTACATCGAGGACGGCAACCACGGCGGCAAGGGCTCGGAGGCGCACATGGCCGCCGTGATCGGCGACACCGTGGGCGACCCGTTCAAGGACACGGCCGGCCCCGCGCTCAACCCGCTGATCAAGGTCATGAACCTGGTGTCGCTGCTGATCCTGCCGGCGATCATCAGCCTGTCCAACGTGGACCCGGACAACGTGCTCAGCTCCACCCCCGAGCCGGCCGCCTACGTCGTGGCCGCGGCGGCGCTGGCGGTCCTGCTGGCGGCCATCGCCTTCTCCAAGCGGGAAGGCGCCGGCATCGCCGGAGGCAGCGCTGGCGACGACACCACGGTCAACGGCCAGGGGCCCGCGGAGGTCGCCGAGGCGGCCACCGCTCCCCTGAGCTGACCAGACCTGGCATCCTGGCCGCGGGACCAGGGGCTCCGGCCCCCGGCCCCGCGGCCGGTTTCGCGTCCACGGGGAGGCATGGCATGGTGGCGATCGACAGGCGGAGGTTCCTGACGGGGTCCGCAGCGGCGGCGGGTGGGGCGGTGCTCGCCGGCGCCGGCCCGTTCGCCGGGTTCGTGGCCGGCCCGGTGGCGGCGGCGCCCCAGCCGGTGCTGGGCCCGGTGCCGGACCTCCGGGACGGGATCGTGCGGCTGTGGCTGCCGCCCGGGTTCTCGTACCGCTCGTTCCACGACACCGAGCAGCGGGTGGTCCTCGACGACGGCACGGTGCTGCCGGGCCGCCACGACGGCATGGCCGCCTTCAGGGGGCCGGGCGGGAACGTGATCCTCGTCCGCAACCACGAGGTCAACAATCCGGTGCCCGCGTTCGGCGACGCCGCGGCCGCCTACGACCCCATGGCGGGCGGCGGCACCACCACGATCGAGGTCACGCGGTTCGGGGAGGTGGTCCGGTCCTTCACCAGCCTGAACGGGACGCAGATGAACTGCTCCGGCGGTGCCATGCCGTGGGGTGCCTGGGTGACGTGCGAGGAGACCGTCAACGGCCCCGACGTCGGGCCGGACTTCACCGGGGTGTCCAACGTCCCGCTGACCCGGCCCCACGGCTTCATCTTCGAAGTGCCGGCGGGCGGCCAGTCGAACCGCGAGCCCATCACCCAGGCCGGGCGCTACGCCCACGAGGCCGTGGCCCTCGACCCCTGGCGGGGCGTGCTGTACCTGACCGAGGACAACTTCGGCTACCCGTCCGGCCTGTACCGGTACAAGCCACCGCGCCACCCGATGCACGACGGCCGGCTGCAGGACGGCGGCCGGCTGGAGATGCTCGCCGTCCGGGGGGTGCCCAACGCCGACCTGGCCGAGGCGCAGCCCGAGGGCGCGGTGTACGGCGTCGAGTGGGTCCCCATCGACGACCCGGCCCCCAGCTTCCCGTACACGCCGGGACAGACGGCGCCCACCACCAATGACCAGGCCCTCAACTACGTCGGCAACCAGGGCCGGGCCCAGGGCGCCGCCTGGTTCTCGCGGCTGGAGGGCGCCACCTACGACCGGGGCGTCGTCTACTTCTGCTCGACCCAGGGCGGCGGCCCGGCCGAGCCCGGTCCCTCCGACACGGTGGGCGGCTTCGGCAACGGCTCCGGCCAGATCTGGGGCTACGACATCGCCTCCCGCCGGCTCAAGCTGATCTTCCAGTCGCCCGGGCCCGACGTTCTGGACTTCCCGGACAACGTCACCGTCAGCCAGCGGGGGACCCTGGTCCTGTGCGAGGACAACGTCAACGACAACTACGTCCGGGGGCTGTCGCGCCGCGGCGAGCTGTGGTCGATCGCGCTCAACCGGCTGGTGTCGAGCACCGGCGCCAACCGGTTCAACGACGAGTTCGCCGGGGCCACGTTCAGCCCGGCCGGCCACACGCTGTTCGTCAACATCCAGGCCAGCCGGGGCATGAGCTTCGCCATCTGGGGGCCGTGGGGCGGCATCGGGGTGTGACGCTCCGCGCATGAACGCGCGCTGAGGGGGTAGAGGGCGGGGCATGGCCGATGCCACCGCCCACCTCCGCCGCGAGAGGGGCCGAGGCCGCGACGCGGCGCGGCCCACCGAGGTTCCCGCCCGGGGCTGGAAGGACGTCGCCGTCCGGGTGAAGTCGCAGATGAAGGTGGACGACGTCCCGCTGCTGGCGGCCGGCGTCGCCTTCTTCGCCCTCCTGGCCCTGGTGCCGGCCCTGGTGGCGCTGGTGTCGGTCTACGGCCTGGTGGCGGACCCGGAGGGCATCGAGCGCGATGTCGATGACCTGCTGGCGGCGGCGCCCCAGGAGGTCCGGGACCTGATGACCACCCAGATGTCCTCGATCGTGGAGAGCTCGCCGTCCGGGCTGCGGCTGGGCGCCATCGTCGGTCTGGTGGTCGCCCTGTGGTCGGCGTCCAGCGGCGTGAAGCACCTGATCGGGGCGGTGAACCTCGCCTACGACGAGGACGAGACCCGGGGCTTCATCAAGCTGCGGGGCCTGGCGCTGGTCCTGACCCTGGCCGGCGTCGTCGGCCTGGCGGCCGTGGTGGCCGGGCTCATCGTGTTCCCCGAGCTGCTGTCCGAGGAGGGCACCGAGGCCGTGTTCCGGGCCCTGATCCTGGTGGTGCGGTGGCCGCTGCTGGCCGCGCTCGGCCTGGTGGCGCTGGCCGTGATCTACCGCTACGCACCCGACCGTGACGCACCCCGCTGGCGCTGGGTGTCACCCGGCGCCGTCCTGGCCGTGGTGGTGTGGGTCGTCGCCTCGGTGCTGTTCTCGCTCTACACCGCCAACTTCGACCAGTACAACGAGACCTACGGGACCCTCGGGGCCGTCGTCGTCGTGATGCTGTGGCTGTACATCACGGCCTACGTGGTCATCGTCGGCGCCGAGGTGAACGCCGAGCTGGAGCGGCAGACGGTCGTCGACACCACCGTCGGCCCCGGCCGGAAGTTGGGCCGGCGGGGGGCGTACGCTGCCGACACCCTCGGGGACGCGCCGGCGCACCGCTGACCCCGCCCACCCCCGGGGAGGCCACCTTCGGCGCAGGAGCTTCCCATGAGACCGACCCAGCAGGCGGCGACCCCCACGGTGCTGGCGTGGGCCGCCGTGGCGTCGATGGGGGCCGGTGCCGTCCACGCCACCGCCGCCGGGGTGCACGGTGAGCACCGCCAGGCCGCGGTGGCCTTCGCGGTGCTGGCCGCGTTCCAGGTCGGCTGGGGGGCGCTGGCGCTGGCCTGGCCCCGGCGCGGGGTGGCGGCGGTGGGCGCGCTCGGCAACGCCGTCGCCCTGGGCGGCTGGCTGGCCGCCATGACCGTGGGGATCGGCGCCATCGACGGCCTGGAGGCGGCCGAGGACCCCGCGTTCGCCGACACCGCCGCCGCCGTGCTGGCCGGGCTGGCCGTGATCGGGGCGGGGGCGGGCGCGTTGGCGCCGGCGGGCCGCCGGCCTCGTCCCCGGCTGCCGGGGCTGTTCGGCCCGGTCCCGGTGGCGGCCGCCACCGCGGTGGTGGTCGTGGCGGCCCTGGTGACGGTCACCGGCGACGACCACGCGGGCGGCGGGCACGTCGCCGCCGGGGCGGGCGACCACGCGCACGGCGACGGGACCGACGGCGACGGCGCCGCGGAGGGCGGCGGCGGGCACCAGGCCGCACCCGTGCCGCCCGAGCCGTTCGACGGCACGCTGCCGGTCGACCTCGGCGGCGTGCCCGGCGTGTCGCCCGAGCAGCAGGCCCGGGCCGAAGCCCTGCTGACCGCCAACGTGGAGAAGCTGCCTCGCTTCGCCGACACCGCGGCCGCGCTCGCCGCCGGGTACACGCCGATCGGCGACGCCGGCACCGGCGTCGAGCACTACATCAACTGGTCGCTGATCGGCGACGGGCGCCAGCTCGACGCCGAGTACCCCGAGTCGCTGGTCTACCGGGTCGGCGCCCGCAGGCAGCGCACGCTGGAGGCGGCGATGTACGTGCTGGAGCCGGGGTCAACGCTGGACACCGTGCCCGACGTGGGCGGCCCGCTGGTCCAGTTCCACGTGCACAACGACCTGTGCTGGCGGGGCTCGGGCGACCGGTACCAGGTGATCCCGGCCGCCGAGGTGCCCGCGCCCTGCCCGGCCGGCTTCGAGCGCAAGCTGCTGGAGCCGATGATGCACGTGTGGATCGTCGCCCACCCGTGCGGCCCGTTCGCGGCGCTCGAGGGCATCTCGGGCGGCCAGGTCCAGGAGGGCGAAGCGGTGGCCTGCGACCACGCCCACGGATCCGGGTAGCCGCGTTACAACTCGGGGACAGTCGTCCCCGGGGGTCAACGGATCGGGGCCGTGCGGGGTCTGTACGCCATCAGGCGGATCGAGGAGGACCTCCGATGACGACCACGACCGAGACCGGCGCCGGGCCGGCACGCCCCGGCCTGGCCTGGGCGGCGCCCGCGTCGATCGGCGCCGGCATCGTGCACGCCAGCGCGGTCGGTGCCCACGGCGGGCACCGGGCCACCGCGCTGGTCTTCGCCCTGCTGGCGCTGTTCCAGGTCGGGTGGGGCGTGCTGGTGCTGCGCCGCCCGGGGCGCCGGTGGCTGTGGGCGGGCGTGGCCGGCAACGGCCTGGCCGTGCTGGGCTGGCTGGCGGCCAAGACCACCGGCATCGGGCTGGTGGACGGGCTGGAGGCGGCCGAGGCGCCGGGCCTGCCCGACACCCTGGCGGCGGTCATGGCCGCGGCGGCGGTGGCCGGCGGCCTGGTGGCGCTGCGGGCGGCCGACCGGCCCCGCCGGCCGGTGGGAGCCGCCCGCGTCCCGGCGTCCGCGGCCGCCGCGGTGCTGGTGGTGGTGGCCATGGTGGCCACCGGGGACCACGCCGGCGGCTCGGCCCGCCACGGGCACGGCGAGGGCGAGCTGGCAGCCTCCTCCCACGAGGGCGACCACGACGGCGACGACCACAGCGACGACCACGACAGCGACGACCACGACAGCGACGACCACGGCGATGGCGACGGCGGCGGGCACGGGGGCGCGCACGGCGACGCGGCGGCCCCCGGCGACCACGACGACCACCGCGGCGGCGACCACACCGACACGACCACCGGCCGGCGGGCGGCACGGTCCGGCGACCGCCACGACCACGGCCCCGGCACCACCGAGCCGCCCCACGACCACGGCCCCGGCACCACCGAACCGCCCCACGACCACGGCCCCGGCACCACCGAACCGCCCCACGACCACGGTCCCAAGCCCTACGACGGCACCCTGCCCGTCGACCTCGGCGGCGTCCCCGGGGTGAGCGCCGAGCAGCAGGCCTGGGCCGAGGCCCTGGTCACCGCCACCATCCAGCGGCTGGACCACTTCGTCACCACCGACGCGGCCTACGCGGCCGGCTACCGGCCGATCGGCGACGCCGCCACCGGCTACGAGCACTGGATCAACTGGCCGATGCTGGAGGACGGCAGGACGTTCGACGCCTCCGCCCCCGAGTCGTTGGTGTACCGGGTCAGCGGCGGCCAGCGGACACTGGAGGCGGCCATGTACCTGCTGGAGCCGGGGTCCACGCTCGACAACGCCCCCGACCTGGGCGGGCCCCTGGTGCAGTACCACATCCACGACAACCTGTGCTGGTACGGCGAGGAGAACAACTGGCAGGTCGCGCTGGCCGACCCGCTCCCCGCCCCCTGCCCGCCGGGCTACCACCGGCGGGCGGTCGTCCCCATGGTCCACGTGTGGATCGTCGGCAACCCGTGCGGCCCGT
>DASSUD010000002.1:0-3030 GCA_035707385.1 Acidimicrobiales bacterium
CGTCGAGTACTCGCCCAACCAGGTCAAGCAGGCGGTGGCCGGCTACGGCGGTGCCGACAAGGACCAGATCGAGCGCATGGTCCAGGCCCTGCTGGGCATCGACCGGCCCCTCCGCCCGGTGGACGCCGCCGACGCCGTGGCCCTGGCCCTGTGCCACCTGGCCCACGCGCCGCTGCGCCGGCAGGTGGCCCGGGCGGCGGTGGCGGCCGGGGCCGTGGGGTCGGGGCGGTGATCGGCTCGCTGCGGGGCCGGCTGCTCCACCGGGGCGCCGGCGAGGTGCTGGTCGAGGTGGGCGGCATCGGCTACGTGGTCGTGGTGTCGCCCACGACGGCGGTGGCGCTGGGCGAGGTCGGCGACGAGGCCTTCGTGTGGGTCCATCACCACGTGCGCGAGGACGCCGAGGTGCTCTACGGCTTCACCACCCGAGACGAGCGGGTCACCTTCGAGGCCCTGCTCGGCGCGCACGGCGTCGGGCCGGCCCTGGCGCTCGGCATCCTCTCGGTGCACGCGCCGGGGGCTCTGGTGCGGATCCTGGCCGAGGACGACATCGCGGCGCTGTGCCTGGTCCCCGGGGTCGGCAAGAAGACGGCGGCCCGGCTGCTGGTGGAGCTCAAGTCGCGGCTGCACGTGCCGGAGAGCGGCTCGGTGCCCGTCACGGTGGGCGGGGCCGGCCTGGCCGTGGCCGGCGAGCGCTCGGTGGCGGGCGACGTGCGTGAGGCGCTCACGGGCCTGGGGTACTCGGCCGACGAGATCCGGGTGGCCACCGCCGACCTGGACGCCGACGCCGACGCCGGCACCCAGCTGCGGGCCGCCCTGCAGCGGCTGGCGGGGCGGTAGCCGGTGCGCGAGGAGCTGCTCGAGCCCGGCCCGGGCCCCGAGGAGGCGGCGGCCGACACCACCCTGCGCCCCCGCCGCCTGGCCGACTTCGTGGGCCAGGCCGAGCTCAAGGAGCACCTGACCATCGTGCTGGAGGCGGCGCGGCGGCGGGGGCAGGCGCCCGACCACCTGCTGTTCGCCGGCCCCCCGGGCCTGGGCAAGACGACGCTGGCCGGCATCATCGCCCACGAGCTGGGCGCCCACCTGCAGACCACCTCGGGCCCGGCGCTGGAGCGGGCGGGCGACCTGGCCGCCATCCTCACCCAGCTCGACGACGGCGACGTGCTGTTCGTGGACGAGATCCACCGCCTGCCGCGGGTCGTGGAGGAGGTCCTCTACCCGGCGATGGAGGACTTCCAGCTCGACATCGTGCTGGGCAAGGGCCCGGCGGCCCGCTCGATCCGCCTCGACCTGCCCCGGTTCACGCTGGTGGGGGCGACGACACGCACGGGCTCGATCACGGGCCCGCTGCGTGATCGCTTCGGCCTGGTGGCGCGCCTCGACTACTACACGGCGGCCGACCTGGAGACCATCGTCGAGCGCGCGGCCGGCATCCTCGGCGTGGGCATCGACGTGCCCGGGTGCGTCGAGATCGCCCGGCGGGCCCGGGGCACGCCCCGCATCGCCAACCGCCTGCTGCGCCGCGTCCGCGACTTCGCGGAGGTCACCGCCGACGGCACGGTCGACCGGGCCACGGCCGAGCGGGGGCTGGCACTGTTCGGGGTGGACGGCCAGGGCCTCGACAAGATCGACCGGGCCATCCTGTCGGCGCTGTGCGAGCGGTTCGGGGGCGGGCCCGTGGGCCTGTCGACCCTGGCCATCAGCGTGGGCGAGCAGACCGAGACCGTCGAGGACGTCTACGAGCCGTTCCTGATCCAGCAGGGCCTGCTCATGCGCACCCCCCGGGGCCGCGTCGCCCTGCCCGCGGCCTGGCACCACCTCGACCTGGTCCCGCCCCCGGCCTCCGGACCCGGCGGCGCCGCCCCGACCCTCTGGAGCCCCTGACCCCCCACGATCTGGCGGCGTATCCGCCGAGATCACGGCGCATACGCCGCCAGATCGCTCAGCCGCCCGTCAGGGCACGAGCTGTCGCGGCACGCTGCGCCGATAGGTTTTCCCGGCCCCATGGATGTCACCGAGTTCGACTACCCCCTGCCCGGGGCCGCCATCGCCCAGCGGCCCGCCGAGCCCCGGGACGCGGCGCGCCTGCTGGTCGACGCCCCCCTCGCCGGGGGCGCCGTCGCCCACCGCACCGTGGCCGACCTCCCCGACCTGGTCCGGCCCGGTGACCTGCTGGTGGTCAACACCACCCGGGTGCTGCCCGCCCGCCTCCGGCTGCGCAAGGCGACCGGCGGCGAGGTGGAGGTGCTGCTGCTGGAGGAGGGCCCGGGCGGGACGTGGGAGGCGCTGGTCCGCCCCGGCCGCCGCGTGCGGCCCGGCACCGTGCTGGTGGCCGGCGCCGACCTGGAGGTCCACGTGGGCGGCCCGGGTCCGGGCGACGGGACCCGGGAGGTCACGCTGCGCGTGCCCGCCGGTGACGACGAGCTGGCCGCGCTGGGCCGCCACGGGGTGCTCCCGCTGCCGCCCTACATCACGGCCCCTCTCGCCGACCCCGAGCGCTACCAGACCGTGTTCGCCGACCGGCCCGGCTCGGTGGCGGCCCCCACGGCCGGGCTCCACCTCACCGGCGCCGTGCTCGACCGCTGCCGGGAGGCCGGGGCGACGGTGGCCTCCGTCGAGCTGGTGGTGGGCATGGGCACGTTCCGGCCGGTCACCGCCACCAAGGTCGAGGACCACCACATGCACGCCGAGCGCTACGCGGTCCCCGGGGCCACGATGGCCGCCTGCGAGGAGGCGAGGGCCCGCGGCGGCCGGGTGCTGGCCGTCGGAACCACCACGGTGCGGGCGCTGGAGTCGGCGGCCCTGTCCGGCCGCCTGAGCGGGCGCACCGACCTGTTCATCCACCGCCCCTGGACCTGGCGGGCGGTCGACGTGCTGCTCACCAACTTCCACCTGCCCCGCTCGTCGCTGCTGGTCCTGGTGGAGGCGCTGATCGGGCCCCGCTGGCGGGACCTCTACGCCGAGGCGCTGGCCGAGGGCTACCGGTTCCTGTCGTTCGGCGACGCCATGCTGGTGGCGGCCGCATGAGCCTCG
>DASSUD010000003.1:0-10860 GCA_035707385.1 Acidimicrobiales bacterium
AGGTTGACGTGGTACTCGCCGGGGCGGCTGCCGTCGGGCGCCGGGGGCGTGTAGTAGGCGGCGGGCGAGTCGGGGGCCAGGTAGTCGGGCACCGGGGTGAGGACGCAGGGCGCCTCGGGGACGATGCCGAACCAGTCGCCCATGGCGGCGGTGGCGGCCTCCAGGCAGGCGCCGGCGTGGGCCAGGATCTCGCCGGCGTCGGCGTAGCGCAGCGACTCGTCGTCCCGCAGCCGGGCGAAGATGGCGGCCACGTCGTCGGTGCCCCACAGGCGCCCGCCGGCCGCCGCGTACTCGGCCGGCAGCGAGCCGGTCACCTCGGCCATGCCCACCTCGTGCAGCTCGTCGGGGGTGAGGGGGAGGCCGGTGTGGATCTCCACCAGCGCCTGGTACACGTCGGGGCCGCCGTCCAGGTGGCACAGGCCGGGACGGTCGTCGGGGCGGGACACGGGCAGCAGCTCGTGCCGCAGCACGTCCCGGTAGCGGGCGAACGCGGGGCGCAGATGGTCCGTGACCACCGCGGCCAGCTCCGCCCGCCAGCCGTCGAGGCCGTCCCAGCCCTCCGGTCCGGCCAGGGTGGCGAACGGGTCGGACCCGATCGGGGAGGTGAGGTAGCCCTCGACCTGGTTGATCGACCGCAGGACGTTGAGCCGGGCCGGGGTCCGGCCCGCGGCCAGCCCGTCCCGCCAGCGGTCGGCGGCCTGGGCCAGCATGTCGCCGTAGCGCCGGGTACGGGCCAGGGCCATGGCCGCGTGCTCGGGCTCGGGCGCGCTCAGCTGGCCGGCGGTGATGAGCAGATCGGCGTGGACCCCCTCCATCTGGTCCCACGACATCTCGAGCAGGCGGAGGTCGATGGCCCGGATGGTGTCGTCCAGCTCGTGGACCAGCAGGTCGAGGGTGACGGCGTCGCCCGGGTCGAGGTCGCCGTCGAGCGCGGCTGCCCGCTGCCGGAGGTCGGTCCAGCGGGCCCGCTGGGACTGCTCGGCCTCGACCGACAGGTCGTCCACCCGGTCGTCGTAGCGGTGGTCGCCGAGGAACGTGGCGAACAGCGGGCTGGCCTCGAGCCGGGCCTCCCAGTACTCGTCGGCCAGGGCGCGGGCGGGCGTGGCGCTCACGGGGCCGCCGACCGCAGGATGCGGCCCGGGTGGCGGCCGTCCACGTAGCCGAGGAACGGGGGGTAGACGTTGTAGCCGAGCAGCTCCTGCAGCCGTTCGGGCAGGCTGCGGGCGACATCGGGGGGCACGGCCACGAGCTGGGTCTCCTGCGGGCGCAGCCACGACACGACGTACTCGAGGAGCAGCCCGGGCCTGGGGCGGTCGGTGGTGTTGGCGCCGCCGCTGTGCCACAGCCCGCCCAGGTAGATCAGGACCGACCCGGCGGGCATGGTGGCGGGCACGGTCTCGCTGCCGTCCCCGGCGGGGCGGCGGTCCACGGGCCAGCGGTGGCTGCCGGGGATCAGGCGGGTGGCGCCGTTGTCGGCGGTGAAGTCGGTCAGCGCCCACATGCTGTTGACCACCACCGGCGGGTGGGGCCGGGTCAAGGGGTAGACGTCCTCGTCCCGGTGCAGCACCTGGGCCGCCTCGCCCGGCCCGATCCGGAGCGCCACCGGCGCCGAGAACTGGTAGTGGGGGCCGAGGGCATGGTCGAGGGCGCCGAGCAGCAGCGGGTGGACGGCCAGGTCGTCGAAGGCCCGGGTCTTGGCGAACACGGCGTAGACGCGCTGGGTCCGGTAGCCCTCGAACGCGTTGCGGCCGGTGGGCGTGGCCGCGAACAGGGCGTCGAGCGCGGCCAGGCGGGCGGCGGTGTCGTCGGGGTCGAGCACGCCCTCGATCAGCGCGTAGCCGTGCTGGTCGAGCGATTCGGCTACGTCGGCGGCCGCGGCGTCGCGCCCCAGGCGCTTGAGCGTCATCCCCGAGGACGGTAGCGCCGGCCGGAGGAGTTCAGGCCCCGCGTTCGCCGAGGTCCTCCAGCCCCACCGGCACGGGGACGTCGCCGGCGGGCGGCCGGGTCAGCTCCTCCGCCAGGGCCAGGCCGAACGGCCACGGCGCCGTGCGGGACGACGAGCCGCGGGCGGCCGTGTGCTGGATCACCGTGACGTCGTCTCCGGGATCGCACAGGCGCGTGCACAGCAGCATCAGGGCCACCGGCGTGGGGGAGAGGGCGAACACGGTCCGGCGGAACCCGCGGCTCGGGCCCGCGAACCGCAGCTCGGTCGCCACCACCTCGTGGGCGGCGAACGCGCTGCGCAGCAGCTCGTCCACCTCGCCCGCGGCGCGGGTCAGCGCCCGGCGGCCCGCCCCGCCGGCGTCCGCCGCCGTGGCGTCGGGCCCCGCCAGGTACCGGCCGACGTCGTCGATCATCCACCGCACCGGGCACGCACCGTCGAACGGGTCCGTCATGCGCTCCACGCTCCTTCCCTCGGGGGTGTTAAGCTCTCTTAACATCCGCCGTCTGTCAACCGGGCCGTAGCCTCCAGCCCATGAAGATCCCCCTCCGGCGCGCCCCCCGCACCGGCTCGCCCCCCGAGGCGCCCCCGCTGGTCCGCCTGTGGCGCTACGCCCGCGGGCACCGGCGCACGGTGGTGGCGGCCATCTCGTTCAGCGTCATCAACAAGCTGGCCGATGTCGTGCCGGAGCTGCTCATCGGCGCGGCGGTCGACGTCGTGGTGCGGGCCGACGACTCGCTCGTCGCCACCGTGTTCGGCGTCGAGGACCGGTTCGACCAGCTGGTCGTGCTCGCCGCCATCAACGTGGTCGTGTGGCTGGTCGAGTCCGGCAGCGAGTACGTGTCCAACCTGCTGTGGCGCAACCTGGCCCAGACCATCGAGCACGAGGCCCGCATGGACGCCTACCGGCACGTGCAGCGCCTCGAGCTGGCCTGGTTCGAGGACCAGTCGACCGGCGGGCTGCTGGCCGTGCTCAACGACGACGTCAACCAGCTCGAGCGGTTCCTCGACATGGGGGCGTCGGAGATCATCCGCACCCTGGTCAACGTGGTGTTCGTGGGCGTGGTGTTCTTCGTGGCCGAGCCGATCCTCGGCGTCGTGGCCTTCCTGCCCATCCCGCTGATCGTGTGGGCGTCGATCCGCTACCAGACCCGGCTGGAGCCCCACTACGCGGCGGTGCGCGGCCGCGCCGGCGACCTCGGCGCGCTGCTGGCCAACAACCTGTCCGGCATCGCCACCATCCGGTCGTTCACGGCCGAGTCGCGGGAGACCGCCCGGGTGGCCGAGGCCAGCCAGGCCTACCGGGAGGCCAACCGGGGCGCCATCAAGCTGTCGTCCGCCTTCATCCCGCTGATCCGCATGGCGATCCTGGCCGCGTTCACGGTCACGCTGCTGATCGGGGGGCGGGCCGCCCTGAACGGCACGATGGACGTCGGGCTGTTCTCGGTCCTCGTGTACATGACCCAGCGGCTGCTGTGGCCCCTCACCCGGCTGGGCGAGACCTTCGACCTGTACCAGCGGGCCATGGCGTCGACCCGGCGGATCCTCGACCTGCTGGCGGTGGAGCCCACCATCGTCGACGGGCCGGGTGCGCTGGCGGAGCCGATCTCGGGCGAGGTGCGCTTCGACCGGGTGTCGTTCGCCTACGGGCCGCCGGAGTCCCGGGGGCCGGCCGTGCTCGACGAGTTCTCGCTGGAGGTGCCGGCCGGCGAGACCCACGCCATCGTCGGCGCCACCGGCGCGGGGAAGTCGACGGTGGTCAAGCTGCTGCTGCGGCTGTACGAGGTGAGCGGCGGGCGGATCACGCTCGACGGCGTCGGCGTGGAGTCGGTGCCGCTGGCGGCGTTGCGGCGGTCGATCGGCTACGTGGGGCAGGACGTGTTCCTGTTCCAGGGCACGGTGCGGGAGAACCTGGCCTACGGCCGGCCGGACGCCACCGACGAGCAGCTGGAGCAGGCCGCCCGCCTGGCCGAGGCCCACGAGTTCATCCAGGCCCTGCCGGGCGGCTACGGCACGGTGGTCGGGGAGCGGGGCCAGAAGCTCTCCGGCGGCCAGCGCCAGCGCCTGTCGATCGCCCGGGCCATCCTGAAGGACCCGCCCCTGCTGGTGCTGGACGAGGCCACCTCCGCCGTCGACAACGAGACCGAGGCCGCCATCCAGCGCTCGCTGGAGCTGGTGGGCCGGGGCCGGACCGTGGTCGTCATCGCCCACCGGCTGTCGACCGTGCGCCACGCCGACCGCATCCACGTGCTGGAGCGGGGGCGGGTGGTGGAGTCGGGCACCCACGACGAGCTGCTGGCCGAGCGGGGGCTGTACGCCGCCCTGTGGCGCATCCAGACGGGGGAGGTGCACGCCCTGCCGATCGCCGATTCGGCGTGAACTCTCCGTCATTCTCCGTCCTATTTTGCCGTTCCGGCTGGCATCGGTATGCTCCGGTACATGCTGGTCTCACCCGTTATGACACGAAGGATGCTGGTGGGCGAGGTGGCGGCATGACGGTCCCCGCTCTGGCATGGTGCATGACGATGTTCCTGGTGGGCGCGGCGGCGACGGGCAACGGCATCCTGACTTGGCGGGGCGTCGAGTTGCCGGCGGTCGAGCGCTACGAGCGCACGGTCGGCCCCTGGCCCCGGCGAGCCGGCAGCCGGCGCAAGTACCAGACGCTGTGGGGCGCCGGGTACCTGGGCACGGCGGCGGGCCTGGGTTTCGTCGTGGCCGCCGCCGGCGACCTGGTCCGCATGATCGTCGGCGAGGGGCGTGCGTGGCCGGCGATCCAGGCGAGCTTCGCCACGGGCGGCGGCCTGGTCGCGGTGTCGTGCCTGCTGGGGGTGACGTACCTCGCCCGGGGCCTGCCCGACCGCTGCCGCCCTCCGTGCCAGCGGGGCTGGGAGGTCGTCTCGGGCCACCGCGCCCTCCTCCGCCCGGGCGACTCCGTCCGCCAACGCCGCGAGCGCCGCCCCATCACCCCCGACGACGGCAACCACCGCCCCACGAGCCCCGCCTGGCACTGACCGCCGCCGGAGGTGCGTGGGTCCCGTCGCCCACGCGCCGCGGGCGCCCGCGACCGGCGCATGCGGCCCGCGTTCCCGGGTGCGCCGGGACGGCCCGCAGGCGGGGAAAGCTCGGGCTGTGGCGGTTGGTGCGCTCTCGTGTGTTCTGGCTGCCGTCAACGCCATAACGCTGCAAGGGGGGCCGCCGCCGGGGTGCTCGGGTGCTGGTGGCGGGTGGGGTGCCCGGCGGGGGTGGCGGCCTACGGGGTGGCGGGGAAGTCGCCTGCGGCTATCCGGGTCTTGCGCAGCAGGGCGGTCAGATGGTCGAGCTCGGCCGCGGTCAGCCCGCCCAGGCCGAAGCCGGTCGCGCTCACGGCGTCGGTCGCCTTGGCCACCACCGCCCGCCCCTGGTCGGTGATCCTGGCCAGCGTGGTGCGCCGGTCGGTGGGGTGGGCGGCGCGCCGGACCAGGCCTTGCCTCTCCAGCCGGTCGACGATGTTGGTCACGCTCGTGGGGTGCAGCATCAAACGGCTGCCCATCTTGCCCAGGGGCAGGGACCCGTGCCTGCTGAACTCCAGCAGCACCAGCGCCTCGTACCGGGCGAAGCTCAGGTCGAGCGGCCGCAGCGCCTCGTCGACCGCCGCCAGGATGATCTGCTGCACGCGCATGATCGACGTCGTCGCCGACATGGCCTCCGGCGCGTACCAGTCTCTCGCCTCCCACTGCCGGCGGGCTTCGGCGATGGCGTCGAACTCCAGCGATCGGGAGGGCGGCACGGCCAGCATCCTATGTCGGATGTCCAGCCGTCGGAGGACCGTTCGTCGGAGGCCCGGATGTAGGTCGACAGAAACTTGGAAATCCGAGTAGTCTGCGCTTCGTGGCTGGTAGTGGGGGATCGAGCGAGCCTGGGCGCGCGGCGGCTGAGCTTCACCATCCCGCGCACCCGGTCCGCCTGGTCACGGCGGCCAGCCTGTTCGACGGCCACGACGCAGCCATCAACGTGATGCGCCGCATCCTCCAGTCCCAGGGCGCCGAGGTCGTCCACCTGGGCCACAACCGCTCGGTCGACGAGGTGGTGCGGGCGGCCGTCCAGGAGGACGTGCAGGGCGTGGCCGTCAGCTCGTACCAGGGCGGCCACATCGAGTACTTCACGTACCTCGTCGACCGCCTCCGTGCCGAGGGCCGCCCCGACATCAAGGTGTTCGGCGGTGGGGGCGGGGTCATCGTCGACGACGAGATCGCCCAGCTCCACGAGCACGGCGTCGCCCGCATCTTCTCCCCGGCCGACGGCCAGCGCCTCGGCCTGGCCCGCATGGTCAACACGATCATCGAGGCCTGCGACATCGACCTGGCCGCCGACGCCCCGGCCTCCGCCGACGACCTGCTGGCCGGCGACCCCCGCGCCCTGGCCCGCACCGTCACCGCCATCCAGGGCGGGACCCTCGGCGAGGCCGTGCTCGGCGAGCTCCGCCAGGCCGCCCGCCGCCGCGCCGTTCCCGTGCTGGGCGTGACCGGCACCGGCGGCTCGGGCAAGTCGTCGCTGACCGACGAGCTGGTCCGGCGCCTTCGCCTCGACTACGACGACAAGCTCCGCATCGCCGTCGTGGCCGTCGACCCCACCCGCCGCCGGGCCGGTGGTGCGCTGCTCGGCGACCGCATACGCATGAACGCCGTCGACGGCCCCCACGTGTTCGTCCGCTCGCTGGCGACCCGGGGCCACGGCGAGGTCCCGGACCACATCGACGACATCGTGGCCGCCTGCCGGGCCGCGGGCCACGACCTCGTCATCGTCGAGACCCCGGGCATCGGCCAGGGTGACGCCGCCATCGTCGAGCAGGCCGACGTGTCGCTCTATGTCATGACCCCCGAGTTCGGCGCAGCCAGCCAGCTCGAGAAGATCGACATGCTCGACTTCGCCGACGCGGTCGCCATCAACAAGTTCGAGCGCCGGGGCGCCGACGACGCCCTGCGGGACGTGCGGCGCCAGATCCAGCGCAACCGCGAGACCTTCGGCGGTGACCTCGAGGGCCTCCCGGTGTTCGGCACCATCGCCGCCCGCTTCAACGACGACGGCGTCACCGCCCTCTACCAGTACCTCCGCCAGGAGCTGATCGCGCACGGGCTCCCCGCGGGTGGCGGCGCACTCCCCCACGTCGCCACCCGCGTCCCCACGGGTGTCACCACCATCGTCCCGCCCGCCCGGGTCGGCTACCTGGCCGACGTGGCCGCCGCCGTGCGCGGCTACCACGACCGGACGGCCGCCCAGGTCGAGATCGCCCGGCGCCACCAGGCCCTCCGCACCACCAGCGACCTCCTCGCGGGGGCGGGCGCCCCCACCGACGACGTCGAGGCCCTGCTGGCCGAGGCCGAGGGCGAGCTCGACCCCGCCTGCCACGCCCTGCTCGACGGCTGGCCCGCGACCGTCGAGGCCTACTCCGGCGACGAGCACGTGACACAGGTGCGGGACCACGAGGTCCGCACCGCCCTGACCCGCACCTCGCTGGCCGGCACCCACCTGCCCAAGGTCGCCCTGCCGCGCTACGGCGACGACGGCGACCTGCTGCGCTGGCTGCGGGAGGAGAACCTCCCCGGCCGCTTCCCGTTCACCGGCGGCGTGTTCGCGTTCAAGCGCGAGGGTGAGGACCCGACCCGCATGTTCGCCGGCGAGGGCGACGCCCTGCGCACCAACCGCCGGTTCCACCTCCTGGCCGCGGGGCAGCCCGCCACCCGGCTGTCGACGGCGTTCGACTCGGTGACGCTGTACGGCTTCGACCCCGACGAGCGGCCGGACATCTACGGCAAGGTCGGCAACTCGGGCGTGTCGATCGCCACGCTCGACGACATGCGGGCCCTCTACGACGGGTTCGACCTGTGCGACCCGGCCACGTCGGTGTCGATGACCATCAACGGCCCGGCTCCCGCCATCCTGGCCATGTTCTTCTGCACGGCGATCGACCAGCGCATCGCCGCCTTCGAGGACGACAACGGCCGCCCTCCCACCGCCGAGGAGGCGGCCGACATCGGCGACTGGGTGCTGCGCACGGTGCGGGGCACGGTGCAGGCCGACATCCTCAAGGAGGACCAGGGCCAGAACACCTGCATCTTCTCCACCGAGTTCGCCCTGCGGATGATGGCCGACATCCAGGAGTGGTTCGTCGAGCGGCGGGTCCGCAACTTCTACTCGGTGTCGATCTCCGGCTACCACATCGCCGAGGCGGGGGCGAACCCCATCACCCAGCTCGCCTTCACGCTGGCCAACGCCTTCACCTACGTGGAGGCCTACCTGGCGCGGGGCATGGCGGTCGACGACTTCGCCCCCAACCTGTCGTTCTTCTTCAGCAACGGCATGGACCCGGAGTACGCGGTCCTCGGCCGGGTGGCCCGGCGCATCTGGGCCGTCGCCCTGCGGGACCGGTACGGCGCCGGCGAGCGGTCCCAGAAGCTCAAGTACCACGTCCAGACCTCGGGCCGGTCGCTGCACGCCCAGGAGATGGCGTTCAACGACATCCGCACGACGCTCCAGGCCCTCATCGCGGTCTACGACAACTGCAACAGCCTCCACACCAACGCCTACGACGAGGCCGTGACCACGCCGTCGCCCGAGTCGGTGCGGCGGGCTGTCGCCATCCAGCAGATCATCAACCGGGAGTGGGGCCTGGCCGGCAACCACAACGCCAACCAGGGCTCGTTCGTGATCGAGCAGCTCACCGACCTGGTCGAGGAGGCCGTGCTGGCCGAGTTCGACCGGCTCTCCTCCCGGGGCGGGGTGCTCGGCGCCATGGAGACCGGCTACCAGCGGGGCCGCATCCAGGACGAGTCGATGCTGTACGAGCAGCGCAAGCACGACGGCTCGCTCCCGCTCGTGGGCGTGAACACCTTCCTGGCGCCCGACACCGCGGCGGGCGACGGCGAGGACGCCCCGTCCCGGCCGCTGGCCCTGTCCCGCTCGACCGAGGACGAGAAGCAGGCGTGCCTGGACCGCCTGCGCCGGTTCCAGGCCGAGCACGCCGACGACCGGCCGGCGGCGCTCGACCGCCTGCGCCGGGCCGCGCTGGAGGGCGACAACCTGTTCGCCGTGCTGATGGACGCGGTGCGGGTGTGCTCGCTCGGCGACATCACCGGTGCCCTGTTCGAGGTCGGCGGCCGCTACCGCCGCAACGTCTGACATGGTCGGGCCCGGCTCCCCCCGGGCCCGCCCAGGGTGGACCGCTCAGGCCGGCCCCAGCACCACCACGTGGTCGTGGGCGCGCCGCGTGCGGGGCACGGACGCATCCGGCAGGGCGCGCAGGGCCGCGAGGGCGGGCTCGACGACCGCGGCCCAGCGGTCGTCCGGCAGGTCCCACAGCATCGACCACTGCCGCGCCTCGATGAGCCGGGCGACGTCCTCGGGCGAGTCCACCACCTCCCACGCGGGCGTGCACCGGCTGGCCACGACCGTCAACCCGGCGGCGGGGGCGACCGCCGCGATGTCCTGCGCCCGGTCCCGCGGCGGGCGCAGCTCGTCGGCCATCGGTACCAGGATCTCGCCGATGGCGTCGGGCTCCCACTCGCCGCCCGCAGGGATCACGGCGATGCGGCCCCCGGGCGCCGTCACCCGGCGGGCCTCGGCCAGCAGCCCGGCCACGTCGGGCACCAGCTGGAGCACCCACACGAGCACCACGTTGGGCACCGCGCCGTCGGGCACGGGCAGCCGGTAGCCGTCGGCCACCGCCACGCGCCGGCCCAGCCGGTCGCGGGCCTGGACGAGCATCGGTCTCGACAGGTCGACGCCGACCACCGGGTGCCCCCGCTCGGCCAGCCCGACGGCCACGGCCCCGGTGCCGACGCCCACCTCCAGCACCGGCCCGCGCCGGAGGTGAGGCGCCAGGTGCCCGGCGAACCGCGCGCCGCGGGCCAGCCCGCCGCGGGTCTCGTCGTAGGCTGCCGCCATCCGGTCGAAGCAGATCGAACCCATGCCGCGCCGAGGCTACGACCGGAGTGTGACGGTCTGGCGGGGGGCGCGATGACATCGACAGTTCGCGGTGTGGGCCACCCTTTCACTGGGCAGATGTGAGACCATCGGGGAGACCCAGCCGCCTGATCGTCCAAGGGGGTCGCGATGGGGAGCCGGTCGCCGCGGAAGTCCGCCCGCCTGGCGAGCAACGGTCACACCGCCAGCCCCGAGTCCGAGATGATCGACCTCACGTGGCGCGCCGCCGGCGACGGCCGGCGGGGCAAGGCCGCCCGCAAGGCGGCGAAGAAGTCCGCCAGGAAGGCGGCCGAGAAGGCAGCCAGGAAGGAGGCGAAGGAGGCCGCCAAGAACGAGGCGAAGGAGGCCAAGCGGGCCAAGCGGGCCAAGCACGACGAGCGGTCTGCAGAGCGCCCGGTCCCGGCCGAGCAGACCGTCCAGGCCGAGGCCCGTGCCCGCCAGGCCAAGGGCGGTGGTAGACCGAAGACCATCGACCTCACCGACCGATCCGTCACCGCCAAGGCCGCGCACCGGGTGGCCGGCTTCGCCCCGGACGAGCTGCGGCGGGACCTGCTCCTCGCCCGTGTGTCCCGGGCCATCGACGATCGGGAGATCGCCCTCCAGAAGCAGAGCCGGGTGTTCTTCCAGATCTCGGGGGCCGGCCACGAGGCGCTCCTGCTGGGGCTCGCGCACGAGCTGCGCCCCGGCTACGACTGGTTCTTCCCCTACTACCGCGACCTCGCGCTCATGCTGGGACTCGGCATCTCGGCCGAGCAGGTCCTGCTCCAGGCGGTCGGGTCCTCGGCCGACCCGGCCTCCGGCGGCCGCCAGATGCCCGCCCACTGGGGTGACGTCGAGCGCAACGTCGTCACCCAGTCCAGCCCCACCGGCAGCCAGTGCATCCCGGCCGTGGGCTGCGCCGAGGCCGGCCGCTACATCGTGCGGCGCCCGCAGCTCGGGCTGCCCGCCCACGGCGACGA
>DASSUD010000004.1:0-4769 GCA_035707385.1 Acidimicrobiales bacterium
CCCGGGCCCGGTACAGCTGGTAGATGCCGGTGATGCCGGCGCCGACGACCAGCACGTCGACATCGGACGCGGGTCGGCGCGAGCCTGCGGTGGCCGGTTCGGAGGAAGTCGTCATGAGATGGCGGACCCAGTCGTCGGGGCACGCGACAGGTGTGGCTCATGGTCGCACGCCGGTCAGGCTTGTACCGACCGGTTAGTATACGTGGCCGGAAACGGACATACCGGAATTCGAGAGGGGAGTTACCGTGGCGATCGTGGACCAGAACCGGCCGGTGCTCCCGGTCCCGTACGCGCTGGAGCTGCCCGACCGGGCGCGCAAGGAGCGCTACTTCGACGCCGACTTCTTCCGGCTCGAAGCGGACCGGCTGTGGTCGCGGACCTGGCAGATGGCGTGCCGGCTCGAGGAGATCCCCCGGCCCCACGACTACGTCGAGTACACGATCCTCGACCAGTCGGTCGTCGTGGTGCGCACCGAGGACCTGGGGGTGACGGCCTTCCAGAACGCCTGCCGCCACCGGGGCGTCAAGGTGGCCGACGCCCGGGGCACGTGCGAGAGCGGGTTCACCTGCCCGTTCCACGGGTGGTGCTACGGGCCCGACGGGACGAACACGTTCGTCTCCAGGCGCAGCTCGTTCTCCGAGCACAACATGCGGCCCGCGGACCTCGACCTGCGGCCGGTGCGCTGCGAGACCTGGGGCGGCTGCGCCTGGATCAACCTCGACGACGGCGCGCCCCCGCTGCGGCCGTGCATCGAGCCCTTCGCCACCGTCATGGAGGCCTGGAAGCTCGACACGATGCACCCCGAGTGGTGGTACGCCGTCCGCCTGCCCGTGAACTGGAAGCTCGCCGAAGAGGCGTTCATGGAGCAGTACCACGTCATCGAGGCGCACCCGCAGCTTGTGGACCCGCGGCGGTTCCCCCCGCGTGACCCGGCGGCGTTCGACCCCCGCACCTGGCTCGACGCCGAGATCCGCTACCTGCACACGATGAACGAGGGCATGGCCGGCATGGTCCACGCCAGCGACGTGCGCATCGCCGAGGGCCTGCGCGACATCGACCTGCCGGCCGAGGCGGGGCCGGCGATGGAGACGTGGAACCGCACGCTCAACGACGCCGTGGTGCGCTGGCACCGGGCCGAGGGCCACGTCCTCCCCGACCTCAACGAGCTCGCGGCGCAGGGGCTCGACGAGCCGATGGGCTACTGCTTCCCCCACTTCTTCGTGCTGCCGATGTACAGCAGCGCCTCGTCGTACCGCTTCCGCCCGCTCGGGCCCGAGGAGACCCTGATGGAGATCTGGTCGCTCACCCGGTTCCCCGAGGACCACGAGCCGCCGCCGCCCACCCCGCCCGAGGCGTGGGCGTGCGACGATCCACGGGTGCCGCCGATCCCCCAGCAGGACTTCTCCAACCTGCCCCGCCAGCAGCTGGGCCTGCACACTAAGGGCTTCGAGTACATGCGCTTCTCCGAGCAGATCGAGGGCGGCATCGCCAACTTCGAGCGCACGGTCGACGGGTTCCTCGCCGGGCTCCCCTACGAGCAGCTGGCGCCCGCCCTGCGGCTTGTCAACGTGAATCCCCTCGAACGGCCGGTCGCGGACCTCGGGTTCTGAGGATGACGACCGGCACCACCTTCGCGGACGTGGCCGAGGGGGTCCGCGCCGCCCTGGCGGCGTACACCCAGGCGCTCGACGACGGGCGGACCGACGACGTCGTCGCCACCTTCTGCCCCGACGGGGTGTGCGACATCCCCGGCATGGGCACGCACGAGGGCCACGACGCCCTCCGGGCGGCCTACGCCGGGTGGGCACCGAGGCGGCCCCAGCGCCACCTCGTCCTCAACACGCTCGTGACCGGCTGGACCGGCGACGAGGCCGAGGCGATCAGCGACGTGGTCTTCATCCTGAAGGGAGGGTCCGGGTGGGCGATCCAGCTCGTGGGCCGGTACCACGACACGCTCCACCGCGACGGCGCCACCTGGCGGTTCCACCGCCGGGTGGCCACGTTCGAGGCGGTCTAGCCGGCGAGGTCCCCCATGACCTCGCGGGCGAACCGCTCGACCTGGTCGGCGCCCGCTCCCGGCCACCCACACACGAGGTAGCCGTAGCCGGCGTCCCGCCACTTCCCGGCGTGGCGGCGGGTCGTGTCGAGGTCGTCGAGCGACAGCGATCCGGCGCGCAGGATGTCGGCGGGGTCGCGGCCGGCCTCGACCGCCAGCCGGTCGAGGCGCTCGGAGGCCTCGCGCAGCGCGTTGGGCGTGCCGAAGGCGTGCCAGGCGTCGGCGTACCGGGCGACCAGGGGCAGCGTGCGGCGGGGGCCGCTGCCGCCGATCCAGATGGGCGGGCGCGGCTGCTGCACCGGCGGCGGTCGCAGCCGAGCCTCGCGCAGCGACACCACCTGCCCGTCGTAGGACACGACCTCGCCGCTGAACAGCCGGGTCACGATCTCGAGGCTGTCCTCGAGCAGCGCGTACCGCTCGGCCAGCGGGGGGAACGGGATGCCGAGCTCGCGGTGCTCCTTGTCGAACCAGGCGGCACCGAGCGACAGGTCGAGCCGGCCGTGGGACGCGTGGTCGATCGTGAGCGCCTGCGCCGCGAACACCGACGGGTGCCGGTAGGTCACGCCCGTGACGAGCAGACCGAGCCGCACGCGCGAGGTCACGCCGGCCAGCGCGGCGAGCGTCGTCATGCCCTCGAACGTCTCGCCCGGCCCCTCGCCGTACATCGGCTGGAAGTGGTCGAACCCCCAGACGCCCTCGAATCCCAGCTCCTCCGCGAGCTGCACCCGCCGCACCAGCTCGTCCCACGGCATGCGCTGCTGCGCCACATCGAGTCCGAATCTCATGGTCGGGAAACTAACGTCTCGGTCATGCCTCGCACGATCGGGGCCCGATGACCACCTTCGAGGGCCCGCCGGTGTCCGGGGTCGAGGGGGTGGGCGCGCTCACGCTCGGGGGACTCCTGGGCGAGGTCGCCGCCCGGTTCGGTCCCCGCGAGGCCATCGTGCTCGACGACCCGCTGCGCGACGGCGAGACCGTGCGGTGGACCTACGCCCGCCTCGACGCCGAGGCCCGCCGCATCGGCCGGGCCCTGCTCGCCGCCGGGGTGGCCCCCGGGGAGGCGGTGGGGGTGCTCATGGGCAACCGCCCCGAGGCCGTGGCCGCCGTCTTCGGGGCCGCGCTGGCCGGCGCCGTGGCCGCGCCCATGTCCACGTTCTCGCCCCGTCCCGAGCTGGCCCACCTGGTGGACACCTGCCGGGCCACCGTGGTGCTCACCCAGTCCCGGCTGCTGGCCCGCCGGTTCGGGGAGGACCTGGCCGCCCTCGCCCTCGACCGACCGCACCTGCGGCGGGTGGCGGTGCTGGGCGAGCCGTCGTGGGCCGAGCTGCTGGCCGCGGGCGAGGCCGTGCCCGGCGACCGGCTGGCGGCGCGCGCCGCGGCCGTCGCCCCCGACGACCCCGGGCTCGTCATCTTCTCGTCGGGCACGACCAGCGAGCCCAAGGGCATCCTCCACCGCCACGGCTCGCCGTCGCTGCAGTGCTGGTTGCAGGCCCGCGTGTTCGGCCGGCACCCGGCCACCCGCATGTTCAGCGCCCTGCCGCTGTTCTGGACCGCGGGGTTCAACACCGCCGTCGGTGCCACCCTGGCCGCCGGCGGCTGCTGGGTGGCCCAGGAGACCTTCGACCCCGCCGCCGCGCTGGCCCTGATGGCCCGCGAGCGGGTGACCGAGCCCTACACCCTCCCCCACCAGACGGCGGCCCTGGCCGAGCACCCCGACTGGGCGACCACCGACCTGTCCGCCCTGCGCTGCGTCTACGGCAAGGGTGCCTACGCCCGCCACCCCCGCGTCGAGGGCGATCCGGGGTGGATCATGCCGGTGGGCTGGGGCATGTCGGAGACGTGCGCCTTCGTGAGCGCCCACCCGGCCGGCACGCGGCGCGAGCGCGCCAAGGTCGGGCACGGCGCCCTGCTGCCCGGCGCCCGGCTGCGGGTGGTCGACCCCGGCACGGGGAGGCTGCTGGGCGTCGACGAGGAAGGCGAGCTGTGCGTGTCCGGCGCCACCCGCATGATCGGGTACCTGGGCCGCCCGCCCGGCGAGTGCTTCGACGAGGACGGGTTCTTCCACACCGGCGATGCCGGCCACGTGAGCGCCGACGGCAACGTCTGCTGGTCCGGGCGGCGCACCGAGATGATCAAGGCGGGCGGGGCCAACGTCTCGCCCGCCGAGGTCGAGGTCGCGCTGCGGGCCTGCCCCCCGGTGAAGCTGTCCCGCGTCCTGGGCGTGCCCGACGCCCGCCTCGACCAGGCGGTGGTCGCCTGCATCGTCCTGCGCGACGGCGAGGCGGCCACGGCCGACGACGTCAGGGCCTTCCTGCGGGAGAGGGTCGCCGCCTACAAGGTGCCCAAGCACGTCCTGTTCTTCGACGACGACGAGATGCCCATGACCGGCAGCGATGCCAAGGTCCGCGACGACGCCCTGCTCGAGCTGGTCCACGACCGGCTGGCGGCGGCCGCCGTCACCCCCGGCAAGGGAGATCGATGAGCCCCGACCAGACCACCACCGACGCCACCACCGACGCCACCACCGACGCCACCACCGGCGCCGTGCTCGACGTGTCCGACCTCGACCGGTACATGGGCGTGCCCATGCGGCCGGGCGAGCTCACGGAGCCGGTCGCCCGCAACGACATCCGGCGCTGGGTCCAGGCCATGCACTACCCCAACCCGCTGCACTACGACGAGCGGTGGGCGGCCGAGAGCCGCTGGGGCGAGA
>DASSUD010000005.1:0-9516 GCA_035707385.1 Acidimicrobiales bacterium
CGACCTACCTCAGCTGAAGCTCTGGCCGCACCCGCAGGTGCGCTGAGCGTTGGGGTTGTCGATGGCGAAGCCGGCGCCCTGGAGGCCGTCCTTGTAGTCGAGCGTGGCGCCCTCGAGGAGCATGGCGCTCGACGGGTCGACGACGACCTTGACGCCGGAGTAGTCGAGCGTCTTGTCGTCGGCGGCGACGTCGGTGTCGAAGAACATCTCGTAGCTGAAGCCGGAGCACCCGCCCGGGCGGACGGCGACGCGCAGCGCGAGGTCGGCCACGCCTTCCTGCTCCATCAGCGAGCGGACCTTGTCGGTTGCGGTGTCAGTGAGGACGATCACTTGTCCTGTGCCTCCTCGGTTTCCCAGAACTCCAACAGACTATCGGTGGGCGCTCACGACAGCGACAATGCCAGGTCGACCTGGCACGGCGTGCGGTCGGTGAGCGGGTGGAAGACGTTCACGGCGGCGCCGCCGGCGGCGGCCACGAACCCCTCGACCATGCCCTGGTGCAGGCTGCAGACGATCTCGGGGTGGGTCTCGGCCAGCTCGCGGAACGGGCAGTGGGTGAACGCCACCGTGGCCGTGTCCTCGGCGTCGACGGCCACCGCCGGGTCGAAGCCAAGGGCGTCCAGCCTGCTCATCAGGCTCTCGAGGCAGGCGACGGCGTCGCCCGCCGGGTCGGGGGCGCGGGTGGCGTCGGCGGCACAGGCCGCCTCCCCGTCGGCCAGGCCCTGGTCGCGACCGGCCTCGACCGCCTCCTCGGCGCCCAGGCCACCGGTGGCCGCCACCCGCAGCAGCATGCGGGCCAGGACGGGGAAGGTGGCGGGCTCCAGCCCGAGGGAGGGGGCGTCGGCCGCCAGCGAGTAGCGGTGCTGAGGCCTGCCCACGGCCCCGCGGGCGTCGGTCTCGATGTCGAGCAGGCCGACGTCGCGCATCCGCTCGAGATGGGGGCGGACCGTGTTGGGATGGAGGCCGAGCGTGTCGGCGATCTCCGCGGTGGCCAGCGGGCGGGGGGACCGGGCCAGCTCGAGGTAGATCGCGTAGCGCGTGTTGTCGCCCAGTGCCTTGAGCACTGCCAAGCGGGGGGCGACGGGGCGAGGAAGGTCAGCCTCCGGCACGCCCACACTGTACCGGGTCACACCCGGGTTTCACCGGTCCGGACCGGTAGAATGCCGGGCGTGAGTACCTCCCTGCCCACCGCCGACGATGTGCTGGCGGTGCTGCGCGGCGTCATCGATCCCGAGCTCGGCAGCGACATCGTCGAGCTGGGCATGGCTCGGGGCGCCGTCGTCGGGGAGGACGGGTCCGTCGAGGTCACCGTGGCGTTGACCACGGCCGGGTGTCCTCTGCGCGCTCAGTTGCAGCACGACGTGACGGCCCGCGTCGGGTCCCTGCCGGGCGTGACCGGCGTGCGGCTGCGGTGGACCGAGATGACCCCCGAGCAGCGGTCGTCCGCCATGGCCAAGGCCCGGTGGAACGTGGCGCAGAAGCCCGAGCAGACGTCGGTGCCCCTGGGGGCGAAGGTCATCCTCGTCGCCTCCGGAAAGGGCGGCGTCGGCAAGTCGTCCGTCACGGTCAACCTGGCGGCCGCGCTGGCCGCCCGCGGCCTGACCGTCGGGGTGCTGGACGCCGACATCTGGGGGTTCTCGGTGCCCCGCATGCTGGGTGTCGAGGGCCGGCTGTCGGGCCTGGTGCACGAGGGCCGCAACCAGATGGTGCCGATCGAGCGGCGCATCGGGTCGGGCGTGGTGCGGGTCGTGTCGATGGGCCTGCTGGTCGACGACGAGGAGACCGCGCTGATGTGGCGGGGCCTCATGCTCAACCGGGGGGTGCAGCACTTCCTGCAGGACGTGCGGTGGGGCGAGGACCTCGACTACCTGCTGGTCGACATGCCGCCCGGCACGGGCGACGTGCAGATGGGCGTGGCCAAGCTGCTGCCCCGGGCCGAGGTCGTGGTCGTCACCACACCCGCCCGGGCCGCCCAGAAGGTGGCGGTGCGGGCGGCGGGCATGGCCCGCAAGAGCTACCTGCGGGTGGCGGGCGTGATCGAGAACATGAGCGCCTTCCGGTGCGACCACGGCGAGTCCTACGCGCTGTTCGGCGAGGGTGGCGGCGAGCAGCTGGCCCGCGACGCGGGCGTCCCCCTGCTGGGGGCGGTCCCGCTGGAGCCCTCGGTCTCGTCCGGCGGCGACTCGGGCGTTCCGGTGGCCACCGGCGAGGGCCCGGCGGCCGAGGCGTTCCGGGCGATCGCCGCCCACATCGTCGACGAGGCTGTCCCGCTCGCCGCCATGGCCGGGTGCAGCGCCCGGATGCTCGACGCCGCGGTGGCCGCGCTCGACGCTGCCGACGCCGGCCGCTGACGCCGGACGCCAGGCCGCGGGTCGGGTGGACGCCGCGGGTCGGGCCTGTCAGCCCAGCTCGCGCTCGGTGGCCTGCTCGGCTTCCTCGCTGAGGGCGGCGTCGAAGAACCCGGCCACCGTGGCCGTGGCCAGGGGCCGGAGGCGCTCGACCGCCGTGGTGAGCTGCTGCCAGGTGGCCGGGTCGACCGCCTCCTGGGCGGGGGACTGGCGCCACAGGTCCTTGACGAACAGCTCGACCACCGCGCCGGCCATGGCCCGGGTGTGCTCACGCAACAGCCTCGTCACCTCGATCCGGTGGCGCAGCGGAACCCCGAGGGCGGCCAGCTCGCCGGCGGCCTGGAAGGCGGCCGGGGCCAGCAGCTGCCAGCGGCCGTCGTCGAGCACCCGGAGCATGCCGAGCTCCTCGAGCAGGTCGGGATCGACCGTGTCGCTCGGTCCCAGGTTCAGCCGGGCGGCCCCCTCGGCCGGCGAGAGGATCTCGTACTCGGTCTCCGCCGCCCGGGCGACCGCGGCGCGGGCGAACGCCAGCGCGGTCGTGGCGGCGCTGCCCGGGGCCCGGTCCAGCAGGCGGCGGATCGCCGTCAGCGTGAGGCCGTGGGCCTGCAGGTCGCGGATGGCGTCCAGGCGTGCGAGGTGGTCGTCGTCGTAGACCGCCATGCGCCCGGCGCGGGCCGGGGCGGGCAGCAGGCCCTCGGACTGGTACCAGCGGATGGTGCGGATGGTCGTGCCCGTGCGCCGGGCAACCTCGTCCACCGTGTAGCCGACCGGCGACGAGGACGCCGCGGGCCCGGGCCCGTCGGGCCCGCCGGCCGCGGGCGGGGCGGACGCGGGCGTGGGGCTCAGGTCGTCGACCATTCGCCGTCGAACCTGTCGCCCTTGACCGCGCCCTCGTCGGCCAGCTTGCGCAGGTGCGCCCACACCGTCCGCTGGGCCACCGGGTGCAGCTCCGCGGCCACGTCGGTGTAGACGTCCTCGACGATCTGGGCGACCGTGCCCGTGCCCCGCCGGCGCAGGGCGTCGAGGACCTGCTGCTCTCGGGCCAGGCGGTGCTCGATGTACTGCTCGATCGTGGACAGCGGGTCCTCGATGAGGTGCCCGTGCCCGGGGGCGATGGCCTTGAGCCGGGGTCGGATCGTCTTCAGCCGCTCCAGCGACGCCAGGTACGCGGTCATGTCGCCGTCCGGCGGGCCGATCACCACCGTCGACCCCTGCATGATGTGGTCGCCGGTGAACAGCGTGCGCTCCTCGTTGAGCAGGTAGCACAGGTGGTTGGACGCGTGTCCCGGCGTGTGCAGGGCGGTGAGGTGGAACTCGGTGGCCTCGATGACCGCGCCGTCCCCTAGGGTGCCGTCCAGCTTCACCTTGCCCCGGCCGTCGCCGGGCCCGAAGGCCAGGATCTCCGCGCCGGTCCGCTTCTTGAGGCCCACCGCGCCGGGCGAGTGGTCCTCGTGGGTGTGGGTCAGCAGGATCCAGCGGATGCGGTCGCCGCCACAGCCGGCGATGGCGTCGAGGTGGGCGGCGTCACCGGGCCCGGGGTCGATGACCGCGATCTCGTCGATGCCCACCAGGTAGGTGTTGGTGCCGGGCCCGGTCATCATCCCGGGGTTGTGGGCGACGATGCGCCGCACCATGGGCGACAGGGCGCCGGCCACGCCGTAGACGATGGGGCGCGGCTCGCTGACCGCGGTCTCGTCCGTGGTCACGGCGGGTCTCCCAGCTCGCCGCGTGCCCGCGACGGCGGCGGGTCCTCCCAGCTCTCGACGTCCCAGACCTCGGTCGTGGACCGGCGGCGGGTCCCGCCGGCTCGGCCCCAGTTGGACATCACGGCGACGCTGCCCCGCCTGGCCAGGTAGGCGAGCAGGGGCGCCCGGACGAGCGCGCGGGTGGGCGGGACGAGCAGCAGGAGGGCGACGCAGTCGCTGATGAAGCCGGGGGCGATCATGAGGGCGCCGGCCAGCAGGATAAGGCCGCCGTCGGCCACCTCCCGGCTGGGCATGCGGCCCTGGTCGAGCGCGGCCTGGATCCGCCGCAGCACGCCGAGCCCCTCACGCTTGGCCAGCCAGGCGCCGACGATCGACACGGCGATCAGCAGGCCGACGGTGTTGAGGGCGCCGACCGAGCCGGCGACCTGGACGATGACGGCCAGTTCGACGATGGGGGCGACGACGAAGAGAGCGAAGAGGAGCAGTGCCATGGGGACGGGCCGCCGGCGGTGTGGGGCGGAGACAGCGGCCGGTTTGCCGAGCCAGCCTACCGTCGCGGCGGGCCTGCCGAGGCCGGCGTGGGATGCCTCGGGGCCGTGGTCCGCGCGCTACAGGCCGCGATTCGTGGTGTGACCCCCTTCACAGCGGGCTTACCGGGTGGTAACATCTCGTCAACGTACGGGGGGAGGGGGATCCTCGTACAGGCGTGGCTGGAGCGACGCGACATGAAGGGGGGAGCAATGGCGCTGCTCGGGTCCTGCACGGGACCTGACGCATGCGCCGGGGGGTTGCTCGTCGAATCGCTCCAGCCACGCCGATCCCGCCGCCGGGGAACGCACCGCCGCCGGGACGCACAGCCGCCAAACGACGGACGCAGCGCCCCTGCATGCAGGAGACGCTGCGTCCGTGTTGCCGGACGGTTGCAGCTAGTTGTGCTGCGCCCCTACGGCCCTGCGTTCAGCCTCGCTCAGTCCTCCCCAGATCCCGTGAGGCTCACGGATGCGCAGTGCATAGCCGAGACACGGCTCTCGCACCGCACATGTGGCGCAGATGGCTTTGGCTTGCTCTTCTCGCTTGAGCTTCTCGCTCTTACGCTCGAAGTGCGACGGTGGGAAGAAGACGACCGATTGCGGGCCACGACATGCAGCACGAACCTGCCAGTCCTCCTCAACACGCTGTGCGCTCACAGACACACCCCCCTTCCGAGGCGGACCATACAGCCGCTCCCCGGCCGGAATCAACGAAAAGTTCCCGGGTGCAGGAGGGGGGCCGGCGGGACGGTTACCAGGTCAGCGGGGTTGTGGCTGTCTCGTGGCGGCCGGCTCCGCCCGTATGACCAGGCCCGCCCGTAGTCCAAATGCCGGCGTGCGTCCGGGTCCGAATCTCACTCGTGGGACGGAGCACGCTCCCGATAGTCACGGGCCCCGCCTTCCTCGGGCTCGACCTCCAGGACGAGGCCGTCGATCGCGATCACGCGGACCGGGTCCGCCCGCCGAATCGGGGTGGCACGGTTCGTGCGTGCGCGCCACGGTGCGTTGCGTAGCGTCACGACTCCGTCGGGAGCGATGTCGGTGCGGGCGGTGCCCAGCTCACCGATCATCCAGTCGCGGCCGATCGTCGGCGTCGAGAACCGGCTGCGGACCATCGTGGGCATGCCGGCGACCATGGCCAGGCTGATCCCGACGAACGTGACCAGCAGCGTGATCCAGCTGGCGGATACGCCGTCGTAGAGGACGATCGAGCCCAGGGCGAAGCAGGCCGTGGCGATCCCCGTCCAGACCCGGGGCACGCCGGTCTGGATGTCGACCCCGTAGCCGAACATCGCCACGAGCAGCAGCGCCACTCCCAGTGGCCGCGTGGGTAGCACCGCCAGGCCGTAGCAGCCGAGGATCAGCGACCCGGCGCCCACCAGCCCGGCCACGCCCACCCCCGCGGTGAACAGCTCGAACAGCAGGAGCGCGAGCCCCACGACGAACAGTAGGTAGGCCACGTTGGGGCTGCCGACGGTGTGCAGCATCTGGTCGACGACGTCGAGCCCGCTGAAGCGGACGTCGGTGACCGGGACCCGGTCCCCGTCCACCACGTCGGTCTCGAACCCGTCGAGCTGCACGACGTACTCCAGGATGGTGGGGGCGTCGTTGTCGGCCAGGCCCGCCTCGACCGCCCGCGTCGCACCCAGCCGGTCGCCCGCCTCGGACGTGCCCAGGTCGCCCGCCTCCACGCCGCGGGCCGCCAGCAGGGCCGGGGTCGCCTCGATGCTGGAGCCGGGGGCGATGCCCAGCGGGTCGGCGGCCGCCACCAGCCGCACGGCGTCGCCGGCCGCCCGGCTGCCCGACGGGCCGATCCACGCCCCGACCGGCACCGGCGACTCCTCGATCGCGGCGACCAGGGCGTCCAGCCGATCGTCGGGGACGACCGAGCCCCCGCTGTCGAACTGGAGCACCAGCGCCAGGGCGCAGATGTCCTCCGCCTCGGCTATCTGGTCCTCGACGAGCTGGGCCAGTACCGGGTCGACGAGGCCATCGACCTCGACCACCATGACCGGGCCGGAGCCCTGCTCGCACGCACCCTGGGCGCCGGCGGCAGGGGCGAGCAGGCCGAGGGCCGCCGCCGCGCCGACGAGGGCCGCGCCGACCTTCGCTACAGTCCCGCGGTCCGCCCGACCGACGACGGTGGACGACCCGCGCTGTGGATCCTGAACAGTTCTTCGCTGCATCTCGGCTGGTCATCGTGGCCGGGAAGGGCGGGGTCGGCAAGACGACGGTCAGCGCCACGCTGGCACGGGCGGCCGCCCTCGCCGGTTTGTCGACCCTGATCGTCGAGGTGGAGGGCAAGACGGGGCTGCCCGGGATGTTCGCCCACGGCGAGCTCGGCTACGACGAGGTCGTGCTGTCGGCGGGCGGCGGGCCTGACGGCGCCGCCGACGTCCGGGCCCGCACCCTCACCGCCGACGCGGCCCTCCTGGAGTACCTCCAGGACCACGGGCTGTCCCGCATCTCGCGGCGGCTGGTGTCGTCCGGCGCCCTCGACGTCGTGGCCACCGCCGCGCCCGGCATCAAGGACATCCTGCTCCTCGGCAAGGTGAAGCAGCTGGAGCGGGCGGGCGCGGCCGACCTCATCGTCCTCGACGCACCCGCCGCCGGCCATGCCATCACCTTCCTCCAGTCGGCCCGCAGCCTGCTCGACACGGTCAGCGTGGGCCCGATCAACGCCCAGGCCCGCGACGTGCTGGCGCTGCTGGAGGACCACCGGCGCTGCCAGGTGGTGCTGGTCACCATCCCGGAGGAGACACCGGTCAACGAGGCCGTGGAGACCGCCTTCTCGCTGGAGGACCGCGTCGGTGTGGGCCTCGGGCCGATCGTCGTCAACGGCGTCTACCCGGAGCTGTCCGGGCTCGACGCCGACCCGGTGGCCGCGGCCGAGGCCGCCGGCGTGTCGCTGCGGGCCGGCGAGGCCGAGACGCTGGCCGCAGCCGCCGCCTTCCGGCGGTCGCGGGCGGCGCTGCACGAGGAGCAGGTCGGCCGGCTGCAGGCGGCGCTGCCGCTGCCCCAGGTCCGGCTGCCGTTCCTGTTCACCACGGACATCGGCCCGGACGAGCTGGAGGCGTTGGCCCGGTGCCTGCTGGACGAGATCGCCGCGCTGCCGGGGCTGCCGGCGTGACCGCCGGGGCCTCGCCCGCCGACCTGGTGGCCGAGCGGCGCATCGTCGTCGTCTGCGGCTCGGGCGGCGTCGGCAAGACCACGACCGCGGCGGCGCTGGCCCTCGAGGGCGCCCGCCGCGGCCGCAGGACCGTGGTCGTGACCATCGACCCGGCCAAGCGCCTGGCCGACGCCCTCGGCCTCGCCGGGCTGACCGGCACGCCCAGCCGCATCGACGGCGAGTGGCCCGGCGAGCTGTGGGCCACGATGCTCGACACCAAGTCCACGTTCGACGCCCTGGTCCTCAAGCACGCGGGCACGCCGGAGCAGGGCAGGCGCATCCTGGCCAACCGCTTCTACCGGAACATCTCCGGTGCCCTGTCGGGCACGCAGGAGTACATGGCGATGGAGAAGCTCTACGAGCTCCACGACGAGACCGACTTCGAGCTGGTGGTGGTGGACACACCACCGACCCGCCACGCCCTCGACTTCCTGGACGCGCCCCGGCGGTTGTCCCGGTTCCTCGACCACAGGCTGTTCCGCGTGCTGGTGGCGCCGAGCCGCGGGCTGGTCAGGGCCGTGAACATGGCGGCCCAGACGTTCCTGCGCACCGTGTCGAAGGTGGTCGGCGGGGACGTGGTCGAGGACGCCATCGCCTTCTTCCAGGCCTTCGAGGGCATGGAGGAGGGGTTCCGGCAGCGGGCCGCCCGGGTCAACGAGCTGCTGGCGGCGCCGGAGACGGCGTTCGTGCTGGTGGCGTCCCCCCGGCGGGACACGGTCGAGGAGGCCCACTACTTCGCCGACCGGCTCGGCGAGGCGGGCATCGCCGTGCAGGCGCTGGTGGTGAACCGCGTCCACCCGGCGTTCGGTGCGTCCGTGACCGAGCAGGCGGCCGCCGCCACCGCGGCCCGGGCCGAGACGCTGGCCGGCACCGACCTGGGCGGCCTCTACCGCAACCTCGCCGACTTCCAGGCCGTGGCCAGCCGGGAGCAGGCCCACCTGGCGGGACTGGCCGATGCGGTGGCGCCTGCGCCGGTGGTGTGGGTGCCGTTCCTGCGGAGCGACGTCCACGACCTGGCGGGCATGGCCGAGGTCGCGTCCCACGTGTTCGGCGCCGGCGCCGGATCCCGGGCCTGAGGCGAGCCCTACTCGTCGACGGAGGCGGCGGCGTCGTCCAGGGCGGCGGCCGCGTCCTCCAGCGTCTCCTTCACCGGCACGATGCGGTCGAAGCCGGTGGTGTGGAGCAGGCGGGTCAGCGTCGGGCGGCTGCAGGCCACGGCGACGTCCCCGCCGGCCTCCCGGGCCCGCCGGATGCCGCCGATCAGCGCGCCGAGGCCCGCCGAGTCCATGAACGGCACGGACGACAGGTCGATCAGCAGGTACCGCGTGTCGGCCAGCTCGCCGAGGGCGTCACGGAACTGCCCGACCGTGTAGGCGTCGAGCTCGCCGACGGGCCGGCAGACGGTGTAGCTGTCGGCCTCGTCAACCTGGATGTCGAGCACTGAATCTCCTCCCGGAACCCCGCTGGGCGATCGTAGCTGCGCGCAGAGCCACCACGGCCCACAATGCGCGGCCCGCCTGCATCCGGGCCGCTGGCACGCATGCGTGCCCGGCTCGTAGCCTGCGACCGTGCCGGACGTGCTGATCGCCACCGATGCCGACTGGATCTTCGACGAGGTCGACGCCGCGCTGGCCGACGACGAGACCCGGGTCGTGCGCGTCCGGGCGGGTCGCGACGTCAGCGAAGCGGCCCGCCGCACCGATCCCGTGCTGATCGTGCTGGACATGCAGATCGGCAACATGGGCGGCATCGCCACCGCCCTC
>DASSUD010000006.1:0-23110 GCA_035707385.1 Acidimicrobiales bacterium
GAACATGTGCGCCACCGGTTCCGAGGCCTTGCGCCAGGCCGCCTACGCCGTGGCCTCCGGCGCCTACGACATGGCGATGGCCGTCGGTGTCGAGAAGGTCAAGGACTCCGGGTACCAGGGCCTCAACGCCTTCCCCATCCCAACCGACGGCACCAACCGCACGCTCACCGCGGCCGCCATGTTCTCGATGGTCGCCCCCGCCTACGCCGAGCGCTACGGCGTGGACCCCGGGGAGCTGCGCCGGGCCCTGGCCACGATCGCCGCCAAGAACCACCACAACGGCGCCCGCAACCCCCGGGCCCAGTTCCGCCGCGAGATGTCGGTCGACGCCATCTGCGCCATGCCGGCGGTGGCCGGCGGCCTGTCCGTGTTCGACTGCGCCGGGGTGGCCGACGGGGCGGCGGCCGCCGTCGTCGTGCGGGCCGAGGACGCCCACCGGTACACGGACCGCCCGCTGTACATCAAGGCCCTGTCGTTCGTGGCCGGCAACGGGTCGGGGCTCACCGATCCGGCCTACGACTACACCACCTTCCCCGAGATCGTCCGTTGCGCCGCCGACGCCTACGCCCAGGCCGGCGTGACCGACCCCCGGACGGAGCTGGCCATGGCCGAGGTGCACGACTGCTTCACGCCCACCGAGCTGGTCCTCATGGAGGATCTCGGGTTCGCCGAGCGGGGCACGGCCTGGCGGGAGGTGCTGGCCGGCTCGTTCGACCTGGACGGCGACCTGCCGGTCAACCCCGACGGCGGGCTCAAGTCCTTCGGCCACCCCGTGGGGGCCAGCGGGTTGCGCATGACGTTTGAGGCGTGGCTCCAGCTGCGGGGCGAGGCCCCGGAGGAGCGGCGCATCGCCACCGCCAGCGACCGCAACCTGGCGCTGACCCACAACCTGGGTGGCTACCCGGGCGAGATGGTGAGCTTCGTGTCGATCGTGGGGTCCGAGCCGAGCACCTGACGGTCCCGACCCCCCGACCCCCGGGCCGGCTAGTTGTCGCCCCGCTCGACGGCGGCCAGGGCCCGGCGGTCGACCTTCTGCATCGGGGTCAGCGGCAGATCGTCCACGATCCGCAGCGCCTCGGGCAGCTTGTAGGCCGCGATCCGGCCGGTGAGGAACGCGCGCACGTCGTCGAGCGTCGGCGGAGCCGCGGGGTCGCGGGCGATGACGACGGCCACGCCGACCTCGCCCATGACCGGGTCGGGCCGGGGGACGACCGCCACGTCGGCTACGGCCGGGTGGGCGGCGAGGGTGGCCTCCACCTCGGCCGGGTAGACGTTGTAGCCGCCCCGGATGAACATCTCGATCGACCGGCCCGCCAGCCGGACCAGGCCCCGCTCGTCCAGGCGGGCCAGGTCGCCGGTGCGCAGCCAGCCGTCGACCACGGTGGCGGCCGTGGCCGCCGGGTCCCGCCAGTAGCCGGACATCTGCGACGGCGTCCGCAGCCACAGCTCGCCCACCTCGCCCGGGGTGACCGGGCGGTTGTCCTCGTCGCGCACCGACACCTCGACGCCCGGGCGGGGGCTGCCCACCGTGTGGAGCGCCTCCTCGTCATCGGCGTCGAAGGCGGTGCCGGTGCCGCACCCCCCCGACTCGGTCGACGAGTAGCGGATCGAGTAGTCGGCCCGGAACCGCTCCCGCACCGCGCTCACCAGCGCCGGGGGGGACGCGGCGCCGCCCACGACGACCGTGCGGACGTGCGACCAGTCGTGGCGCCCGGCCTCCGGCGAGCGGACCATGAGCGCCAGCTGGGGGGCGACGCCGCCGATCGACGGCATCCGCTCGGCGGCGACGGTTCGCAGCGCGTCCTCGGCCCGCCACTGCCCGAGGACGTGGGTGCGGGTCGCCAGCCGCAGGTACCAGACGAGCTTGGTGGTGAACCCGACGTGGGCGAACTGTGTCGAGGCCAGCATGGCGGGGCCGGGCCCGTCGGCCCAGGCGCCGCCCGTGTCCAGACGGGCCACCGCCGCCAGTTGGCGCTCGCAGAAGACCGCGGCCTTGGGCGTCCCCGTCGTGCCCGACGTGAACACGATGGCCACCGGGCGTTCCGGGTCGGGGTCGAGGACCGGCGGCCCCGGGGAACGGGACAGCAGGTCCCGCCCGGCCCGCTCCAGCTCGGCCATCTCGGCGGGGTCGGACAGCGTCACCGCGGGGTCGGCCAGGTCGGCCAGGACGTCCTGCTCGGGCGGGGCCAGCCGGGGGTTGATTCCGGCGGTGACGGCCCCCAGCTTGGCGGCGGCGGCGTAGGCCACGACGTACCCGCTGTCCGACGGCAGCCGCAGCACCACCCGGTCGCCCTCCCGGACGCCCCGGGCGGCGAGCGCGACCGCCACGTGGTCCGAGCGCCGGTCGAGCGCCGCGTAGGTCACCGGCCCGCCGCCGGGGTCGACGAACGCGGGCAGGGGGCCGAAGCGGCGACCGGCCTCCCGGACCGTGGCGGCGAGCACGCCGGCCACCGTACCGAGCGGGCTGACGGACCGTCAGATCACGGTGCCGGCGGTGCCGTCGAGGGCGAACGCGGTCGGGGAAGCGTTGCCGGCCGGTACGGCGCCTGGACCCGAGGGCGATCGTGGCGCCCGGGGCGAACCCGCCGGGTGGCCCGGTCAGTCCCGGGGCGACAGCACGCAGAACTCGTTCCCGTCGGGGTCGGCCAGGACGACCCAGGTGCAGTCCGGGCCCTGGCCGACGTCGGCGTCGGTGGCCCCGAGCGCCGTCAGCCGGGCGACCTCGGCGGCCTGGTCGTCGCCGGCGGCCGGGGCCACGTCCAGGTGCCAGCGGTTCTTGCCCACCTTGGGGTCCTCGACCCGGATGAGCTCCAACCGGGGCCCGGCGCCGCCCGGCGCCGCCAGGGTGGCGTAGCGCTCGTCGGTGGCGAGCACGTCCCAGCCGCTGGCCGCCGCCCAGAACCCGGCCAGGCGGGCGGGCTCGGGGGCATCGACGACCACGGCCGCCACCGGCCCCGCCTGGGCGTAGTCGTCGCGGGGATCCAGGACGCAGAGCTCGTTGCCCTCGGGATCGGCCAGCACGACCCACGGCACGTCCTGCTGCCCGACGTCGGCGGGGGAGGCGCCTGCGGCCGTGAGCCGCTGGACCCAGGTGGCCTGGTGCTCCTCGGAGCGGGCGTTGAGGTCGAGGTGGATCCGGTTCTTGCCCACCTTGGGGTCGCCGACCCGGACGAACACGAGCGGGATCCCCGGCTCGCCGTCCGGCGGCTCCACCACCTTCTCGTCGTCCATGTCGTAGGTGATCGGCCAGCCGGTGCCCTCGGACCAGAAGCGGGCCTGGGCCGCCAGGTCGGCGGTGTCGATGACCACGGAGTACATGCGGGTGGGCATGGCGTGATGTGTACCCGCGAAAACCGCCTATGGTCGGCAGATGGCTGTGGACCTTGCGGCGCTGGTCCAACCGTGGCGCACCGCGGTGGTGACCTCCGAGGTACAGAACGGGGTGGTGGGCGAGGACGCGCTCCTGCCTGCCCTGGCCGAGGTCGCCCGGGGTGGCATGATCCCGGCCCTGGCCCGGCTGGTGAAGTCGGCGCGGGCCGCCGGGGTCGAGGTGGTCCACGCCACCTACGAGCGCCGCATCGACGGCAAGGGCGGCAACGTCAACGCCCGGCTGTTCACGGCGCTGGTCGACTCGCCGGTCAAGATGCTCCGGGGTTCGGAGGCCGCCAAGGTGGTGGCCGAGGTCGGCGTCGAGCCCACCGACATGGTCCTGCCCCGCACTCACGGGCTCAACCCGATGAGCGGCACGGACCTCGAGCCGGTGCTGCGCAACATGGGCGTCAACACCATCGTGGTCACCGGGGTGTCGGTCAACGTGGCCATCCCCAACCTGGTCATGGAGGCCGTCAACCGGGGCTTCGACGTGGTGGTGCCCCGCGACGCCGTGTGCGGCGTCCCCGCCGACTACGCGGAGGCGGTGATCGACAACACCCTGGCCCTGCTGGCCACCCTCACCACCGTCGACGAGCTGACCACCATCTGGGAGCGGGACGGGTGAGGTTCTGCCAGTCGCTGATGTTCTCGTCCCCCGACGACTGGATCGAGCTGACCCGCGTGGCCGAGCAGGCCGGGTTCGACCAGGTCTCGCTGTCCGACCACGTCTTCTACCCCGAAAAGCTCGACTCGTCGTACCCCTACACGCCCGACGGCAAGCCCATGTTCCCGGCGGAGACCCCGTGGCCCGACGTGTGGGTGGTGACCGGGGCCCTGGCGGCAGTCACCGAGCGCATCACCTTCTCGACCCACGTGTACGTGCTGCCGTCCCGCAACCCGTTCGTGGTGGCCAAGGCGGTGGGCACGGCCGCCTACCTGTCGGGCGGGCGGGTGGTGCTGGGGGTGGGCGCCGGCTGGATGCGGGAGGAGTTCACCCAGCTCGAGCAGCCCTTCGACCGCCGGGGCGCCCGCATGGAGGAGCAGATCGCCGTGCTCCGCACCCTGTGGCGGGGCGGCATGGTCGAGCACCACGGCGAGTTCTACGACTTCGACCGCCTCGAGATGTCGCCGGCTCCGCCGTCGCCGGTGCCCGTCCTGATCGGCGGGCACACCGACCTCGCGCTGCGCCGGGCCGCACGCATCGGCGACGGCTGGATGGGCGTGTACTACGGCCTCGACGAGCTGCGGGGCTACCTCGACCGCCTGGCCCTCTACCGCCGCGAGTACGGCACCGACCGCAGGCCCTTCGACGTCCAGGCCTCGATCGTCGACCGGCTGCCCACGCCGGACGTGTGCGCCGAGCTGGCCGAGATGGGCGTCACCACCCTCATCACCTCGGCGTGGATGATGGAGGGCCTGCGCAACGCCACCCGGGACGAGAACGTCCGGGCGCTGGAGCGCTTCGGCGAGCAGTACATCGCCCCGCTGCGCTGACCCGCGGTCAGGGTTCCCCTGATGGGGCGTCAGAACTCGCTAGCCTGACGGCCCATGGTGGAGCCGGTGGAGTCCGCGGACACGGTCGAGGACCTGCGGGCGGCCGACGGCCGGGTCCCCGGTCGCCGGGGACGGGCCACCCGCCAGAGGCTCCTCGCGTGCACGGCCGAGATGCTGCGCACCACCTCCTACCGGTCCGTCAAGGTCATCGACATCGCGCGGGAGGCCGGCACCTCGCCGGCCACCTTCTACCAGTACTTCGCCGACGTGGAGGCCGCCATCCTGGTCCTGGCCCAGGAGATGGCCCTCGACGGCCAGCGCCTGGTCCGGCTGGTGGCCGAGGGAACCTGGAAGGGCAGGGCCGGCTACGGCACGGCGCTCGAGCTCACGGATGCGTTCTTCGACTTCTGGGACCTGCACCGGCCGGTGCTGCGGGTGGTCGACCTGGCCACCGAGGAGGGCGACAACCGCTTCCGCAACATCCGGGTGCAGCTGCTCAACGCGGTGACGACCGAGCTCGCCGGCGTGGTGTCCCGGTTCCAGGCCGACGGCAGGAACCTGGGCGTCGACCCGATGGCGCAGGGCGGGACCCTGGTCACCACCCTGGCCAACACCGCCGCCCACCACCACGGGTTCGAGTTCTGGGGCATCGGCGCGACCGACGTCCGGGTGTCTGTGGCCCGCCTCGTCTACTGGGGCGCGACCGGCCAGCGCCCCCCGGCGTGAGCCGGCTCGACGGTCACGTCGCCGTCGTCACCGGGGGCAACCGCGGGATCGGGCTCGGCCTGGCCGAGGGCCTGGTGGCGGCGGGTGCCACGGTGGTCGTGTGGGCCCGGGACACCGCCCGCAGCGCCGAGGCCTGCAATCGCCTGGACGCCCTGGCCGGGTCGCCGGGCCGGGCCGGTGCCTACAGCTGCGACGTGAGCGACGAGGAGCAGGTGGACGCGGCGATGGCCGCCACGCTGGCCGACCACGGCAAGGTCGACTCGCTGTTCGCCAACGCCGGGGTGGGCGGGGTGGTCCCGTTCGTCGACATGACGCTGGACGAATGGCGCCGGGTCATGGCGGTCAACCTCGACGGCGCCTTCCTGACCCTGCGGGCCGCAGCCCGCCACCTGGTGGCGCGCGGCGACGGCGGCTCCCTCGTGGGCGTGTCCTCGGTGTCGGCCATCCACGGGGCGCCCCGCATGGAGCACTACGCCGCGTCCAAGACCGCGCTGCTGGCGCTCGTCCGGGGCCTGGCCGTCGAGCTCGCCCGGCACCGGGTCCGGTGCAACGCCCTGCTGCCCGGCTGGACCGACACCGACATGATCGAGGGCGGCAAGGCCAACCAGCGCTGGGTCGAGGCCACCATCGGGCGCACCCCGGTGCGGCGGTGGGGGGTGCCCGCCGACTTCCGGGACATCGCCGCCTACCTCGCCGACCCGGCCCTCACCTTCCACACCGGTGACTCGATCGTCCTCGACGGCGGGTACAGCATCTACTGAAGCCTGAGCGTGACGCGACAGACACGTTTCGTGTCGTGATCGACTAGTGTTACCAGGTAGTAAGTGTTGTAGAGCACCTGACGGTATGCCAGATTACGTGACGTTCCAGGCCATAGCCGGGGAAGGCCGAGGAGGGACAAAGCGTGGGGCGTCTCGACGCTCAGGGAACCATCGCGTTCGGCATCCAGTTGCCGATCCAGGCCCAGTCGACCGCCTGCGCGGAGCCGTGGGAGGCGCGCGCTGGGGTGGACGAGCTGGGCTCGGTGGCGAGGGTGGCCGAGCACGCCGGGTTCGCCTACGTGGCGGTGTGTGACCACGTCGCCGTACCCAAGCCCGCCGCCCCCGCCCTGTCGACCACCTGGTTCGACTGCGTGGCGACGCTGTCCTACCTGGCGGCGCTCACCCACCGCGTACGGCTCCTCAGCCACGTGTACGTGCTGCCCTACCGTCACCCCCTGCTGGTGGCCAAGCAGTGGACGACCCTCGACGCCCTCTCCGGAGGCCGGGCCATCCTCGGCGTGGGGGCCGGCCACGTGGAGGGCGAGTTCGACGCGCTGGGCCTCGACTACCACCGGCGGGGCGCGCTGCTGGACGAGTCCATCGACGCCGTGCGGGCGGCCCTCACCGACGAGTTCTCCTCCCACGAGGGCGACGTGTGGTCCTACGACGAGGTGGGGCTCGCACCCCGGCCGATCCAGCGCCGGGTGCCGATCTGGGTGGGGGGGTCGTCGCCGGCGGCGCTCCGCCGGGCGGCCGAGCGGGGCGACGGGTGGCTGCCCCAGGGCCCGCCCGAGGGCGGGATGTCGGCCGGCATCGCCCGGCTGCGCCAGATGCGCGAGGCGGCAGGGCGGGGCGACGAGCCCTTCACCGTCGGCGCCCTCTCCGGCCCGCTGTACGTGGGTGATCCCCGTTGGGACGTCGGCCGGGCGGTCCACGGCACGCCCGAGCAGATCGCCGGGTTCCTGCGGGTGCTGGCCGGGTTCGGGGTCGACCAGATCCAGGTCACGCTCCGCAGCCGGGACGTGCACGAGCTCTACGACCAGCTCCGGGTGTTCGGGGCCGAGGTGGCCCCGCTGGTGGGGTGCTGACGCTCAGACCAGGCTGAGGCCGCCGTCCACCGCCAACACCTGGCCGGTGATGTAGCTCGCCTCGCCGGACAGCAGGAAGCAGGTGGCCGCGGCCACCTCCCAGGCCGTGCCCTGGCGGCCGAGCGGGATGTTGGTCCGGCCCCGGGACGGGCGTCCCCGGGTGGCGACCCGGCCCAGGGGGGTGTCGATCAGCCCCGGGGCCACCACGTTGGACCGGACGCCCCGGCGGGCGCCCTCCATGGCCACGTGGCGGCTCAGTCCCAGCAGGCCCGCCTTCGAGGCGTCGTAGGCCGGCAGGCGGCTGCCCGGCTGGAGGCCGGCCACCGAGCTGACGAACACGAACGCCCCACCCTCGGCCATCTGCGGCATCGCCGCCCGGGCCACCAGGAAGTGGCCCCGGAGGTTGACCGCGAACGTCACGTCCCAGTCCTCGGCGGAAGTGTGGGCCAGCCCGCCGCCCCGGCCGACGCCGACGTTGAGCACGACGCCGTCCAGGGCCCCGCCGCCGGCCTCGACCGCAGCGTCGACCAGGGACGTGCAGGCGGCCTCGTCCCGGACGTCGGCCACGACCACGCTGCTCGTCCCGCCTGCGTCCGCCACCAGCGCCGCGGTCTCGTCGGCGGCCTTGCCGTCGCGGTCGGCGCACACCACCCGGGCGCCCTCGCGGGCGGCGGTGACCGCGATGGCCCGCCCGTTGCCGACCGGTGCGTCCTCCTCGTCGCTCGGCTGGGTGCCGGCACCGACCACGAGGACCGTGCGGCCCGCCAGCCGCCCGGCGCCGGTCACGACGTCTCCGCGGCCACGTCGTCCTCGACCTGCACCCCGAGCGAGTTCAGGGCGAACGCCACCAGGTGGTAGTGGCCCACCAGCATCGGCAGCTCGATGAGCTGGCGCTCGTCGTAGCGCGCGGCCAGGGCCGCCCAGGTGGCGTCGCCCAGCGTGGCCTGGGCGTGCAGCTCGTCTGCGGCCCGCAGCAGCGTGGCGTCGAACGGGTCCCAACCCGGGGCGTCGGGGCCGTCCTTGACCCGGGCGATCTCGTCGTCGGCGACGCCGGCCCGCCGGGCGATGCGCACGTGCTGGGCCCACTCGTAGTCGGCGCCGCAGTTCCAGCCGGTTCGCAGGATCAGCAGCTCGCGGTCCCGGGCCGGCAGCTTGCCGGCCAGCAGCTTGCCGCCGAATGGCAGCCACCTGCGGAACAGGCCGGGGTGGCGCACGAGGGTGGTGAAGATGTTGGTGGCCCCGGCCGCCTCCCCACCGGCCTGGGCCAGGAGCTCGCGGGCCTGGTCGTCCTGCTCGGAAGCCGGGAGCGGCGGGATGCGGAGAGGGTGCGGCATGAGCGGCAAGCTAGTGCCTTCGGTCACTCCACCTGAAGGACGCGCCATGATCCGCCTGACCGCCATGCTGCGCCGCAACCCGGCGCTGAGCGCCGACGAGTTCCACACCCACTGGCGCGAGGTGCACGCGGCCAAGATCCTGGCGGTGCCGGGCATCGGCGACCGGGTCCTGCGCTACGAGCAGCACCCGCGGGTCCCCGCCGCCCCGGGCCAGTGGACGGGCAGCGACGGCTTCGACGGGGTCACGGTCCAGTGGTACGAGGACCTGGCCGGCTTCGCGGCCACGATCGCCGATCCCGAGTACCGGCGCATCGTCGGCCCCGACGAGCGGGCGCTGCTCGACCGGGCCGGCAGCGTGTACCTGCTCACGGACGAGCACCGGCTGGTGATCGGCTGAGGCCGCGCCGCGGGGAGCACCGCCGGCCGGGCTCCGTTACGGTCGCCGCGATGATCGAGCTCGCCATCGCCGCGGTCGAGGGCGCCCTCGCCGCCGGCGCCCGCTACGCGGACGCCCGGGTCATGATCGTCCGCCACGAGTCGATGGCGGCGCGCAACCGGCTCGTCGAGGACCTGAGCCAGTCCGAGTCCGCCGGCGTCGGGGTGCGGGCCCTCGTCGAGCAGTCGTGGGGCTTCCACGCCACGCCCACCCTCACCGCCGCCGCCGCCCTGCGGGCCGGCGAGGGGGCGTCCGCCGTCGCCCGGGCGTCCGCCCGGGTGCCGGGCCCGCTGGTCGAGCTGTCGCCCGCGCCGGTGGTGGTCGACACCTGGACCTCCACCTGGTCCGAGCACCCCATCGACGACGTGAGCCTGGCCGACAAGTCCGACCTGCTGGTGTCCGCCACCGGTGCCGCCGTCGACGCGGGCGCCGACCTGGCGCAGGCCAACTACCAGGCGTGGGACACCGCGAAGTGGTTCGCGTCGAGCGAGGGCAGCCGCGTCGCCCAGCACATCGTGGAGTGCGGGGCGGTGGTCGACGCCACCGCCATCGGCGACGGCGAGACCCAGCGGCGCTCGTTCCCCGGGGTGCGGGGCCAGTACGGCACCCAGGGCTGGGAGCTGGTGCGGGCCCTCGACCTGGTGGCCAACGCCGAGCGCATGGCCGACGAGGCCCGGGCGCTGCTCACCGCCCCGACCTGCCCCGAGGGCGTCACGACGGTCGTCCTCGACTCCGACCAGGTGGCCCTCCAGATCCACGAGTCGGTGGGCCATGCCGTCGAGCTCGACCGCATCCTCGGGTGGGAGGCCGCCTTCGCCGGCACGTCCTGGCTCGACCCCGGCCGGCTCGGGCGCCTCCGCTTCGGCAGCGAGCTCATGCAGATCACCGCCGACGCCACCCTGCCCGGCGGGATGGGCAGCTTCGGCTACGACGACGAGGGCATCCCCGCGCAGTCGGTCGACATCGTGCGGGACGGCCAGTGGGTCGGCGTGCTGTCGGGCCGGGACTCCGCGCCCCAGTTGGGCCTGTCCTCGGGCGGCATGGTGCGGGCCGACGGGCCGGCCCGGCTGCCGATGGTCCGCATGACGAACGTCGGGCTGGTGCCCGGCGACTCGTCGCTGGACGAGATGATCGCCGGCACGGACGACGGGATCTTCATGCAGACCAACCGGTCGTGGTCCATCGACGACAAGCGGCTGAACTTCCAGTTCGGCTGCGAGATCGGGCGGGAGATCAAAGGCGGAGTCCTCGGCCGGATGGTGAAGAACCCCACCTACACCGGCATCGGCCCCAGGTTCTGGGCCTCGCTCGACGCGGTGGGCGGGCCCGACGAGTGGACCGTGTGGGGCGTCCCCCACTGCGGGAAGGGCCAGCCCCTGCAGTGGGGGCACACGGGGCACCCGGCCGTGCCCTGCCGGTTCCGGGACGTGCGCGTCGGCGTGCGCTGACCGGCTCAGGCGTCGAGGCGCTCGACCAGGGCCGGGAGCTCGCGGATCGATCTCAGCTCGTGGAAGCCCTGCCGGGCGGCGTCGGCGTCGGGCACGTGCTCCAGCTCCCAGGTGTACCTGTACGGCAGGTGGGCGGCGTGGCCGCCCAGCTCGACCACCGGCAGCACGTCCGAGCGCACCGAGTTGCCGATCATCAGGAAGCGCTGCGGCTCGACCTCGGCGGAGGCCATGACGCGGCGGTACGTGGCCACGTCCTTCTCGGACACGATCTCCACCCGGGCGAAGCGGTCGGCCAGCCCGGACCCCGCCACCTTGGCCTCCTGGTGGAACAGGTCGCCCTTGGTGACCACGATGAGCCGCCGCCCGGTCTCGGCCAGCTCGCCCACCACCTCGTCCACGCCCTCGAGCAGCTCGACGGGGTGGTCGAGGAGCGTCTTGCCCACGTCGAGGATGGCGCTGATCTCGCGGCTGGTGATGCGCCCGGCGGTGAGCTGGATCGCCGTCTCGATGAGCGACAGCGTGAAGGCCTTGGCCCCGTAGCCGTAGATGGCCAGGTTCTGGCGCTCGGTGGCCACCACCTTCTCGTCGATGAGCCCCCGGTCGTCGACGTAGGGGGCCACCAGGCCGCAGAACCGCTCGTGGGCGTCCACGAAGTGGCTCTCGCTGTGCCACAGCGTGTCGTCGCCGTCGAACGCCACGACGTCGATGCCTTTGTGACCGTTGGTCGAGCTCACGGGCACCTCGCAGGGTGAGGGGGAGGGCACCCTAGCGGGGCGCGGCACGAACCGCTCCCGCGGGTTGGCTACCGTCCGGGCCGATGGCCGACGTCGACGACGCCGCGGGGACCTCGGCGGCCGAGGTGGCCGCCGAGGCGTGCGAGCGCACGCTCCGGCTCGTGGGCCGCGGCCCCGACGCCCTGGTCAGCGCCGTGGTGGGGGCCTCGTCGCTCACCCGCTTCGCCAACAGCCGCATCCACCAGAACGTCACCGAGGACGTGCGGGCGGTGTCGCTGACCCTGGCGGTCGGCGGCCGGGTGGCCAAGGCGTCCACCAGCCGCACCGACCCCGCCGACCTGGCGGCGCTGGTCGAGCGGGCCCGGGCCGCGGCCGCCCTGCGCCCCGTCGACCCCGACTACGCCGGCTTCGCGCCGCCTGCGCCCGTGCCCCCGGTGGCCCACTGGGACGACGCCACCGCGGGGGCCACGCCGGACCAGCGGGCCGCGGTGGTGGCGGCCTTCGTGGCGGCCGGCGCCGGGTTGGAGGCGGCGGGGTACTGCTCGACCGCAGGGCTGCACCACGCGCTGGCCTCGACCACCGGGCAGCGGGCCACGGCCCGGACGTCGCTGGCCGTGCTGGACGGCATCCACCGGGCCGCAGTGGGCCGCGACCACCCGGCCGACGGCTACGCCCAGGTCAGCTCCGTCCGGCTGGCCGACCTGGACGGCCGGGCGTGCGGGGCCCGGGCCGCGGCCAAGGCGGCCGCCGGCCTGGACCCGGTGTCGCTGCCGCCCGGCCCGTACGAGGTGGTCCTCGAGCCCAAGGCGGTGGCCGCCATGCTGCTGTACCCCGCCTACCTGGGGTTCAACGGCAAGGCGCACGCCGAGGGCACCTCCTTCGTCCACCTGGGCGAGGCCCAGTGGGACACGGGCCTCGACCTGTGGGACGACGCGCTCGACCCCCGGGTCTCCGGGACGGCGCACGACGCCGAGGGCACCCCCAAGGCCCGGCTCGACCTGGTGCGGGCGGGCGTGTCGGTGGGGCTGGCCCACGACCGGCGCTCGGCCCGGCTGGCGGGCGTGGAGCCCACCGGGCACTCGGTGGGCATCGGCAGCTTCGGCGGCTACCCCGGCAACGTGTTCCTGGGAGGTGGCGGCGCCACGCCGGAGGCGCTGGTCGGCGGGGTGGAGCGGGGCCTGCTGGTCACCGACTTCTGGTACAACCGGGTCCTCGACCCCAAGACCCAGGTCGTCACGGGCCTGACCCGCAACGGGCTGTTCCTCGTCGAGGAGGGGCGCATCGCCGGCCCGGTGCAGAACATGCGCTTCACCCAGTCGGTGGTGGGGGGCTTCGGGCCGGGCCGGGTGCGGGGGCTGGGCGACGACGCCCGGCTGGTGGGCAGCGAGGGCGCCGACCTGTTCCACGTGCCGACCGTGAGGCTGGCGCAGTGGGCCTTCACCGGCAACGCCCAGGGCTGAGCGTGGCTGTCATACCCCCTCGTTAGGGTCCCTTGCGATGACGAGCACCGACGACACATCCCTGCCTTCCGAGCCGTCCCCCGAGCTGCCCTCCGAGCTGCCTTCCGAGCCGTCCCCCGAGCTGTCTTCCGACCCGTCCTCCGACCCGTCCTCCGACCTGGTGGTGGGCGACGACGGCCACGCTCGCTGCTCCTGGGGCGCCCGCGACCCCCTCTACGTCGCCTACCACGACGACGAGTGGGGCCGGCCCCTGCGCGACGAGCGGGCCCTGTTCGAGCTGCTGTGCCTCGAGGCGTTCCAGTCCGGGCTGGCCTGGATCACCATCCTGCGCAAGCGGCCCGGTTTCCGGGTCGCGTTCGACGACTTCGACGTCGGCACCGTGGCCGCCTACGGCGACGACGACATCGCCCGGCTCATGGCCGACGCGGCGATCGTGCGCAACCGGGCCAAGGTCGACGCCGCCATCGCCAACGCCCGGGCGACGCTGCGCCTCCACGAGTCCGGCCGCACCCTGGTCGACCTGGTGTTTGCGCACGCGCCACCCCCGGACGAGCGACCGGCCCGGCGCCCGCGGTCGTTCTCCGAGGTGCCGAGCACCACGCCGTCGTCCAAGGCGCTGGCGGCCGAGCTGCGCGGCAGCGGGTTCCGCTTCGTGGGGCCGGTGGTGGCGTACGCGCTCATGCAGTCGGCCGGGGTGGTCGACGACCACCTCGAGGGGTGCTGGGTGGCCCCGTGACCGCGGGCGTCGTCAGCGCGACCGCGTGGGCCGGGTCCGCCGACGCGCGGCGCGTCCGGGGTCCCGAGGCGGCAGCGCCGCCATGACCACCGCGGCGCTCCAGCAGGCTGTGCAGGACCTCCTCGACGCCCGGGTGGCGGCCGGTGCCGAGGTCGGGGTGCAGGTGGCGGTCGTCGCCGGGGGCCGGGTCGTCGTCGACGCGGTGAGCGGCCAGGCCGACCCCGACCGGGGGACACCGGTGGTGCCCGGCACGCTGTTCTTCGCGGCGTCGGCGGCCAAGGGGGTCGCGTCGGCGGTCGCCCACGTGCTCGCCGAACGGGGCCTCCTGAGCTACGACAGCCCCGCCTGCGACGTGTGGCCGGAGCTGGCCGCCCACGGCAAGGAGGGCATCACGCTGCGCCACGTGCTCCTGCACAGCGCGGGCGCGCCGGCCCCGCCCTACGGGACGACGGTCGAACAGCTCTGCGACGCCGACCACATGGGCGCTGCCATCGCCGCCATGCCGCCCTGGTGGCCTCCGGGCAGCCGCTTCGGGTACCACGCCTTCACCTTCGGGTTCCTCCTGGGAGGGATCGTGCAGCGCACCACCGGCCGGCCGCTGCGGGCGTGGCTCCGCGAGGCGATCACGGGCCCGGCGGGGGTGGTGGAGGACGTGCACTTCGGGGTGCCCGAGGCGCAGCTCGGCCGGGTGGCCCGCCAGGTGGCTGCGGACCGCCCGCCGCCGGCGCCGCCCCCGGGATCGCCCGCCGACCGGGCGCTGCCGCCCGCCGTGCGGCCCGACGCCGGCTACGCCAACCGGCGTGACGTGCTGACGGCCGACATCCCGTCGCAGGGAACGATGTCCGCCCTCGGCGCGGCCCGGCTCTACGCCGCGCTCCTGGGACACGTGGCCGGGGCCCGCCTGGTCGGCGCCGACCGGCTCGCCACGATGGCGACGGTCATGTTCCGCGGCCACGACGAGGTCATGGACGTCCCGACGGCGTGGGCCTTCGGGTTCAGCCCGCACCGGCCGGGCGGTGCGGGCTCGCGACCGGGTTCGACGTTCGGGATGACGGGCATGAACGGCTCGGCCGCCTATGCCGACATCGACTCCGGCGTCGCCGTGGCGGTCATGCGCAACCGCTTCGACGCGCTCGACATGGCGACGGCGGCCGAGGTCGACCGGCTCGTCGCCGCCGCCTTCCCACCTCGCGATCGGACCGGACCCTGACCGGGCCCCGTCCTATGCCGGCGGGCTGAACATCTGCAGCAGCCGGGGGCCGACGAACGTGGTCAGGTCGCGGATCCGGCCGCCCTCGAGGTCGAGGATCTGGAGGGCGAACGGGTCGCGGCTCCCGTCGGGGCCGGGGCGGTACAGGGCCAGTGCGGGCGATCCGCTGGCGGCCACCGGCACCGGCCGGCTGGCGCCGCACACCGCCCGATGCTCGCACCACCAGCGTCGAATCTGCTCGCGGCCCTGCACCCACAGCGGGTGCGGGGGCATGGACAGGGTGGCGTCCTCGTGCAGGAGGGCGACCAGTGCCTCGATGTCGAAGCGCTCGAAGGCCTCCACATAGCGGTCCAGCAGCGCGCGGTCCTCGCCCGGCAGCCGGTCGGATCGGGGGCGGGCGGCCGGGTCGCGCTCGGCCATCGTGGCGCGGGCCCGCTGGAGCGTGCTCTTCACCGCCACCACCGTGGTCCCGAGCAACTCGGCGACCTCTGCCGAGCGCCAGCCGAGGACGTCGCGCAGGATGAGCACGGCCCGCTGCCGGGGCTGGAGGTGCTGGAGGGCGGCCACGAACGCCAGGCGGATCGTGTCGCGGGCGGCGGCCACCGCCGCCGGGTCACCGCCCTCGGGCAGCACCCGGTCGTCCGGCACCGGCTCGACCCAGAGGTGATCGGGCGAGGCGAAGGTGGGCTCGGCCGTGGCCGGCCAGCTGCGCCCGAGGTCCACCGGCAGGACCCGCCGGCCCTTGCCGCGGAGCTGGTCGAGGCAGACGTTGGTGGCGATGCTGAACAGCCACGTCCGCAGGGTGGAGCGGCCCTCGTAGCGGTCGAGCGCCCGCCAGGCCCGCAGCATGGTCTCCTGGACCGCGTCCTCGGCCTCGAACAGCGAGCCGAGCATCCGGTAGCAGTAGCCGGTGAGGGCGGCCCGGTGCTCCTCCAGGCCGGCTTCGAGCACCTCGACGGCGGCGGCGCTCACGATGCCTCCCGCGACCCGGGCCGGGCGGTGGGGCCGGTGCGGTCCACGCGCTCGACTGCCAGGCCGAGCACGGCCTCCGACGGCGCGGCGCTCACCCGCGCCGGCACCACCATCGGCCCGGCGGACCGACCGACAGACGACATCTTTCCTCCCGGGAGATCGGCTACACCGACTACGACGTCCCGGGGACCCGAAACGCATCGCGCCCGCCGACGGGCGTGCGACGCGCCGGGGTGATCAGCTGTCCTCGTACTTGAAGGACACCGACAGCTTCGTCCGGTAGGTGAGCGCACCGTCCGCGCTGACGTCGAGGTCCTGCTTCACGACCTCCGCCACCCGGATGTCGCGCAAGGTCTCGCGGGCCTTGGCCACCGCCGTCGACGCGGCGTCCTCCCACGACGTGGCGCTGGTGCCGATGACCTCGATCACCTTGTAGACGCTCATCCCTACCACCCTCCGAGGCAGACAGTGTGCGGTGGGTACCCTACGCCGTTCGCCCGGCCGGGTGCGGCGCCGGCGGCGACCCGGGCATCGACGGGGTGTCAGGTGCCGAGGCCCTCGTAGTACGCCTGCTGGGCGGGGTAGTAGTCGACGAAGTCGGGGGCGGCACCACCGTCGCGGGAGGCGACGAGCCGGTCGAGGTAGTACTCCCACCCCGGGCCGATCGACCCGACGTCGGCGCCGGCGGCGAGGTGATGGGTGAAGGTGAGGGTGGTGACCCCGCCCGCCTCGGCGAGGCGGGCCTCCAGGTGCCAGGTGCCGAAGTCGTCGACCGTCGACACGGCGAGGTGGTGGGGCGCCTCGCAGGCGACGATCGTCATGTCGCCGGAGGGCCGGCCCTCCTCGAACTCCAGCGTGTAGCGGATCGTCTTACCGGGGCCGGGATCGCCGCGCCACGACGCGAACCACCGGGCCGTCCGCTCGGACTCGGTGATGCTGGCCCAGACGTCGCGGATCGGGGCCGGGAACGTGCGGGTGAGGACGAGGTCGCGGCCGTCGGGGGTGCCGAACAGCCGGCCGGTCGGGGTGGGCGTCATGCGGACTCCTCCGAGGTGGTGTCGGTGGCCGGCGGCTCCTCGGCCCGCCGGCGATGGCGGCGGGTGCGGCGGACCTCGGTGCCCAGCGCGTCGAGGCGGGCGCCCCAGCCCGGTCGCGGCGGGGTGCGCAGCGTGGCCAGCCAGGCCTCGATCGGCGCCAGGGGGCCGGTGTCGAGCCGGTAGACACGCTCGCGTCCCCGCAGGTCGTCGTGAACCAGGCCGTGCTCGCGCAGGACCCGGAGATGGCGGCTGACGGCGGGCCGGCTCATGGCGAAGGCGGCGGCGATGGTCCCGGCGGTGCGGGGACCGTCCCGCAGCATCTCCAGGATCTCCCGGCGCACCGGATCGGCGATCGCCCGCACGGCCTCCACGGCCGGAAAGCGTAACGAACTAGTTACGCATCGGCAAGCGCCCGTGAACGCCGGAACGGTTCAGCTGGTGGCCGCCACGAGGTCGGCGACGACCCGGGCCAGCTCGGGGCCCTTGTCCTCCTGGAGGAAGTGCCCGCCGCCCTCGATGGTGGTGTGCGGCTGGCCCTGGGCACCCGGGACCGTGCGTTGGAAGACCTTGTACCCGCCCCGGGTGATGGCGTCGCCGTCCGAGAACGCGGTCAGGAACGGCCGCTCGAACCCCGACAGCGTGGCCCACGCCTTCTCGTTGGCGGCGGCCGCCGGGTCGTCCGGCGACGTCGGCACCAGGCTGGGGAGGATGCGGGCCCCGGCCGTGTAGCTGTCGTCCGGGAACGGGGCGTCGTAGGCCGCCACCACCTCGTCGGGGGGAGTCACGGCGCAGCCGCCGGCCACGATGCGCCCGATGGGGAACACCGGCGACTCCTGGGAGAACCTCTGCCAGTCGAGGAACGCCTCGGTCAGCGGGCGGTCGCCGGTGGGCAGCCCGGTGTTGGCCGCCACCACCCGGGCGAACCGCTCCGGGTGCTCGCCCACCAGCCGGAGGCCGATGAGCCCGCCCCAGTCCTGGCAGACCAGCGTGATGCCGGACAGATCGAGGTTGTCGAACAGCGCCTCGCGCATCCACTCGACGTGGCGGGCGTAGGTGTAGTCCTCGCGGCGGGCCGGCTTGTCGGAGCGGCCGAAGCCGACCAGGTCGGGGGCCACGCACCGCAGCCCGGCCTCCACCAGCACCGGGATCATGGTGCGGTACAGGTACGACCACGACGGCTCGCCGTGCAGCAGCAACACGACGGAGCCGCCCGCCGGCCCCTCGTCGAGGTGGTGGACGCGCAGCCGGCCGCCCTCGCCGTCGGCCACCTCGGTGTAGTGGGGCGCGAACGGGAAGCCGGGCAGGTCGGCGAAGCGCTCGTCGGGGGTGCGCAGGACGTCCACGGGTTCCTCCTTCGGCGCCCGGCGCTCAGGCCGGGGCGGCCACGTCGAGGTGGCGCACCTCGGCGGGCAGGCTGGCGTACAGATCGTCGACGAGTGCGTCGCGGTGCGCCCGGCAGGCGGGGTCGTCCCAGCGATTGTGCCACTGGTGGGGGTCCTCGCCCAGGTCGTACAGCTCGCCGGTGGCGATGCCGACGCCGCCGGGGCCGGTGGCGGTCTGCTCGTAGACCACCGACGACCGCACGTCCATGATGCGGGGCCCGAGGTTGCGCTCGAGCCCGTTGGGCTGCCCGGCGGTCGACGGCTCGTACACCGTGCACAGCCAGCCGTCCCGCACGATCGAGCGCAGGTGCATGCCGTAGCCGGGGAACTGGCTGTCCCACTCGCACAGGGCCCGCTCCCGGCCCCCTTCGCCGTCGGCCAGGGGCAGGGGCCGCCCCTGCATCCAGTCAGGCGGGGCGATCCCGGCGATGGCGCAGAAGGTGGGGGCCAGGTCGACCTGGCCCACCGGGTCGCCGACGACGGCCGGCGCCGTGCCCGCCGAGGGCGCCGGGCGCCACACCAGGGGCAGGCGCATCAGGGCGTCGGTGTGGAACGGGCCCTTGTAGAGCAGCCCGAAGTCGCCCTGCAGCTCGCCGTGGTCGGTGGTGAAGATCACGTCGGTGTCGCCCAGCCAGCCCCGGGCCTCGACGGTGGCCAGGACCCGGCCGCACGCCTCGTCGATCAGCTCGTTCATGACGTGGGTCTTGGCGTTGACCTCGCGGATCTGGTCGTGGGTGAGGCGGCCGGGGACGAAGGCGCCCGGGCCGCCCTCCCGGTTGGCGAACGTGCCCTCCCAGTAGCCGAGCCAGTGGGGTGGCTTGCCGGCCAGCACGGCGCGGACGGCCTCGTCCGACCCGGGGTGGCCGGCGGGCAGGTCGAGGTCCCGCCAGTCGACGCGGTCGACCTCCGATGCCGGCGGGTCCCACGGGTGGTGGGGGTCGGGGAAGCTCATCCAGCAGAACCAGTCGTCGCCGTCGGCCAGGCCCTCCAGCCACTCCACCGTGATGTCGGCCACCCAGTCCGTGTGGTACCAGGGGCGGGGGATGGGGTTGTGCTTGGTCTCGGGCGCTCCCGTGTCCCCGCCGGGCCGCGCCTGGAGCAGGTCGGCGTAGCTGTGCAGGTGCTCCGGGTGGTGCTCGGCCAGCCAGTGCCCGTAGTGCGACAGGCGCCGCTCACCCCAGGCAGCGGCGTGGAAGACGCCGAGGCAGCGCTCGAACCCCCGCCACGGCCCGGTGTCGCCCCGGGCGGCGCGGGCGTTCTCCTCGAAGGCGTCCTGCGGGTCGAACGCCGGCTCGAAGTGGGCCTTGCCCAGCAGTGCCGTGCGGTAGCCCGCGGCCTCGGCCAGGTGCGCTGCCACGGACGGGGCGTCGACCGGCAGGGGGATGCCGTTCGCCACCACGCCGTGGGAGCGCACGTACTGGCCGGTGAGGATGGTGGACCGGGCGGGCATGCACACCGTGTTCTGGTTGACGGCCCGCTCGTAGCGGATGCCCGCCGCCGCCAGGCCGTCGACCACGGGCGTGCGGGCGACGGTGCCGCCGTTGCAGCCGAGAGCGTCGTAACGCTGCTGGTCGGTGGTGATGAACAGGATGTTGCGACCCACGGGCCCGCCCCCCGGCCGTGGCCCGCGTCTAGCGGTCCGCCGTCGCCGTCGCCGTCGCCAGCGCCGTGAGCGTGCAGGTGACGGCGGCAGCCGCCGCGTCGACGTCGAGGCCCTGGACGGTGCGGAGGCGCTCCCACGCCTCCCAGCTGGCGGCGAGGTCGAGGGCGTCGAGCACCTCCGGGCCGGTGCCCGCCAACTCGGCCCGGAAGGTGCTCTCGACCTGCCCCCGGAACAGCTCGGCCACCCGGGCGAGCTCGTCCGCTATCGGCGGCGAGGTGGCCGCCGCCTGCACGGCCACGCGGCGCACGGGGCTGATGGTCTCGTAGACGTCGCGGTGGTTGGCCACCAGGGCGGCCACCCGCTCGGTCAGGGGCCCGTCGCCGGGCAGGGGCACGAGCAGTGCCCTGACCCGGTCGGCCTGGCGGCTGGCGGCGGCCCGGTGGAGCGAGGCCATGTCGTCGAACAGGCGGAAGATCGAACGGACCGACACCCCCGAGCGCTCGGCCACCATCTGGGCCGTGGGCTGGGCGTGCCCCTCGCTCAGGAGGTCGAGGATGGCATCGACGACCGCGGCCCGGCTGCGCACCGTCCGTTGGACACGGCCGTCGAGGACGGCCCCCTCAGTGTGCTGCACGACCCTCAATGTAGAAAATGGCAGAGCGGCTGTCAATAGTCAATAATTTCACCAGAGGCGGTCGGTGTAGAGGTCCGTTCCCGGCACGGTGGGGATGAACGGCGACGCCCACCGGACGGTCCCGGCCCCCGAGCCGGCGACCTCCGCGGCGTAGCGCCCGACCGCCGCCCACCAGGCCGCCGGCTCGTCGTCGGCGAACCACAGCTGCATCTCGCGTCGCTCCACGCCCTCGGTGCCGGGCTGGGTCACCGGGGCGCCCGGCGGCAGGGGCACCCCCCGGAAGCTCAGCACCAGCGCCACCGGGTCGCCGGGCGCCAGCGCCGGCCGCGGCGGGGCGGCGTCGCCGTCCGCGCGCTCGACGACCACCGCGCCCAGCCCCCGGAACGGGTGGTCGAGCGCCAGCTCCGCCGGCACGCCGTCGGCGTCCCGGGCCTCGGCCCCCTTGAACAGGTAGAGCAGCGTGTGGACGTGGTCCCGCTCGCCGAACATGCGGCCGTGGTCGTGCAGCCAGTGGACCTGGCGGGTCGACCAGTCGGTGTTCTCCCGGAACCGGCCCCTCAGCGTCCAGTACAGGGCCAGGTACGACCCGGCCCGGTCGTCGCCGAACAGCGGGACCTCCCCGCCCACGCGCAGGTCCTTGAGCTCCCGGGTGCACACCCAGCGCCGCCCGGCGAAGTACCAGGGGCCGATCATGCACCCGGCGTAGAAGTGGTCGCGCTCGTACCAGCGGTTGTACGCGACCTCGTGGCCCCGGTGGGGCTCGACCAGCGTGAACAGGGCGCTGCCGAGCCGGACCTCGCCCCCCAGGTCGGCGTCGGCAGACGGCTCGGTGTCCGTCATGCCGAGATGCCGAACCGCTCGAGCCCGAAGGCCCGGACGGCGTTGCCGCGGACCAGCTTGTAGGTCTCGTCCGCGTCCAGGCCGGCGCCGGCGCAGATCTCGGTCGCCACCTCCTTCGACCGGGGGAAGGTCGAGTCGGCGTGCGGGTAGTCGGTCTCGAAGCAGATCTGGTCGATGCCGATCGCGTCCCGGTTCCGCAGCCCCGTCTCGTCGTCGAAGATGCAGCCGTAGACCCGCCCGGGGAGGTAGCTGGTGGGCGGGTGGGGGAGCGAGGTGCCGAAGCTGTTGTCGCTGCGCTCGGCCCACAGCTTGTCGGCCCGCTCCAGCACGTAGGGCATCCAGCCCACCTGGCCCTCGGAGTAGGCGATCTTCAGGGTGGGGAAGCGCTCCAGGGTCCCCGAGAAGATGAAGTCGAGCATCGACCCCATCGCGTTCTGGAACGTCAGCGTCGACGACACGATGAACGGGGCGTCCGGCGAGGTGGCGGGCATGCGGGACGACGAGCCGATGTGCATGCACACCACCGTCTCGGTCTCCTGGCAGGCGGCGAAGAACGGGTCCCAGTGGCCGGAGTGGATCGACGGCAGGCCGAGCGGGTGGGGGTTCTCCGAGAACGCCACGGCGTGGCAGCCGCGGGAGGCCGACCGCCGCACCTCGGCGGCGGCCAGCTTCGCGTCCCACAACGGGATCATCCCGAGCGGGATCAGCCGGCCCTTCCCGTCGCCGGCGCACCACTCGTCGATCATCCAGTCGTTGTAGGCGGCTACGCACAGGAGCGCGAGGTCGGGGTCGCCGCCCTCGCGCTTGACCCCCTGCTCGTAGAACGTCTGCCCGCAGAAGCGGGGGAGGGTGTTGGGGAAGCAGATCGACGCCTCGACGTGGTTGGCGTCCATGTCGGCCAGCCGATCCTTCTGCACCCAGCAGCCCGGGCGGATGTCGTCGAAGGTGGTGGGGGTGACGTCGAGCTCGTCGAAGCCGACCGCGGCCGACAGCTTGGGGAACGGGTACACGAGCTCGTCGTAGAGCCACCAGTCGCACCAGTCGCCGTCGGGCACGCCCTTCTCGTAGCTGAAGACGCCGCCCGCGAAGCTGAACTTGGCCCGGTCGCGCACCACGCGGGGGCCGACGTCCTGGTAACGGGCGGGCAGCCGGCTGGTCCACAGGTCGGGCGGCTCCACGACGTGGTCGTCGACCGAGATGATCCGAGGCAGGTCGACCGTCATGGCCTCGACTTTAGAACGTGTTCTAGTTCGGCGCCATGACGCCAGCGTCTACCGGACTTGACGTCAATTTCACTTAAGTGCTCGAATCAGGGTGGCGTGCGGATCTAGCTGAGGGGGATCTCGTGCCAACGACGCCGACGCGGCCGCACCGGGGGCCGCTCCGACTACTGCACCTGCTCGTGATCCTGGCCCTGACGGCCGGCCTGTCCGCTCTCGTCCCCGGCGGCGCCGGCGCCCAGGCCCCCGCTCTGCCGCCGGTGGGCACCAACTTCGCGGCACCCGGCCCGTACCAGGTCACGGTGCAGAACGACGCCGCGCACACCTACTACAGCCCGTCCACCCTCGGTGCCAACGGCGTCGACCACCCGATCATCCTGTGGGGCAACGGGACGGGCACCACGCCGCCGACCTACGACGGGCTGCTGCGCCACCTCGCCTCCCACGGGTTCGTGGTGGCGGCGGCCAACACCACCAACGCGGGCAGCGGCAACGAGATGCTGGCCGGCCTCGACAACCTGACCGCCTTCAACGGCCAGAGCGGCAACCGGTTCGCCGGGCACCTCGACCTGGGGCACGTCGGGGCCACGGGGCACTCGCAGGGCGCCGGCGGTGCCGTCGCC
>DASSUD010000007.1:0-7263 GCA_035707385.1 Acidimicrobiales bacterium
GATCCTGTTCAGCGGGGACACGCTGTTCCCCGGCGGGCCCGGTGCCACCAGCTTCCCCGGCGGCGACTTCCCCACCATCGTCCGCTCGATCGAGGACCGACTGCTCACCCTGCCGGCGGAGATCCGGGTGCTGCCCGGCCATGGCGACCCGACGACGATCGGCGCCGAGAGCCCGCACCTCCAGGAGTGGATCGACCGGGGCTGGTGAGGCGCCCCGTGCCCGCCGCCCTGCGTTACGACGAGCGTCCGTACGACGAGACGCCGATCCACACGGCCGACCTGCCGGCGACGCCCGTCCGGGACCGCAACATCCCCGCCTCCGCCTGGGTGGAGGCGCCCGCCGACCTGCTGGCCCTGGGCGACGACCTGCCGGGGCGGCCGGTGGCCGACTACAAGCGGCGCATCGGCCCGTGGCTCCTGTGGCGGGCCGGCCCCGCGTCCGGCGCCGACGCCCGCTACTGGGTGGCCCGGGCCGACGACCTGGCGGACAGCTACACGTTCCGCCTGCTCCCGTCGGGCGACGGCGACGGCGAGGGCCCCAGCGGCACCCGCCACACCCGGTTCCGGTCCTGGAAGGAAGACCTCCGGGACGCAGCGGGCTGAGCCGCGGTCGGGCTCCCACCCGCCACCGCCCAGCAGCGGACCGGCTGGGAGGACGCACGCCCGGGACAGTTGGTCCCAAGTTGGTCCCGCGGATCGTAGCGACGTCGCTACCGTGGCGAGTCACCGCGAGGGAAGGACAAGGACCGATGGCCCGGCGGGCGATCGCCTACATCGACGGATTCAACCTCTACTACGGCGCCGTGAAGGGCGATCCGCCGCTCAAGTGGCTGGACGTGCAGGCGATGTGCGAAGCCGTGCTACGCAACCACCATGTCGCGGCGGTGCGCTACTACACGGCTCGTGTCACCGATCGATCGGACGACCCCGGCCAGAGCCAGCGGCAGGACGTCTACCTCCGAGCTCCCGCCACGCGCCCCAAGGTCGAGATCGTCTACGGCCAGTTCAAGGAGCGACCACGCCGCGTCCCCCTCGCCAGACCCCGCCGCAGCCGGGTGCGCCTCGCGGACGTGATCGTCACCGAGGAGAAGGGCTCAGACGTCAACCTCGCTACCGATCTCCTGTGGGATGCAATGGCCGGCGCCATGGACGTCGCACTGGTCGTGTCCAACGATCTGGACCTCCAACGGCCGATCGTAAGGGTCATGTCCCACGGCGTCACCGTGCTCACAGTCAACCCCCACCGTCACCAAGGTCAGAAGCCAAGCCTCGTTGGCACTGAGTCGCGGAATCTTCGCCTCTGGCACCTTCGCCTGCAGATGCCTGACGTCATCACCGCAGCCGATGGCAGCACGATTGGCCGGCCGAAAGAATGGTCCTGACGCGCAGAGACCCGCCCAATCGGGCGGGTCTCGCAACTCAGCCCCCGAAGAGACTGAGCGGATTGATGCGGAGTATGCCCAAGAAATTGTGATTCAGCAACGACCGGCAGCGCGGAACGCTCGGCACCGCTCCGACTCCGCGCCGGGGGAACCGCCGGGCCGGACGGAAGCCGTGGCGTCGCCGAACGTCACCACCACGTGCTCGCCATGCGTGCTCTCCATGGCCCCGCCGGTGTCCAGATGCGCGAGCCAGGTGGTCACCCGTGCTACCGGCCCCGGCGGCGCTTCTCCTCGGCGGCCTCCTGGCGCTCGACGGCCTCCCGGATGGCCGCCTCGACCCATGACTTGAACGACACGCCCTTGCCCACGGCCAGCAGCCGGGCACGCTTGTGGATGTCGTCGTCGATGACCTGGGCGATGTGACCCACGGCCCCATTTTGCTCGTCCACACGCACAGTGTGCCAGGAACGCACTGTGTGATCTGTACATAGTGAATCATGTGGATACACCGCACGCACTACAGTGTGTTCGACCTAAACGGCCACCGGTGCCGCGTCACTCGGCCCGGGGCACGGCGCGACCGGGGGAGGTCGAACGTGGGTGAGGATGCGACCGCCGAGCACCGCCGGAACCGCATCCTTGTCGCCGCCGGCATCACGCCCGGCGCCGAGCTATCCGAACCGGCCCGGGCAGCGCTGGCCACGCTCGAGGCGCAGCCCGCGCTGGTGGTCGACGCCATCCTGGCCATGCTCGTACTGCTCATCGAGGGCCGCCGGCCACCCGACTCGCCCCCAGCATCGTCCGGGCGCCTCGTCTACCCGAACCCGGCGGCGCGCCCCCGGGCCACGCTCCCCCGCGGCGAGCCCGGCAACAGCGGGCCGTAGGGCGTCTGTCGAGCGGCGATCCAGCGCCCCGACCGAGTCTGGCCGGCACGGCTCACACGGCTCACACCATCGCCGCCAGGGGCGGCCGCGGCTCGGGCACCAGCGCCACGCCCGGGGGCAGGTCGTCGACCTCGACGCGGTCACCCTCGACCGACACCGTCACCATCCCGCCGAGCAGCGGGATCCGCTCGACCCGCAGGCGCCCGATGGCCGGGGGCAGCACCGGCGACAGCCACAGCTTCCCCTGCGGCACGTGGGGGTCGAACCGCAGCAGCGAGCGCAGGTGCCACAGCGGGGCTGCTGCCGAGGTCGCCCGGGTCACGCAGTCGTCCGGGAAGCGCACCGGCTCCCGCACGTCCTCCCGGTCGAACCCGCACAGCACCGCGGGCCGGCCACCGTCCGCCTGGGCGGCGTCGAGCTGGCCCAGCATCAGGCGGTGGGCCTCGTCCACGAACCCGTAGCGGACCAGCCCGGCGGCGCACGCCGCGTTGTCGTGGGGCCACACCGCCCCCGTGTGCAGGCCGAGCGGGTCGTAGCCGCCCATCGACGTCGCCAGCGTGCGCACGCCCCATCCCGAGAACAGGTCGTCGGACAGCAGCCGCTTGACCATCTCGGCCGCCTTGTCCTCGTCGACGATGCCGGTCCACAGGCAGTGGCCGGCGTTGGAGGCCAGGGAGGGCACCTGTCGCTTGTCGCCGTCGAGTGCGAGGGCGAACCAGCCGGCGCCGTCCACCCAGAAGTCCCGGTTGAACGCGACCTTGAGGGCCCGGGCCCGCTCCCGCCACCGCTCGGCGCCGCGGGCGTCGCCGGCCTCGGCGGCGAAGTGGGCCCGCGCCAGGAACGCGGCGTAGGCGTAGCCCTGGACCTCGGCGAGGGCGAGCGGCCCCCGGGCCACGTCGCCGGACGGGAAGCGGACCGGCGACCCCGAGTCCTTCCACGCCTGGTGGCGCTGGCCCCGGTCGGTGGCCCGCTGGTACTCGACGTAGCCGTCGCCGTCCCGGTCGCCGAAGGTGGTGATCCACTCCAGTGCCCGGTCGGCGTGGACGAGGAGGCGGTCCACCACCTCGTGCGCCAGGCCCCAGCGGCGCAGCTCGCCCAGCAGCATGACGAACAGGGGGGTGGCGTCGACCGAGCCGTAGGCGACGGCGTGGCCGCCGGTCCCGAACCCCGCAGGGCCCACCCGCAGGCGGTGCAGGATGCGACCGGGCTCCTCCTCGGTACGGGGATCGACGTCGGCCCCCTGGAACCGGGCCAGCGTCTCCAGCGTGCCGAGCGCCAGCTCGGGGTCGACGATGAGGCTCATCCACGCCGTCAGCAGCGCGTCGCGGCCCTGGAGGGCCAGGCGCCACGGCGCCCCGGCCGCCACCACCGCCCGACCCGGGTACTCGGGGTCGAACACCTGGAGGGCGCCCAGGTCGCGGGCGCTGCGGGCCACGGCCGTCACCAGCGGCGGGTGGTCGCTCGTCACCGACGGCACGGCCTGCTGCCAGCGGGCCAGCCGCCGGGCGGACTCGCTGCGGGTGGCCCCCGCAGGCTCGCCCGGGGTGGGGACGACCTCGGCGCCCTCCACGATCGGCCACACCGACACCGACACCGACCGGGCGCTGCGGGCGGGGATGATCGCCTCCCACCGCAGGCAGCCCCCGCTGGCGACGACCCCGGGCGAGGACGTAACCCGGCAGCCCACCCGCGAGGTGCCGCGGCCCCGGACCAGCAGCACCTCGCCCGGCCCGCCCGGCGCCGGCTCGACCGGGGCGACGTCGACGGCGCCGGCCCGCACCGCGGGCGCCAGGGCCATGTCGGCGCCCAGCTCGATCTCGACCTCGACGTAGGTGGGCTCGTCGCCCACGTTGCGCAGGTCGATGTCGTCGCGGAGGCCGAGGCCGAGGGTGCGATGACGGACCACGATGGGCCCCGGCTCACCGCTGCCGCTGGGCGCCGCCCGGCTCACGAACGTGGCGGAGGCGGGGTCGTCGAGCACGTGGTCCACGGGAGCGGGCGCCCCGCCGTTGACCCGCAGGGCGCAGCGGGACAGCACCCGGCGGTCCGCGACGTAGAGCCCGTGCCGGGCGCCGGGGCCCTCGCCGTCGAGGTCGCCGCCCGGCGCGCTGAGGCAGAACGAGGCCCCCTCCACCAGTGTCACCACGCTGGCCGGAGGCGTTGCCGGGAGGGCCATCGGAGGGACCTTATCCCCGTCTCGACCCGACGAGCACGGGTATTTCTCCTATCTGCGTAGTGCGAATACACTGGGTCCATGTCCGCCACTCCCCTGTTCCAGATCGAGGACCTGCACGTCCGGGCCGTGGGCCCCGACGGCACCCCGGCCAACGGTGGCGAGATCCTGCGGGGAGTGGACCTGACGGTCGGGGCCGGCGAGGTCCACGCCCTCATGGGGCCCAATGGCTCGGGCAAGTCCACCCTGGCCAACACCCTGCTCGGCAGCCCCGAGTACGAGATCACGCGGGGTCGCATCCTGTTCCGGGGCGACGACATCGGTGGCTGGGACATCGACGTGCGGGGCAAGGCCGGCATGTTCCTGGCCTTCCAGTACCCCCAGGTCATCCCGGGCGTGTCGGTCATCAACTTCCTGCGCCAGGCCCTCTCGGCCCGCAAGGGCGTGGACCTGTCGGTCCTCGAGCTGCGGCTGGCCATCATGGAGTGGATGCAGCGGCTCGACATGGACCCCGCCTTCGCCGACCGGTACCTCAACGAGGGGTTCTCCGGCGGCGAGAAGAAGCGCAACGAGATCCTGCAGATGGCCATCCTCGAACCCGAGATCGCCATACTCGACGAGACCGACTCCGGTCTCGACATCGACGCGCTCAAGGTCGTGGCCCGAGGTGTCGATGAGGTCCGTAGGGACCGCCCGGACCTGGGCGTCCTCACCATCACCCACTATCAACGCCTGCTCAACTACCTGCAGCCCGATCGGGTCCACATCCTCGTCGACGGTCGCATCGTCGACAGCGGGGGCCCCGAGCTGGCGGAGCGACTCGAGCGCGACGGCTACGAGGGCTGGCGGGCCACCACCGGCGACGAGGCCGGAGCAGAGGTGACAGCGTCGTGACCCAGACCACGCCCGGCGATCCGCTCGACGTCGAGCGGCTCAAGAAGGACTTCCCCATCCTCGAACGGGTGGTGCGCGGGCAGCGGCTGGTCTACCTCGACTCGGCCAACACCTCCCAGAAGCCCCGGTCCGTGCTCGACGCCCTCGACCGGTACTACGAGCAGTCCAACGCCAACGTCCACCGGGGCACCTACCTCATCGCGGAGGAGGCCACCGCCGCGCTGGAGGGCGCCCGGGCCAAGGTGGCCCGCTTCGTCGGTGCCCGCAGCGACCGCGAGATCGTGTTCACCAAGAACGCCACCGAGGCGCTCAACCTCGTGGCCAAGGCGTGGGGCCGGGCCAACCTGGGCCCCGGCGACCCGGTGGTCATCACCGAGCTGGAGCACCACGCCAACATCGTCCCCTGGCACCAGCTCACCGACGAGATCGGCATCGATCTCCGCTGGATCCCGGTGGGCGCCGACGGGCACCTCGACCTCACCGACCTCGACCGGCTGGTCGACGGGGCCAGGGTGGTGTCGTTCGCGGCGATGTCCAACGTGCTCGGCACGATCAACCCGGTCGAGCGGCTGGTGCGGGCCGCGCACGACGCCGGGGCCATCGCCGTCGTCGACGCCAGCCAGTACGTCCCCCACCTGCCCACCGACGTGGGCGCCTGGGGAGCCGACTTCGCCGCCTTCACCGGCCACAAGATGCTCGGGCCCACCGGCATCGGCGTGCTGTGGGGCACCGAGGCCATCCTCGACGCCACCCCGCCCTTCCTGACCGGTGGCGAGATGATCCTCAACGTCACCAAGGAGGGGTTCACGCCCAACGAGCTGCCCTGGAAGTTCGAGGCCGGCACCCCGCCCATCGCGGAGGCGGTCGGCCTGGGGGCCGCCGTCGACTACCTCGCCGGGCTGGGGATGGAGGCGGTGCGCACCCACGAGGTGGCGCTCACCGGCTACGCCCTGCGCGCGCTCACCGAGCGGTTCGGCGACGACCTGGTGATCCACGGGCCGTCCGAGCCGGCCGAGCGGGGCGGCGTGCTGTCCTTCACCTACGCGGACCTGCACCCCCACGACCTGACCCAGGTGTTCGACGAGCGGGGGGTGTGCGTGCGGGCCGGCCACCACTGCGCCAAGCCGCTGATGCGCGAGCTCGGTGTGGCGGCCACCGCCCGGGCCTCCCTGTACGTCTACAACGACGAGTCCGACGTCGACGCCCTCGGCGACGCCATCGCCGCGGCCGGCGACTTCTTCGCCCCGTAGAGCACGCCGATAGGATCGAAGACCGCATGCCCGGCCTCGAAGACCTCTACCGAGAGATCATCCTCGACCACTACCGCAACCCGCGGAACCGCGGCGAGCTGTCCGCGCCCCCCGCCACCCGGGTCGAGGGCTTCAACCCGCTGTGCGGCGACGAGATCGTGCTGTTCCTCGACGTCGAGGGCGGCGTCGTGCGGGACATCCGCATCGGGGGCCAGGGGTGCTCGATCAGCCAGTCGTCGGCGTCGATGATGTCCTCGGCGGTCAAGGGCAAGACCCTCGACGAGGTGCGCGCCTTGTCCCGGGCCTTCAAGGGCATGATGTCGATCCACGAGCAGGCGCTCGACGGCGACGGTGACGGGGTGTCCGACGACGGGGCCGACCCCGGCGACGGCGCCGGCGGCGAGGACGTCAAGCTCGGCGACCTCGAGGCGCTCCGCGGCGTGGTCAAGTTCCCCGTCCGCATCAAGTGCGCCACCCTGTCCTGGAACACCCTGCTCCAGGGCCTCGAGCAGCAGCCGGCCTAGCGCTACTCCCCCAGGGCCCGGTTGACCGCCGCGGCCAGGGCGAAGCACGTGTCGGTGATGCCGCCCTCGGCGTGGCTGGCGATGTCGATCACCACCTTGTTCCACGAGTTGGACCAGTCGGGGTGGTGGTTCAGCTTCTCGGCCTCGATGGCCACC
>DASSUD010000008.1:0-6959 GCA_035707385.1 Acidimicrobiales bacterium
GGTGGCCGCCATCGTGTTCGCGGCGGCCGGCGCCATGCTCATGTGGGGCTCGAACTTCGCCGAGGACTACGTCCACGACGAGCTCGCCTCGCAGAACGTCGTGTTCCCCGACGCCGACAGCCTCCGCGAGGAAGGCCGCGAGGACCTCGTGAAGTACGCCGACGAGCAGGTCACCACCGGCCCTGAGGCCGAGGCCTACGCCAGCTTCATCGGCGGCCACCTCGAAGGCATCGCCGACGGCAAGACCTACGCCGAGATCGACGACCGGGGCGCCGCCCAGGCCGTGGTCGACGCCCGCGAGTCGGGCGCCAGCGAGGCCGAGATCGCCGAGCTGCAGGCCACCGCCAACGAGCTCAAGGCCCAGCGGGACTCGCTGTTCCGGGGCGAGACCCTGCGCGGCCTGCTCCTGTCCAGCTACGCCTGGGCCACCGTCGGTGCCATCGCCGGCATCGCCGCCTACGTCGCCTTCGCCGGCGCCGCAGTCCTGCTGGTCCTGGTCGTGGCCGGCGTGATCCACCTGCGCCGCATGACCGCCTGACACCCGGATGCGCCCGCTTCGGCGAGACGCAGCCGGCAAGCGACGAGACCGCCGGGCTTCCCCGCCCGGCGGTCTTCCGCGCCCGGCCGCCGCGTCCCCTGCCGCCGGCGACGACGGCGTGCTGCGCATCGTGCTCACCGGCGGGCCGGGAGGCGGCAAGACGACCGCCGCCGACCTGTTCCGCCGCGAGCTCGGCGAGCGGGTGGTGGTCGTCCCCGAGTCGGCCACGATCCTGTTCGGGGGCGGGTTCCCCCGCCCGGGGGACCGGCACGCGGTCGAGCCGACCCAGCGGGCCGTCTACGCGGTGCAGCGCAACCTGGAGGACGTGCACGCCGCGCTGTACCCCGAGCGGGTCCAGCTGTGCGATCGCGGCACGGTCGACGGCGCCGCCTACTGGCCCGCCGGCGGCGACGACTTCTTCGCCAGCATGGGCACGACCCATGCCGCCGAGCTCGCCCGCTACGACGCCGTCGTCTTCCTGGAGACCGCGGCCGTCGGCGGGATCGCCATCGAGGGCGGCAACCGCTACCGGACCGAGTCGAACGCCGCCGCGATCGAGCTCGACCGGCGGCTGCGGGCGCTGTGGGCCCCGCACCCGCGCGTCCACTTCGTGGCGCACGAGGCGTCGTTCCTGCGTAAGGTCACGACGGGCCTGACCATCCTCGACGCCCTCCTCGCCGGCCGGGAACCGGCCGAAAGACCCTGGTCCCCCGCCGGCTCCGAGGGAAGGCTGGGTGGTGCGGGACCGAACGAGGAGGAGCCATGGGTCAGCTGACAGGGGCGCTCGCCATCGTCACGGTCGCCGCCCTGGCCCCGACCGGCGTCGCCGCCGAGCGCGGCCCCGCCCGCTGACCGATGGCGGGCAGGCCGGGCATCGCCCACACGGGCGACGCGGTCCGCACGGCCATGACGGCACCCGTCGTCGCGCTCGATCCCGGGACCGTGCTGCGGGCCGCAGCGCAGGTCCTGCGGCGCCACGACATCGGCGCCGCCGTGGTCGAGGACGCCGGCCGGTTCGTCGGCATGCTGTCCGAGCGCGATCTGGTGCAGGCGGTGGCGGACGGGCTCGACCTCGACCGGGAGCAGGTCGGCTCGGTGATGACCGACTCGCCCCGCCCGGTCGACGCCGACAGCCCGCTGTGGGCGGCCACGATCGTGATGCTGCGGCACGGCATCCGGCACCTGCCGGTCACCGACGAGCACGGGATCGTCGGGATGCTGTCGATCCGCGACGCGCTCGCCGTCTCCGACCAGGACCGCATCGTCGGCCCGAGCTCGGGCGGCCTGCTCGACGCCTGACGGGCCACCCCCCTAGCAGACCATGGCGCCGTAGACGAGCGCCTTGAGCTGGCCGCGGAAGTTGAACGAGCCCGACGGGACGAGCTGGGTCATGAACACCGTGACCAGGTCCTCCTGCGGGTCGATCCAGAAGATGGTGGAGGCGTAGCCGCCCCACATGTACTCGCCGGCCGACCCGGCGGCCTGGGTGGCGGCGGGGCCGCCGCTGACGGCCACCGTCAGCCCGAAGCCCATGCCGTCGAAGCCGACCTCGCCGTACCCGCCCGGCAGGGCGAACTGCCGCAGGTCGCCCCCGCCGGGCAGGTGGTTGGTGCGCATGAGCTCGACGGTCTTGGGTGCCAGCACCCGCACGCCGTCGAGCTCGCCGCCGCCGGACAGCATCCGGCAGAAGCGGAGGTAATCGGCGGCGGTGGACACCAGCCCGCCGCCCCCGGACAGGAACTCGGGGTGGCTGCGGTACGCGCTGGTCCGCGGGTCGTCGACCAGCCGCAGCCTCTTGTCGGCGCCGCGGGCGTAGAGCGCGGCCAGCCGGCCGGCGTTGGCCCCGGTCACCGAGAAGCCGGTGTCGACCATGCCGAGGGGGTCGAAGATGGTGGCCTGGAGGTACTCGTCGAAGCGCCGTCCCGAGATCACCTCGACCAGGCGGGCGCACACGTCGGTCGACCACGAGTACAGCCAGCGCGTGCCGGGGTGGAAGCGCAGCGGCTCGCCGCCCAGGCGCTCCACCAGCGTCGCCAGCGTGCCCCCGCCGCGGAGGCGCATGGCGGGCGGGCGCGGGCTGCTGGCGTCGAGGTCGAGCCGGGCGTTGGCGGGCCCGTAGCCGATGCCGGTCATGTGCATCATGGCGTCGCGCACGGACATGGGCCGGTGCGGGTCGACCAGGTGGCGGTTGCCCTCCGCGTCCTTCTCCCGCACCTTGAGGTCACCGAACTCGGGGATGAAGCGGCTGACGGGGTCGGCGAGGGCGAACATGCCGCGCTCGTACAGGCTCAGCAGCGCGACCCCGGTGATCGGCTTGGTCATCGAGAAGAGGCGGTACACGGTGTCGTCCGCCGCGGGCACCTCGCGCTCGCGGTCGGCGTGCCCGAGCGTGATGGCGTGGGCCACCTGCCCGTGCCGCGCCACCAGCACCTGGCAGCCGGCGATCTTGCCGGGCTCTATGTAGCGGGTGCGGAGGTGGTCGTCGATGCGGGCCAGCCGGGCAGCGTCGAACCCGGCGGCGTCAGGGTCGATCTTGAAGCTCACGACGAGGACAGTAACGTCATTTCGCAGCGCGTGTCGGAGACTCTAATACGAGTGTTCCGACGGGTAGAATCCCTAGGATGGCGGGCTGCCAGCCGTGCCTGCCTCCCCCGCCGACCTCCGCTCCCGCCTCGGCGCGCTCACCCTGCGCGACGAGCACCGCCTCCGCGGCAGGCTCGACCGCGCCCGTGCCGCCGGCGACGGCGAGGCCCTGGCGGCGGTGGCCGCCGAGGTGGCCGAGGCCGAGGCCCGGATCGCCCGGCGTCGCGACGCGGTACCCCCGGTCACCTACCCCGAGTCCCTGCCCATCGCGGCGCGCCGCGACGACCTGGCCGCGGCCATCCGCGACCACCAGGTCGTGGTGGTCTCGGGCGAGACCGGGTCGGGCAAGAGCACCCAGCTCCCCAAGCTGTGCCTGGATCTGGGCCGGGGCGTGCGCGGCCTCGTCGGTCACACCCAGCCCCGGCGCCTCGCCGCCCGAACGGTGGCCGCCCGGGTGGCCGACGAGCTGGGCACCACGATCGGCGACCTGGTGGGCTACACGGTGCGGTTCTCGGACCAGGTCGGCGAGCGCACGCTGATCAAGCTGATGACCGACGGCATCCTGCTGGCCGAGATGCAGCGGGACCGGATGCTGCGCCGCTACGACACCCTCATCGTCGACGAGGCCCACGAGCGCAGCCTCAACATCGACTTCCTGCTCGGCTACCTCACGAACCTGCTCCCGCGCCGGCCCGACCTCAAGGTCATCGTCACATCGGCCACCATCGACACCGAGCGGTTCGCCGAGCACTTCGGCGCGCCGGTCGTCGAGGTGTCGGGCCGGACCTACCCGGTCGAGGTCCGCTACCGCCCGCTCGGGCCCGAGGGCGGCGCCGACCAGATCGACGGCATCCGCCGGGCGGTCGACGAGCTGCGGGGCGAGGGCCCCGGCGACATCCTCGTGTTCCTGTCGGGCGAGCGGGAGATCCGCGACACCGCCACCGCCCTCGGCGAGGCCGCCCTGGCCGGCACCGAGATCCTGCCCCTCTACGCCCGCCTGTCGGCGGCCGAGCAGGCCCGGGCCTTCCGGCCCCACGCCGGCCGCCGCATCGTGCTGGCCACCAACGTGGCCGAGACCTCGATCACGGTGCCCGGCGTGCGCTACGTCGTCGACCCCGGCACGGCCCGCATCTCCCGCTTCAGCCGGCGCACCAAGGTCCAGCGCCTGCCCATCGAGCCGGTCAGCCAGGCGTCCGCCGACCAGCGGGCCGGGCGGTGCGGGCGGGTGGCGCCGGGCATCTGCATCCGCCTCTACGGCGAGGACGACTATGACGCCCGGCCCCCGTTCACCGAGCCGGAGATCCTCCGCACCAACCTGGCCTCGGTCATCCTGCAGATGGCGGCGCTCGGGCTCGGCGACGTCGAGTCGTTCCCCTTCGTGGACCCACCCGACGCCCACGCCGTGCGCGACGCGGTGGCGCTGCTGGTCGAGCTGGGCGCCATGCGGGACGGGCGCGAGCTCACGCCCCTCGGGCGCCGGCTGGCCCGCCTGCCCGTCGACCCCCGCTTCGGGCGGATGATCCTCGAGGCCGAGGCCAACGGCTGCGCCCGCGAGGTGCTCGTCGTCGCCGCCGCGCTGTCGATCCAGGACGTGCGGGAGCGCCCCGGTGGCCAGGAGGCCGAGGCCGACGAGCTGCACGCCCGCTTCGCCGACCCCGACAGCGACTTCGGTGCCGTGCTCAACCTGTGGCGCTACCTGCAGGCCGAGCAGCGGGCCCGGTCGTCCAGCGGGTTCCGGCGGATGTGCCGGGCCGAGCACCTCCACCACGTGCGCATCCGCGAGTGGCAGGACCTCGTGCGCCAGCTCCGGGACGTGGCCGGCCAGCTGGGCATCCGGCGCCGCCCGGAGCCGGCGTCACCCGAGGCCGTCCACCGGTCGCTGCTGGCCGGGCTGCTGTCGCACGTCGGCATGTACGACCCCGCCACCCGCGAGCACGTCGGCGCCCGCCAGGCCCGCTTCCTGGTGGCGCCCGGGTCGGCGCTGCACCGGCGCCCCGCCGCCTGGGTCATGGCCGGCGAGCTGGTGGAGACCAACCGGCTGTGGGCCCGCATGGTGGCCCGCATCGACCCGAGGTGGATCGAGCCGCTGGCCGGGCACCTGGTCCGGCGCAGCTACGGCGAGCCCTGGTGGGACGCCCGGCGGGGCGCGGCCCAGACCACCGAGCGGGTGACGCTGTACGGGCTGCCGGTGGTCGACGGGCGGCGGCTGGCGCTCGACCGGGTCGACCCCGCCCTGGCCCGCCGCATGTTCATCGAGCACGCCCTGGTGGACGGCGACTGGTCCACCCGGCACCGCTTCGCGGCCGACAACCGGGCGCTGGTGGACGAGGTCCGGGCACTGGAGGACCGGACGCGCCGCCGCGACCTGCTGGTGACGGACGAGGTGATGGTCGGCTGGTTCGACGCCCGCCTGCCCGGGGACGTGACCTCGGCCCGCCACTTCGACCGCTGGTGGTCGAAGGCCCGCCGCGACCGGCCCGACCTGCTGAGCTTCACGCTGGCCGACCTGGTCGACCCGGACGCCGGGCCGGTCGACGGCGAGGCGTTCCCGACCACCTGGCGCCAGGGCGACCGGTCCTTCGACGTCACCTACACGTTCGGCCCGGGCGCCGACGACGACGGCGTCACCGTGCACGTGCCCCTGGCCGTGCTCAACGAGGTGCGGCCCGGCGGGTTCGACTGGCAGGTGCCCGGCCACCGGCTCGACCTGGTCACCGCCCTGGTGCGCTCGCTGCCCAAGGGCGTCCGGCGGCGGCTGGTCCCGGCCCCGGACCGGGCCCGCGAGGCCCTCGCCGGCATCGGCCCGGCCGACGGGCCGCTGCACGAGGTGCTGGCCCGCCGGCTGGCCCGGATGTCCGGCGAGGCCGTCGCCCCCGGCGACTTCGACCTCGACCGCGTGCCCGCCCACCTGCTGGTCCGGTTCCGGATCGAGGACGGCGACGGGCGCGAGGTGGCGAGCGGGCGCGACCTGGATGCCCTCCGCCGCGACCTCGGCCGCGAGGTGCGGGCCGCGGTGGCGCAGGCGGCGCCCGGCGTCGAGCGCCGGGGGCTCACCGCCTGGGACATCGGCGACCTGCCCCGGGTGGTCGACACCACGGCGGGCGGCCAGCCGATCCGGGGTTACCCGGCCCTGGTGGACGAGGGCGCCACCGCGGGCGTCCGCGTCCTGGCGTCGGAGCCCGACCAGGCTCGGGCCATGGCCGCCGGCACCCGCCGCCTGCTGCTGCTGGCGGTGCCCGCCGCCCGCCGCGACGCCGAGCGCCGGCTGCGCCGCATCGCGGCGCTGGCCGCGGTCCCGCCCCGCTACCCCGGCGTCGCCGCGCTCACCGACGACTGCACGGCCGCCGCCGCCGACCGCATCGTGGCCGCCGAGGGCGGGCCGGCGTGGGACGCCGCGGGCTTCGCCCGCCTGGCGAGTGCGGCCCGGGCCCGCCTCGGCCCGCTGGCCGTGGGCGCGGCGGCGCAGGCCGGCGAGCTGGTGGCCGCGGCCCTGGCGCTCGAGACCCGCCTGGCCGCCACCCGGGCACCGGCGCTGGCGCCGGCCGTCGCCGACATGCGGGCCCAGGTCCGCTCGCTGGTGGCGCCGGGCTTCGTGTCCCGGGCGGGACTGGCCCGGCTCCGGGACCTCGGCCGCTACCTGGAGGCAGTCCGGCTCAGGTTGGACAAGCTGGGTGAGCGCCCGGCCCGCGACCGCGACCTCATGGACCGCGCCCGGGCCCTGGAGCACGCCTTCACCGCGGCCCGCGACGCCCTGCCCCCCGAGCGCCGGGCCGCGCCCGAGGTGGTGGACGTGGCCTGGTTGCTGGAGGAGCTGCGGGTCAGCCTGTTCGCCCAGACC
>DASSUD010000009.1:0-3973 GCA_035707385.1 Acidimicrobiales bacterium
CCACCGACGACACGAGCAGGGCCACCGCCGCCACGAACACCAGGTTGGTGCGCCCCTCGTAGCCCGCGAAGCGGCCGGCCAGCACCGCCACCAGCACCGAGGCCAGCAGCGTGCCCGCAGCCCAGAACGCCACCAGCCGCCAGCCGCCGGACAGCAGCACGGCCACGATGGCGAGGAGCCCCACGCTGGCCCACGGCGACAGCAGCCAGCTGAGCCGGGCGTAGGGCCCGGTGACACCGGGCCGGTCCTGCACGTTGACGGCCACGAAGGCGGTGGCGGCCGCGCCGATGACGATGACGCCGGCCGCCGCCACGCGGTCGGCGGTCTGGACCCCGACGGCCGCGGCGCTGGTGCCCAGGCGCCGCCAGTAGGAGTCGGTCACCAGCACGCCGATCACGTAGGCGACGCCGCTGGCGATGGTCACGATGGTGGAGAGCTGGGCGCCGATGCTGCCGAAGTAGCCGAAGCTCTCGCGGGTGGCGGCCGTACGCTCCGTGCTCACGCCGGGAGGGTACCGCCCGCCCGTGACACCGCCGGCGCCCCGCCGCCCCCGCGGGCCACCCGGGCCCGCAGCTCGTCGAGCAGCCCCGCCCGCTCCTTGAGGGCGGTGCGGGTGGCGCCGCTGAGCGCCCACGGGTGCAGCCGGACGAGGGCTCCGGCCGTGACCTCGGGTCCCACCACCCGCTCGGCCGCCGCCACCGCCCGATCCACGCCCACGTGCAGCGACGTGGCCGCCAGCAGCTCGGCCACGTCGGTGGCCAGCAGCGTGTCGCTCGCCGCCAGCTCGCTGAAGCCGAAGTCGATCATCCACACGGCGCCGTCGGCGGCCAGGAACACGTTGGCCAGCCGCATGTCCCGATGGGCGACCCGCCGGTCCCGCATCACCCGCACCTGGCCCCAGATGGCGTCGAGGACCCCGTCGTCGACCTCGGCCGGCTCGACCCTGTCGAGCGAGCGCCCGTCGATGCCCTCGTAGGCCAGCACGAACGACGACGGCTCGGCCGTGGCCAGCACCACGAACCGGGGAGTGCGCACGCCGAGGTCCCGGGCCGCCAGCGCCACCAGCGCCTCGTGCTCGACGGCCCGGCGCAGCGACCGGAACCCCTTCTCGTCGCCCAGGTCCCGGGGCACCAGCCACCGGTAGGCCCGGAACAGCAGGTCGGCGCTGCGCTCGTCCTCGCCCAGCGCCTTGACGAACAGGCGCCGGCCGTCCTCGGCCTCGGCGAAGTACGGCGTCGAGCCCCGGGCGTCCAGGCTGGCCTGGTCGATCCGCCGGACCGGCACGCCCACCGCGTGCAGGCCCCCGGCGACGCCCGCCCCGGTCGCCCGGCGGGGCGGGGCACCGAGGATCACCACCGCCAGCGCGCCCGCCAGCCACCCGGTCAGCACCGCCCGCACCGACCCCAGGTCCACCTCGGTGACCAGGGCCCGGCCGAACATCACGCCGAGCACCACGGCCCACGCCGCCCGCCGCCACGCCCGGCCCACCCACGGGGCCGCGGCCGTCGCCACGCCGGCGGCCACCGCCACCGTGAGCTGGGTGGCGGTGGGGTTCTCCACGAACCAGTCGAGGGCGTCGACCCCGCGGGTCAGCGGCGCGGCGGTCGGCTCGTCCACGACGCCGATCAGCGCAGCCAGCACCAGCGCCAGCCCACCGCCCAGCGCCGCCGAGCCGAGCGCCCGCCAGCGGCCCCGCACGACAGCCGCGGCGCCCCCGCCGGCGAAGGCCACCAGGCCACACAGCCACGTGCCGGCCAGCACCAGCGTCACGAACCACGACGGCAGCTCGTCCAGACCCCGCAGGATGTCGTGGGCGGTGTCGACCGCACTGTCGCCGGCCAGCCACTGGAGGGCCAGCACCGCCAGCAGCGCCACCGCCGCCACCACCACCCGCAGGACGTCCGCCGGCGACCGCTCGGCCGTCGCCGGTGGGCTCTCGTGCACCTCGACCACGACCCACCCTCGCCCCCGGCCGGCCGCCCGTGCATCACACCCACGGGGTGAGATGCGGCGGTCACCGATCGGAGAGCGCCGTTCGGAGATCTAGGCGGCGCCCCGGCGAGTCGCGATAGTGCGCGGGCCGGTGCGGCCGGGACCGCCCGTCCGGCGCTCCGGCAGGGGGATCAGATGCTCACGCGCCTCGCCCGTGGCTGCTACCGGCACCGCCGGCTCGTCCTGGCCGGCTGGGCGGCCCTGCTCGCCGGGCTGCTGGCGCTCGGATCGGCGTACGGGGGCGAGTTCGACAACGACACCACGCTGCCCGGCTCCGAGAGCCAGCAGGCCCTGGACCTGCTGGAGGCCCACGACTTCCCCACCCACGCCGGCGAGTCCGGTCAGCTCGTGTTCACGGCCGCCGACATCGACGACCCGGCGGTCCACGTCGGCGTACGCCGCCTGCTGGTCGACCTGGCCGACGCCCTCGCCCCGGTCGAGGTGGTGAGCCCCTACGGCAGCGCCGGCTCGCGCTTCGTGAACCACGGGCGCACCATCGCCTTCGCCCCCCTGCACATGGGCGACCGGTCCGAGGCCGCCTACGACGAGGCCGCCGCCCGGGCCCGGGCGCTGGTGGCGGGAGCCGCGATCCCCGGGGCCCGGGTCGAGCTGGGCGGTACCGTGTTCGCCGAGCCGCCCGACTTCTCGTCGGAGACCGCCGGGTTCCTGGCCGCCATGGTGGTGCTGCTCGTCGCCTTCGGCTCGGTGCTGGCCATGGGGCTGCCGCTGGTGACCGCCGCCTGCGGGATCCTGGCTGCCGTGCCGCTGGTGAGCCTGCTGGTGCGGGTGATGGGCATGCCGAGCTACGCGGTCGAGGCGGTGGCCATGATCGGCATCGGGGTGGGCATCGACTACGCCCTGCTGGTCGTCACCCGCTACCGGGAGGGGCTGGCCGGCGGCCGGGGCCCCGAGGACGCCACCGTGGGGGCCGTGGAGACCGCGGGCCGGGCGGTGCTGGTGGCCGGGTCTGTGGTGATGATCGCCGTGCTGGGGATGCTCACCGTGGGGCTGGCCATGATCCGCGGCCTGGCCGTGGGGATCTCGCTCGGCGTCCTCACCACCATGCTGGCATCGGTGACCCTGCTGCCCGCCCTGCTGGGGTTCGTGGGAACCACGGTGGACCGCCTGGCACTGCCCGGTCGCCGCCGGGACCGGGAGGCGGCCCGCCGCGAGGCGTGGCGGCGGTGGAGCCGCCGGGTCCAGGGCCGCCCGCGGACCGCGCTGGTGGTGGCCGGCGGGCTGCTCGTGGTCCTGGCGCTGCCGGCCACCGCCCTGCGGCACGGCTTCGGGGACGCGGGCAACCGGCCGGCGTCGGACACCACCCGGCGGGCCTACGACCTGGTGGCCGACGGGTTCGGGCCCGGGGCCAACGGCCCGCTGCTGATCGTGGCCGAGCTGCCCGGCGGGCCCATGGACTTCACCGTGCTCATGGGGCTGTGGGACCGCCTGGTGGCGATGGAGGGGCTGGGGGTGGCCACGCCCCCGCTCCTCAACGACGTGGGCGACGCCGCCGTGATGCGGGTGTTCCCGGGCGGCTCGCCGCAGGAGGCGAGCACCGAGGAGCTGGTCCGCCGGCTGCGGACCGAGACCATCCCCGAGGCCCTGGCCGGCACCACCGTGACCGCCCGGGTCACGGGGGCCACCGCCGCCGCCGTGGACTTCGGCGAGTTCACGGCGTCACGCCTGCCGTGGTTCACCGGGTCGGTGCTGGTGCTGTCGTTCCTGCTGCTGGCGGCCGTGTTCCGTAGCCTGCTCGTCCCGCTGAAGGCGGTGGTCCTGAACCTGCTGGCGGTGGGCGCCTGCTCCGGCGTGGTCGTCGCCGTGTTCCAGTGGGGCTGGGGCCTGGGCCTGCTGGGGGTGGGCCGGCCGGGACCGATCGACGCCTGGGTCCCCACCATGCTCTTCGCCGTGATCTTCGGCCTGACCATGGACTACGAGGTGTTCCTGCTCACCCGCATCCGCGAGGAGTACGGCCGCCACC
>DASSUD010000010.1:0-22557 GCA_035707385.1 Acidimicrobiales bacterium
CGTCCGGCCGAGCTCGACATCGCCCGGGGCCCCGACGTCGTGCTCTCCTGGGTCCAGGACCAGTTCACCGACCTGCTCGGGGAGGCCGGGCGCCGTCCCCCCGACGTCCGCGGCATCGGCATCGGCCTGCCGGGGCCCGTGGAGTTCGCCGCCGGCCGGGCCGTCAGCCCGCCGATCATGCCCGGCTGGGACGGCGTCCCGGTCCCCGCCGCGTTCGCCGCCTCCTACCCCGGCGTGCCGGTGCTCGTCGACAACGACGTGAACGTGATGGCGCTCGGCGAGTACTGGACGAGCTGGCGCCAGGGCGTCGACGACCTGCTGTTCGTCAAGGTGGCCACCGGCATCGGCTGCGGCATCGTGGCGGGCGGTGCCATCCACCGCGGCGCCGACGGCACGGCCGGCGACCTCGGCCACGTGCAGATCCCCGACGCCGGCGACGCCCTGTGCCGGTGCGGCAACCGGGGCTGCGTCGAAGCCGTGGCCAGCGGCGGAGCCCTGGCCCGCGAGCTGCGTTCCATCGGCGTCGAGGCCCACGACAGCCGCGACGTGGTGGCCCTGGTGCGGGCCGGCAACCCCCAGGCCGTCACCCTGGTCCGCCAGGCCGGGCGGCTGGTGGGCGAGGTGCTGGCCGGGGCGGTCAACTTCTTCAACCCCTCGGTCATCGTCATCGGCGGCGACCTGGCCCACGCCCACGAGCAGTTCTTCGCCGGGGTGCGGGAGGTCGTCTACCGGCGCTCCACCGCGCTGGCCACCCAGCATCTCCAGCTGGCCCGCAGCCGCCTCGACGACCGTGCCGGCGTCGTCGGCTGCGCGGTCACGGTGGTCGAGCAGATCCTCTCCCCCGCCGCCATCGACGACCTGCTGGCACCCCCGTCCGGGGAGGCGACCGCGTGAGCGACGGCGTGAGCGATGCTGCGGGCGCGCCGCTGCTGGCGGTACGGGGCCTGGTCAAGGACTACCCGGGCGTCCGGGCGCTCGACGGCGTCGACTTCACGGTCACCGCCGGGCAGGTCCACTGCCTCGTCGGCCAGAACGGTGCCGGCAAGTCCACGCTCATCAAGTGCATCGCCGGCCTGGTCACCCCGACCGCCGGCGAGATCGCCGTCGACGGTGCTCCCCTGCCGCCCGGCGACCCGGCCGCGGCCCTGGCCCGGGGCGTGGCCACCATCTACCAGGAGCTGGACCTGGTCGACGACCTCACCGTCGCCGACAACCTCTTCCTCGGCCACGAGCAGCGCCGCGGCCCGCTGCTCGACCGGCCCGGCATGCGCCGCGAGGCGACCGCGGTGCTGGACCGGCTCGACCACGCCTCGATCCCGCCCCGGGCCCTGGTCGGCGGCCTGCCGCCCGCCGCCAAGCAGGTGGTGTCCATCGCCCGGGCCCTGACCCGGCAGGCCCGCCTGCTGATCATGGACGAGCCTTCCGCCGTGCTGGGCAGCCACGAGGTCGAGACCCTGTTCGGCGTCGTCCGCCGGCTCACCGCCGAGGGCGTCGGGGTCGTCTACATCTCCCACCGGCTGGAGGAGGTGGCGGCGATCGGCGACGTCATCACCGTGCTGCGCGACGGCCGGACGGTGGCCGCGTCGCTGGACCCGGCCACCGGGCGGTCGACGCTGATCACCGCCATGGTGGGCCGGCAGTTCGCCGAGGCCTTCCCCGACCGCGACCCCGACCGCCGCCCCGGGCCGGTGGTGCTGCGGGTCGAAGGCCTGTCCCGCCGGCCCGCGGTCCGTGACGTGTCGTTCGAGGTCCGTGAGGGCGAGATCCTCGGGATAGGCGGGCTGGTGGGCGCCGGCCGCACCGAGATCCTGCGGCTCGTGGCCGGTGTCGACCGCCCCGATGCCGGCACCGTGGCGGTCGGCGACCACCCCCTCCCGCCCGGGCGCGCCGACGCGGCCATCCGGGCGGGTGTCGGCCTCGCCCCCGAGGAGCGCAAGGCCCAGGGCCTGTGGCCGGGCTGGGACCTGGTGCGCAACGTGACGGTCGCCGACCTGCGCCGCTTCCGGCGCCGCGGCCTGCTCGACCGCCGCGCCGAGCGGGCCGAGGCCCGCCGTCACCTGCGGTCGCTCCAGACCACCCCCGACGACCCCGAGCGCCTGGTCAGCGAGCTGTCGGGCGGGAACCAGCAGAAGGTGGTGCTGGCCCGCTGGCTGCTGCGCAACTGCCGGGTGCTGCTGCTGGACGAGCCGACCCGAGGCGTCGACGTCGGAGCCAAGGCCGAGATCTACCGGCTGATCCACCGGCTGGCGGCCGCCGGCCTCGCCGTGGTCCTCGTGTCGTCCGAGCTGGCCGAGCTGGCCGGCCTGTGCGACCGGATCCTGGTGGTGGCCGACGGGCGGACCACCGCGGTCCTCGACGGCGCCACCGCCACCGAAGCCGACCTGCTGGCCCACGCCCTGCCCCACGACGAGGAGGCCACGAAGGCATGAGTACAGACGTGTCGCCCCCCGCCGACGTGGCGGCGGAGACCGCGGCCACCGCTCCCACCGCCCGAGCCTGGCGGCGCATCCAGATGCAGGAGGCCGCACTGCCCGTCGTGGTGATCCTGCTGCTGGTGGCCGGGACCATCGCCGACCGGGAGCAGTTCCTCACCCGGGACAACATGCTCACGGTCCTGACCCAGGCCAGCGTCACCGGCGTCGTAGCCGTGGGGATGACCTTCGTCATCGCCACCGGCGGCATCGACCTGTCGGTCGGCTCGATGCTGGCCGCGGCCGCCATCGCCGGCGGCCTGGTGGGCGAGCAGCAGTCGCTGCCGTTCATGCTCGGCGCCCTCGGCTTCGGCCTCCTGCTCGGCCTGGTCAACGGGGTGGCCATCGCCTACGGCCGCATCGTGCCGTTCATCGCCACCCTGGCCATGTTCGCCGGCGCCCGGGGCCTGGCGCTGTGGATGAGCGACAAGACCCCGATCAGCCTGCTCGACCTGGACGTGGTCCGGGACCTGGGCCGGGGGCGGGTGGCCGGGATCCCCAACGCCGCCATCGTGTTCGTGCTCGTGACCGTGGGCGGTTGGATCCTGCTCAACCGCACCCGCTACGGCCGCCACGTCATCGCGGTGGGCGGCAACCGGGAGGCGGCCCGCATGGCCGGGATCCGGCTCCGGCCCATCGTCACCAGCGTCTACGCCCTGTCCGGCCTGTGCGTCGGCATCGCCGCCGTGCTCCTGTCCGGGCGGCTCGGCAGCGCCTCGCCCGTGGCCGGCAACCTGCTGGAGCTCGACGCCATCGCCGCGGTCGTCATCGGCGGTACGAGCCTGGCCGGCGGCCGGGCGACGATCACCGGCACCTTCCTCGGCGTCATCACCTTCGGCCTGCTCTTCAACCTGCTGAACCTGCTCGACATGCCGACGGAGCTCCAGCAGCTCTCCAAGGGCGTGATCATCCTCGCCGCCGCGGCCCTCCAGCGCCGGGACGGCTGAGCGCGGACGGCCACCGTCCGGACCACAACAGGGGGACACCACCAATGCTCAACAGACGACAGCAACGGCTCATCGGCATCCTCGCCGTGGTCGCGCTCGGCATGGCCGCGTGCGAGAGCGGCGACGACGACGACGAGGCGAGCGACTCGGGGTCGGAATCGGGCTCGGATGCGGCCGAGGGCGGCGCCACCGTCGAGGAGGGCGAGACCATCAAGATCGCCTTCAGCGCCCCGGGCGCCGACCACGGTTGGCTGGCGGCCATCACCGCCAACGCCGAGGAGGAGGCGGCCGAGCACGACGACGTCGAGTTCGTCCTGCTCGAGGGGACCAACGACTCCGCGGCCCAGGTGTCGCAGGTCGAGCAGCTCATGGCCGAGGACCCGGACGCCCTCATCATCCTGCCCCACGAGGGCGGGCCGCTGACCCCGGTGGCCCTCGAGGCGATGGAGCAGGGCATCCCGGTGATCAACGTCGACCGCGAGTTCTCCTCCGAGGGCGCCTACCGGACCTGGATCGGGGGCGACAACTACGGCATCGGCGTGTCCGCCGCCAACTTCCTGGCCGAGCAGCTCGACTGCCAGGGCAACGTGGTGGAGATCCAGGGGCTGGCCGGCATCTCGGTCACCGAGCAGCGCACGGCCGGCTTCGCCGACACGATCGAGCAGCTGTGCGGGGACGGCGTCACCGTCGTCGCCCAGCAGCCCGCCGACTTCCTGCCCGACACGGGGCTGGAGGTCATGGAGACGATCCTCCAGGCCCAGCCGCAGATCGACGCCGTGTACACCCACGACGACGACATGGCCATGGGCGTGGTGTCCGCCATCGAGAACGCCGGCCGGGAGGACGAGATGATCCTCACCGGCGCCGGCGGGTCGCGCGACGCCATGGAGCGGATCCAGGAGGGTGGGCTGTACGCGGCCACGTTCCTCTACAACCCGTCGATGTCGGCCTCCGCGGTCCGGATCGCCAGGCTGATCGCCCTCGGCGAGGGCTTCGAGGAGCTGGCCGAGCCGGAGGTACCCAGCCGCATCGAGCTGCCGGCCACCACGGTGACGCAGGACAACGTGGACCAGGTCATCGACCTCGGGTTCTGACGTGTGACGCGGTGGGCGGCCCGGACGGCGCGGTCCGGGCCGCCACCGCGCGTCAGGCCGTCACCGGGGCGGGCGCGGCCCGCTCCCAGTGGCGGAGCCGCCGGCAGGCCTGGAGGAACACGTCCACGCTGCCGGCGTCCGACAGCGGCACGAAGCCCTCGTCCACCGCGCCGGCCACCCCGGCCGCCTCCAGCAGCGGGGCTGCGCCGTCCACGTGGCCGATGTACTTCTGGTGGGCGACGGCGTCGGTCACGAAGTCGCGGGCCGCCGGGTCGGCGGCGAGCTGGGCCGCCCCCTCCCGGGACGGCAGCAGCGCCACCGCGTCGTAGAGCACCGACGGGCCGCCGGCCACGCTCTGGTCGGCGGGGATCCGGTCGCCGTCGTGGCCGGCGATGCCGCCAACGGTCGGGGCGACCAGCTCCAGCAGGGCACCCTCGGCCTCCAGAGCCGAGCGCAGGGCCCCGAGCAGCTCCAGGTCGGACCCCTCGGTGACCAGCGCCCCGACCTTGCGGCCGGCGAAGCTCGTCGGCCCGTTGAGCACGATGCTGAGCGCCGGCGACGGCGCCAGGTCGTCGACCGGCGGGCGGGCCGGCTCCAGGGGCTCGGGCAGCGGGTCCAGGCCCAGGCCGGTGGCGACCGTCCGGGCCAGGCCCTCGTCCACGTTGCGCAGGCCGGCGACCATGCGGGCCCGGATGCGGAGCGTCTCGACCTTGGACAGCTCGAAGGTGAACGCCTCCGCGATGTGGGCCTGCTCGACAGCGGTCTGGCTGCGCCAGAACTGGCGGGCCTGGCTGTAGTGGTCGGCGAAGCTCTCGGGGCGGAGCCGGCGCTTCTCGCCCGCCTCCGTGGCGGGGAAGGTGGTGAAGCCCCGCACCGGGTCCTCCCGGGGGCCGCCGCCGGGCGGGTCCCACGAGTTGGGCTCGTAGTTGACCCGGCCCCGGGGGTTGGTCATGGCCATGTGGCCGTCCTGCTGGAAGTGGGCGACCGGGCACTTCGGCGCGTTGACCGGCAGGTGGGTGAAGTTGGGGCCGCCGAGCCGCTTGAGCTGGGTGTCCAGGTAGGAGAAGTTGCGGCCCTGGAGCAGCGGGTCGTTGGTGAAGTCGATGCCGGGCACCACGTTCTGGGTGCAGAACGCCACCTGCTCGGTCTCGGCGAAGAAGTTGTCCACCACCCGGTCCAGCACGAGCTTGCCGACCCGGCGGACGGGCACCTCCTCCTCGGGGATGATCTTGGTCGGGTCCAGGACGTCGAAGGCGAAGCGGTCGGCGAAGTCGTCGTCGAACAGCTGCAGGCCGAGCTCCCACTCGGGCGGGGGCCCCTTGGTGATGGCGTCCCACAGGTCGCGGCGGTGGAAGTCAGGGTCCGCACCGTTGATCTTGACCGCCTCGTTCCACACCACCGACTGCATCCCGCTCGCCGGCTTCCAGTGGAACTTCACGAAGGTGGAGCGCCCCGCCGCGTCGACGAGCCGGAACGTGTGGACGCCGAAGCCCTCCATGAACCGGAACGACCGGGGGATGGCCCGGTCGGACATGACCCACATGAGCATGTGGGTCGACTCGGGCACGAGGGACACGAAGTCCCAGAAGTTGTCGTGCGCCGACTGGGCCTGGGGGAAGCCCCGGTCCGGCTCGGGCTTCACCGAGTGGATGACGTCGGGGAACTTGATCGGGTCCTGGATGAAGAACACCGGGATGTTGTTGCCGACCAGGTCCCAGTTCCCCTCCTGGGTGTAGAGCTTCACGGCGAAGCCCCGCACGTCCCGGGCCAGGTCGGACGAGCCCTTGCTGCCGGCCACGGTCGAGAACCGCACGAAGGCGGGCGTACGCCGCCCGGCCTCCTGGAACGGGTCGGCCCGGGTGACGTCGGCCAGCGACTCGTAGGCCTCGAAGTAGCCGTGGGCGCCGAAGCCCCGGGCGTGGACCACCCGCTCGGGGATGCGCTCGTGGTCGAAGTGGAAGACCTTCTCCCTGAAGGCGAGGTCCTCCAGCGCGCCCGGCCCCCGCTCGCCGACCCGGAGGGTGTTCTGGTCGTCCGCGACCGGGATCCCCTGCTGGGTGGTGAGGGTCGGGACGTCGTCGCCGGCTGTCTGGTGCGTCTCGCCGCCCGCGCCGCGGTGGGTCTCGTAGCCGGTGCCCTCACCGGCGCCGTTGCCGTGCGTCATCGCGTGCCGTCCTCTCGTCGCGGTCCGCCCGCCGGCAGGTCGCCTACCCGGCCGGCAGGGCTTCAGTCGGCGGCGGCGCGGACGACCCGCCGCCGCGCCCGGGACGTCAGGCCGACGGCTGGTGCACCAGGCGGGCGACGTTCACGCGGCCGTCGGTGCCGGTCCAGGCGATCGCCAGCCGGTCGTCGTGCTCGCACACCGCCGGGCTGTACGGGCTGGTGGCCTCCAGCTTCGCCGGCGGGCGCGCCTCGCCCGGGCGGGTGGTCAGGACGTTGAGGCGGCGGTTGGTGCCCGTCCAGGCCAGCACCAGGGCCTCGTCCACCGTGCCGAGCGCCGGGGCGTCGAAGCTCTTCTCGTCCAGCCGCACCGGGGTGCCCCAGGCGCCGTCGCGGGTCCACAGCAGGTTGATGTGGCGGTCGGTGCCCGTCCAGGCGAGGGCCAGCTCGCCGCCGGCGGCGCCCACGGCCGGGGCGTAGTCGCTGGTCTCGTCGAGGCGCCACGAGCTGCCCCACCGGCCGCGCGCGGCGGTCACCAGGTTGAGGTGGCGGTCGGTGCCCGTCCAGGCCAGCACCGTCTCGACACCCCGGACCGCCAGCGCGGGCCCATGCGGGCTGGTCTCGTCGAGGATCTCGTGGCCCTGCTCGCCCTCCTGGGCCCGGGCCAGGTTCCACACGTTGAGGCGGCGGTCGGTCCCGGTCCAGCTCAGGTGCAGGTCCTCGCCGGAGACGGCCAGGGCCGGCGACAGGGGCACGATCCGGGTGGTCGTGGTCGAGGTCGAGCCGGTGCCGGTCGTCTCGGTCTCCTGCCGCGAGCTGCGAGCCGGCCAGGTCCGCTTGCCGCCGAACTCCTCACCGTCGCGGGACGACAGCGTGTTGAGCCGCGTGTCGGTGCCGGTCCACGCCAGGTGCAGGACCGCGCCGTCCGTGGCCAGGGCCGGCGCGGTCGCCGTCGTCTCCGTGAGCCGCACGTGGTCGTCGAATCCCGCCATGACCGTTTAGAACGCCGCGCCTGGGGCGCGGATACATCGGGTAGCTACGATCCGACCTCCGCAGCCCCACCGGGAGACCGAACGACGATGGTGGACACCGACAGGTACGCAGCGAGCTTCGCCATGCTCGACAAGGACGGTGACGGCCGCGTGTCCGCCACCGAGTTCAAGGAGCTCATGGGCACGCTGGGCGTGACCTTCACCGACGAGACGGCGGCCCGGGCCATCGAGATGATGGACACCGACGGCGACGGGCTGGTGTCGCTGGAGGAGCTGGCCACCTACATGAGCACGCCGGGCGCGGCGCAGCCGGGGGGCTAGGTCCCGGCACCCTCGCCGGCGATGCGCCGCAGGGCCCGGCGCAGGTCGAGCAGGGCGGGCCGGCCCAGCAGCGCCTCGAGGTCGTCCTCGATGCCGGCGATGGTGTCGTAGGCGGCCTGGATCCCCTCATAGCCGCGATCGGTGAGCATGATGAGCTTGGCCCGCCGGTCGCTCGGGTCGGGGACCCGCGTCAGGTAGCCCTTGGCGACGAGGTCGTCGACCAGCTCGCCCATGGCCTGGGCCGTCATGGCGGCCCGGTCCGCCAGCGTGGTCAGCCGCGTGCCCTCGCTGTCGATGTTGCCGAACACCGCGGCGTGCGCCGTCCGCACCGGGTGGCCGGCGGCGACGACGCCTGCGGTGATCCGGCGCTGGAGCCGGGCCGCGGCCCGCTCCAGCCAGTGGGGGGTGTTGTCCTCGGGCTCCCGCAACGGCGGGCGGGTTGACATGTGCTCAGGACACCTTAGTATTAGCTCAGGAAGCCTGACGATCAGGCACCCTGAGCTTAGAGAGGTGGCGGAACCGTGTCCATGATCGAGGTCGCCCGCGAGCTGGCCCCGACGTTCTCGGCCCGGGCGGCCGACGGCGAGGCGCAGCGCACGATGCCTGCCGACCTGGTGGCGGCGGCGCGACGGGCGGGCCTGTTCCGCCTGGCGGTGCCCCGGTCGCTCGGCGGCCTCGAGCTCGATCCCCTGACGGTCGTGGAGGTCGTGGCGGAGATCAGCCGGGCCGACGGGTCCGCCGGGTGGACCGTGCTCATCGGCAACGCGCTGGCGTTCTTCGCCTGGCTCGATCCGGCGGTGACCAAGGAGATGCTGGGCGACGAGCCGGACGTCGTGTCCACCGGCGTGTTCTCGCCGCAGGGCCGGGCGGCCCCCGACGGCGAGGGGCACCTGGTGCTCGACGGGCGCTGGGGGTTCAACAGCGGCTGCGTCCACGCCGACTGGTTCCAGACGGGGTTCCTGGTCATGGACGGCGACCGGCCGGCGCTGCGTCCCGACGGGCGGCCGGACTGGCGCTTCGCCTACTACCGGCGGGAGGAGGCCGAGGTGATCGACACGTGGCGCGGCACCGGCCTGCGGGGCACGGGCAGCCACGACGTGGCGGTCCGCGGCCTGCGCCTCCCCGAGGCCCATACGGCCATGCCGTTGCACGACCCGCCCCAGCACGCGAGCGACCTGCTGGAGCTGGGCTTCAGCTCGTTCACGGCCGTGCTGCTCGCCGGCTTCCCGCTGGGCGTGGCCCGCCGGGCCCTCGACGAGGTCGTCGCCCTGGCCCCCACCAAGCGCCGGCCGTACCAGGACGGCACGGTGGCCGAGGACCGCCACGCCCAGCGGGAGATCGGCCGCGCCGAAGCCGCCCTGCTGAGCGCGCGGGCCTTCGCCGACGACGCCTTCGGCCGGGCGTGGGACACGATCCGGGCTGCGGGAACCTCGACTCCCGGGCAGCGCAGCACGATCCTGCTGGCCACCCAGCACGCCATGGAGGCCGCGGTCGACGCCGTCGACGTCGCCCACCGCCTGGCAGGCTCGACGGCGGTGGCCGAGGACCACCCCCTGGCCCGCTGCCACCGCGACATCCTCACCGCCCGCCAGCACGTGGCGTTCAGCGGTGAGCGCTATGCCGAGTACGCCCGCGAGCGCCTGGGCGTCGGTGTCTGACCCGTCCCGTCCCGGCCCCGCCGGCAGCCGTCGGCTCAGAGGCCCTTGTAGTTGAGGACCTGGTGGAGCGTGTGCTCGACGGCCACCAGGTCGCGCTGATCCTCCATGACCCGGTCGATGTCCTTGTAGGCCCGCGGGTCCTCGTCCAGGAGCGAGCGCGCGTCCGACTCGTTCCAGGCGCGGCCCGCCATCTGCCGGCGCAGGCCGTCGAGGTCGAGGGTGCGCCTGGCCTCGCCGCGGGACATGCGCCGGCCCGCGCCGTGGGAGCACGAGTGGTACGACGCCGGGTTGCCCAGGCCCCGGACGATGTAGCTGCTGGTGCCCATCGAGCCGGGGATGACGCCGCGGTCGCCCTCCCGGGCCCGGATGGCGCCCTTGCGGGTCAGCCACACGTCGCGGCCCCGGTGGTGCTCGCGCTCGGTGTAGTTGTGATGGCAGTTGATCCGGCTCGTGACGTCGAGCTCGCGACCGACCCATCCGGCGACCTGCGCGAGGACGGCGTCCAGCATCGCCTCGCGGTTGCCGAGCGCGTAGGCCTGGGCCCACTGCATGTCCCGGACGTAGTGAGCGAACTCGGGGGTGTCCTCGACCAGGTAGGCGAGGTCGGGGTCCTCCAGCTGGACGAACATCCGCTTCATGAGGGCCTTGGCCCCGCGGATGTGGCGCTGGGCCAGCGCGTTGCCGACGCCGCGCGACCCGGAGTGCAGCACGACCCACACGACGTCCCGCTCGTCCAGGCAGATCTCGACGAAGTGGTTGCCCGACCCGAGCGACCCGAACTGGCTGACGGCCTTGGCTGCCAGCCTGTCGGGCAGGTGCCCGGGCGTGCCCGGGTAGTGCGCGCCGACGTCCCGGCCGTCGCTGTGGCCCCGGCCGACCCCGGCCGGGACGGCGCGGGCGATCCGCCCGTGCAGCGCCGACAGGTCGTCGCCGAGCGCCTCGGACGTGAACGGCAGCTCGGCGGCGATCATGCCGCACCCGATGTCGACACCGACGGCCGCGGGGACGATGGCGCCACGGGTCGGGATGACGGACCCGATCGTGGCGCCCATCCCCCAGTGGGCGTCCGGCATGAGGGCGAGGTGCCCGTCGACGAACGGCAGGGCGGCGGCGCGCTGCGCCTGGGCCATGGCGTTGTCGTCGATGTCGGTCGCCCACGAGAGGACGTTGCCCTGCCGGAACACGCGCCCATCGTGGTCCTCCCGGCTTCGGATGGCGGAACCTTTTCCTAAGCTTGCGTGCACTCCACTCGATCGGGGGGTCGGTCATGGCGCGCAGAACGGTCGTCCTGGCGGTGGTCATGGGCCTGGTCGCCACCGCGGCCGGGATCGGCGGCCCGGCCGGGTCCGCCGGGGCCCAGGCCGGTCCCACCACGGTCACCGTGGCCGGCAGCTTCCAGAGCGAGCTCGGCTGTCCCGGCGACTGGCAGCCCGAGTGCGCCGCCACCCAGCTGGCGCCCGGGGCGGACGACGACGTGTGGCAGGCCAGCTTCCCGCTCCCCGCCGGCACCTGGGAGTACAAGGCGGCGCTGAACGGCACCTGGGACGAGAACTACGGGGCCGGCGCCGTGCGCGACGGCCCCAACATCGTCCTCGACCTCGCCGGCCCGACCACCGTCACCTTCCTCTACGACGGCGCCACCCACTGGGTCGCCGACGACGCCGGCTCGGTGATCGCCACCGCCGCCGGCAGCTTCCAGAGCGAGCTGGGCTGCCCGGCCGACTGGGACCCGGCCTGCCTGCGGTCGTGGCTGCAGGACGCCGACGGCGACGGTGTCGCCCGGTTCTCCACCGACGTCCTGCCGCCCGGCGACTACGCCGTCAAGGTCGCGATCGACCAGGCGTGGGACGAGAACTACGGCGCCGGCGGCGTGCCGAACGGCCCCGACATCCCCTTCACGGTGACCAACGGCGGCGACGTCGTGACCTTCAGCTACGACCAGGTCACCCACCTGCTGGAGATCGGCATCGTCCCGGCCGAGCCGGTCGACGACGCCGCCCTCGTGCGCGACCCGGTGCGCCACCCCTTCGTCGACGAGGTCCTCTACTTCGCCATCCCCGACCGCTTCGCCGACGGCGACGACGCCAACGACTGCGGCGACTTCGCCGGCGTGTGCGTGGCCGGCGACACGCAGGAGAACGTGCTCACCCACGGCTACCTGCCGAGCGACAAGGGCTACTACCACGGCGGCGACCTGGCGGGCCTCCGCCGCAAGCTGCCCTACCTCGACCAGCTGGGCGTGAGCGCGGTGTGGGTCGGGCCGATCTATGCCAACAAGCCCGTCCAGCCCGACACCACCAACCTGTACGGGCACTCGTCGGGCTACCACGGCTACTGGATCCGGGACTTCCTGTCGGTCGACCCCCACCTCGGCACCAACGAGGAGTTCGCCCGCCTGGTGGACGCGGCCCACGACCGCGGCATCAAGGTGTTCATGGACATCGTCACCAACCACACGGCGGACGTGATCCAGCTCGAGGGCCACACCGGCTACCGCAGCAAGGACGCCTTCCCCTACACCGACACGGCCGGCCAGCCCTTCGACGACTCGGACTACGCCTACGCGGGCCAGCCGGACTACTCGTTCCCCGAGATCGGCACGTCCTCGTTCCCCTACCTGCCGGTGGTGCCGCCGGGCGAGGAGGCCAGCAAGAACCCGGCGTGGCTGAACGACCCGCTGCTGTACCACAACCGGGGCAACACCAGCTTCTCCGGCGAGAACTCGCTGTACGGCGACTTCTTCGGCCTCGACGACCTGTGGACCGAGCGCCGCGAGGTGGTCGAGGGCATGGTCGACATCTACGCGTTCTGGATCGAGGAGTTCGGGGTCGACGGCTTCCGCATCGACACCACCAAGCACGTGAACATGGAGTTCTGGCAGGTGTTCGGCCCCGACATCCTGGCGGCGGCCGAGGCCCGCGGCATCGGCGACTTCTTCGCCTTCGGCGAGGTGTTCGACCAGCAGTTCGGCTCGCCGTTCATGAGCGAGTTCTCGACCACCGGCCGGCTCCAGTCGACCATCGACTTCGGCTTCCAGCTGGCGGCGCGGGGCTTCGCCTCCCAGGGCGGGCCCAGCAACGGGCTGCGCGACTTCTTCGCCACCGACGACTGGTACACCGACGCCGACAGCAACGCCTACGCCATGCCGACGTTCCTCGGGAACCACGACATGGGCCGCATCGGGCACTTCCTCCAGCGGGTCGACCAGCCGGCCGCGGGCGACGCCGAGCTGCTGGCCCGCTCCCAGCTGGCGCACGCCCTGATGTTCTTCGCCCGGGGCCAACCGGTCGTCTACTACGGCGACGAGCAGGGCTTCACCGGCGACGGCGGCGACAAGGACGCCCGGGAGGACATGTTCGCCAACCAGGTCCCGGTGTACGAGGACAACGACCTGATCGGCACCGACGCGACCACCTCCGACGACAACTTCGACCGCGACCACCCGCTGTACGAGACGATCGCGGGCTACTCCCGGCTCTACCAGCGCCACCCGGCACTGCGGTCCGGCGCCCAGATCCACCGCCACAGCAGCGACGGCCCGGGCGTGTACGCCTTCTCCCGCATCGACCGGGACGAGAAGCTCGAGTACGTCGTCGCCCTCAACAACAGCGAGGCGCCCGCCTCCGCCGAGGTCCCGACGTACTCGCCGGCGGGTGCCACCTTCCGGCTGATCTCGCCGCAGCCCGCCACGGGCGAGCCGGTGGCCGACTCGGCCCGCACCGTGACCGGCGGGGCCCTGCCGGTCACCGTGCCGCCCCTCGGGTTCGTGATCTACAAGGCCCGGCGGCCGGTGCCGGCCAGCGACGCCGCGCCCGGCGTCGACATCACCAGCCTGTCCCACGGCGACACCGCGGTCCTCGGGACCAACACCTGGGACGGCCACCAGGTCCTCGACCGCGTCGAGGTGGCGGCCGAGCTGGACGCTCCGGCCTTGGCCGAGGTCACCTTCGCGGCGCGGGTGGGCGACGGCGACTACGTCCCGATCGGCACCGACGACAACCCGCCCTACCGGGTGTTCTGGGACGCGGGCGAGGTGGTCGACCAGCCGGGTGCCCGGGTCTCGTTCCGGGCCATCGTCAACGACCTGTCCGGCCACCTGGCCGCCGACGAGGTGGTGGGCGTGGGCGTCGAGGTGGCCGAGCCCACCCCGCCCGGGGCGCGCTACGCGGTGGTCCACTACCAGCGGCCCGCCGGCGACTACGGCGACCACACCACGGGCAGCTCCGCCGACTTCTGGGGCCTGCACCTGTGGGGCGACGCCATCGCCCCCGGCGAGGCCACCGACTGGACCGCGCCCAAGCCGTTCCTGGGCGAGGACGAGTACGGGCGCTTCGCGTTCGTCGAACTGGCCAACGACACCGCCCCGGTGAACTTCATCGTCCACCGGGGCGACACCAAGGACCCGGCCGACAGCCCCGACCGCAGCTTCGACCCGGCCGCCACGCCGGAGATCTGGCTGCGGGAGGGTGACCTCACCGTCTACACCTCGCAGGCCGAGGCGCTGGGCCACGCCACGGTCCACTACGCCTGCACCGACTGCTCCGCGGTCACGTTGAACGGCGCCGCACCCGAGGCGGTCGACGGCGACTACGGGGCCGTGTTCACCCTGGCGCCGGCCGACCTGGGGGCCCCTCTGACTGTCACCGTGGCCGACGGCGGCACGGTCACCGTCGACGCCGTCACGTTCACTCCGACGGACACGCCCACCGCCTGGCTCCAGCCGGGCGAGCAGGTCGTCCACCCGTCCCGGGGGGCGGCCGAAGGGTTCGCCACCATCCACTACCGGCGGCCCGCCGGCGACTACGGCGACCCGGCCAGCGCCAACTTCGAGGACTTCTGGGGGCTGCACGTGTGGACCGGGGCCGCCGCCGAGACCGTGTGGAACGATCCCCTGCGCCCCGCGGGCCAGGACACCTACGGCGTGACGTTCCGGGTCGACCTCGCGGACGGGGCCGACCAGCTGGCCTACATCCTCCACCGGGGCGACACCAAGGACCCGGGGCCCGACCAGTTCCTCGTCTTCGCCCTCGACGGGCACGAGGTGTGGCAGCTCCAGGGGGCCGACCCCGCCGCGCCCTACGTGGCCCCGGTGCGCGGCCCCTGACGACCCGGCCCCCGAACCATCCCCGGAGGGTGATGCCAGCCGGCTCCCTGGCACGGAGCGTGGGCTGAGATGGCCAACACGGGCGCGCCCATCATCGACGTTCCGGCCGGGGGCCGGCGACCGGATCTGCGGTACGTCGCGGCCGGCGCGCTCGTCGCCGGCGGGCGGCGGTTCGCGCGCCTGGCGGGGACCGCGGCCGGCGCGACCCAGGCCGTGGCCAGGCCCGTGGCTGCGGGGGCGTTCTCCCTGGTCCCGGCGCCGTTGCGCCACGCCGTTCTGGACACCGCCGCCGGCCTCGAGCAGCAGGGGCGATCGGCCGCCAGGTCGGGGGCCGACGCCGCCGCCCAGCTGGCGGCCGCCGTCGCCGACCGGCTGGCCCGGGACCCGCTCCTGGTGCGCTTCGTCGGCGACCTCGTCGAGCAGATGCAGGGGCGGGCCATCGACACCTTCCTGCCCGCGGTGCTCGATCGCCTGTCCGAGTCCGACCAGGTCCGGGAGATCATCGCCGGCCAGTCCCGGGGAATGGCCGAGGAGCTCACGGGCACGGCGCGGGCGCGGGCCGTCGCGGGCGACGAGGCCGTCGACCGCCTCATGGCACGGCTCCTGCGCCGCCCCGCCCGCCGCCGGGACGCGCCCGAGCGGCCCGTACGGGGGGACGTGGCGCCCGCCGACGGATCGCGGCCGGATCCGTGACGACGGCGCCCGAGCCCGACGCCGGCCCGCAGTCCTACGCCGGCCCGGAGCCCTATGCCGGCATCGTGTCGCGCGGGATCGCGTTCGTCCTCGACGCCGTCACCGCGCTGGTGGTGGCCACCGGCGGCTACCAGGTCGCGGTGGCCGTCCTCGCCACCATCGGGACCACCACCATGTGGCGGGGGGACGGGGCGACGGCGCTCGGCTACGCGCTGGCCGTGCCCGTGGTCTTCCTCGCCTACTGTGCCGGCTTCTGGACGCTGCTGGGCCGCACGCCGGGGATGATGCTCCTGGGGGTCCGGGTCGTCACCGCGAGCGGCGCCCCTCCCGGGGCCCGGCGGTCGGTGATCCGCGCCCTCGGCTACTGGGTGTCGGCGATCCTGCTCCTCGGGTTCGTGTGGATCGCCGTCGACCGGCGCAGCCAGGGCTTCCACGACAAGCTGGCCGGCACCTTCGTCGTCTACGACTGGGGCGACGGGGCCCGCCCGGTCCGGTCGTGAACGGCCGAGGCCGAACGTGGCAGCGTGGCGGCGGAGGAACCGTGGCGAGCGCCGGCGGGACGACGTCACCATCCACGTCCACGAGGTGACGTGACGGCACGCGCGATCCCGTGCCCGGCGAGCGCCTCGGCCGGTGTCCGCTCCCGCCCGCGGGCCGCCGCCTCCGCCATGGCGGCCGCGTCGAGGCGTCCCCGCAGCGGCCGGTCGAGGACGGCGCTGTAGAGCACGTAGAGGGCCGTGGCGTTGAACCGGCCGTGGGTGGCGGTGCCGATCAGCTCGGCCGCCTCCGAGGGCCGCTCGGCGCAGATGGCGGCGTAGGCCAGGACCAGCACGCAGTCGGCGTCGGCCCGGTAGCCCTCCCGGTCGGCCAGGTCCAGCGTGTGAGCCAGCCGGGACACCACGTCGCCCCCCTCGACCACGTCGCACAGGGCGGTGGAAAACGAGGTGATCCAGGTCTCGACGATGCCGGTGCGGTCGAGGAAGTCCTGCTGCCGGCTCATCCACCGGCGGGCGGTGACGGCGTTCCGCTCCGCCAGCCCCAGCATCCAGCCGGCCCAGTGGAGCAGGAAGCGGTCGTAGCCGTCCTCGGACGCCACCCGGTCGAGACGGGCGTGCTCGGCCCGGGCCTGGTCGTAGTCGCCGGCAGCCAGGTCGGCGACCGTGAAGAAGATCTCGATCATCGTCGTGAGGCGGTCGTCGCCCGACCGCCGGGCCAGGTCGAGCGCCCGCGCGAGCCGGGGGCGGCCGCTGGCGGGCTCGGTCAGCCGGGCGAGGGCGTGGTAGTGGGCGAGGACGCACGCCCCGGCCGGGTCGTCGTCCGGATCGCCCGGGCCGCCCTCGCCCGGGGGCGGCGCGGCGAACATCTGGCCGGGGTCGCCCCGGCCCTGCCCCACGTCCGAGCCCAGGATGTGGACCCACAGCTCGTCGTCGGGCGACAGGTCCCGCGCCGCCAGCTCGGCGACCCACGCGTCGCCCTCGGCGCACCCGATGGCGTTCCGCCACAGGAACGAGGCGCCCACCGCGATCTCGACGGCGTCCCCCACCTCGCCCTGCTCCAGGCTGTGGCGGAAGGCCTGGCGGGCATCCTCCAGGTCGGCACGGTAGGCGGCGGCCCGCCGGGCCGACAGCCACCGGTCGAGGCGGGACGCCGACGCCACCCGGTCCCGCACGTGGCGCCGGTGGCGCTCGACGGCATCGGCGGTGTCGCCCGCATCCTCCAGCCGGCCGCGGGCGAACACCCGGATGGTTTCCAGGAGCCGGTACCGGCCGGAGCCCGGCAGCCTCACGACCAGGCTCTTGTCCACCAGGCCCCCGAACACCCCGACCACGTCCCCGCCCGGCAGCACCGGGGCCGACGCCTCCACCGCAGCCACGGTGAACGAGGCGGGGAACACGCTGAGGTGGCGGAGCAGGGCCTGCTCGGCGGCGTCGAGCAGCCGGTAGCTCCAGTCGATGGCCGTCTCCATCGTGGCGTGACGGGCCTCGCCGGTCGGCCGCCCGGCCAGCATCCCCAGGCGGTCGTCCAGCCGGCGGGTCAGCTCGGCCAGGTCGAAGCGGCGCAGCTGGCCGGCGGCCAGCTCGAGGGCCAGGGGCACGTCGTCGAGCCGCCGGCAGAGCTCGACCACCGCGGGGTCGGCGGGGTCCCACCTTCCCCGGGGCTCGGCGGCCCGGGCCCGCTCCACGAACAGGGCCGGGCCCTCGTCGTGCAGGGGCCCCAGCGGCCACACGTGCTCCCCCGCCACGCCCAGGGGCTCGCGGCTGGTGGCCAGGACGCGCGCTCCGTTGCCCGCGGCGAGCATGCGATCGACGAGCCGGGCCGCGTGGTCGAGGACGTGCTCGCAGTTGTCCATCACCAGCAGCACGGGCCGGCTGGCCAGGTGGTCGGCCACCTGCACGATCGAGTCGGCCGCACCGCCCTCCACCCCGGCGGCCTCGGCCACGGCCCGCGTGATGTCGGCGTGCGGGAGCACCGGGCTGAGGTCGACGAACACGGCGCCGTCGGCGAAGTCGTCCTGCAGGCGGCCGGCCACGGCCAGGCCGACGGTCGTCTTGCCGATGCCCCCCGGCCCGGTCACGGTCACCAGCGGCGCCTCGTCGACCCGTGCCACCACACTGGCGATGTCCCGGTCCCGGCCGAAGACGGCGTTGCGCAGCCGGGGCAGGGCCCGGCGGCCCGGCTCGGACTCGACGCGCACGGCGGCCACGAACCGGTAGCCGCGGCCGTGGACCGTCTTGATCACGCCCTGCGCCTGGCCGTCGTCGCCCACCGCCCGCCGTGCCGCCTTGACCCGGGAGGTGAGCGCCGACTCGGACACGAACCGGTCGCCCCAGATGGTGTCGAGCAGCTCCTCCTTGGGCACCACCCGGTCGTGGTTGAGGATCAGGTAGCGGAGGAGCTCGAAGACCTGGGGCTCCACATGGATGGGGCCGGCCGGGCCGGAGAGCCCGAACTGCGCGTCGTCCAGCACGAACTCTCCGAACCGGTAGCCCACCACCAGGTCATGCTCGCACAGCGTCACCGCCCGCGTTCAGGAGGCCGGGCGGCGGAGGGCCCGGAACCGGCGGCGGGGCCGGCGGGGCGCCGGATGGCCGCGGCGGCTCAGCGCCAGCTCGAGCTCAAGGCGGCGGGCCTCCACGTAGGCCAGGGAGAGGGGGTCCATGATTCCTCCTCTCGGGGGGTCAGCTGGAGGAGGCCCTCGCGCTGCGCCCACAGCACGGCGGGCCCGGCGAGGACGACGACCTCCGCGTCGGTCAACGTGACGACGGTGGCCGGATGGGGTCGCCGACCGACGACCTCGTTGCCGCCGATCTGGGCGCCGGCGGGCAGCACGGCGGTGTGGCCGTCCCCGGAGGTCACAGCGACCTGGCCGGCGACGACCACGGTCATCTCCCGGGCGGTGTCCCCGGCCCGGGCCACCGTCCGCCCGGGCGGCAGGCGCAGGCGGTCGGCGTGCGGCGCCAGCGCCGCCAGCCGTCGCCGGGACGCGCCCCGCAGCGCGGGCACGTCCAGCAGCGGGCCGACGTCCGGCCGGCGGCGGTAGGGAAGGTGGGCAGCGGGGAGCCTCATGCCGCCATCATCCGGCCGGGCCCTTGCAGCCGGCTTGGAGAACCCCTGAAGAAGTGCTGGTGCTTCCGTGGTCAGGCGGTCCTCAGGTCACGGGGCGTCACCCTTCCGCGTCGGGGACCGCCTCCGGCTCGCCGCGCTCGCGCATCCAGACGCAGACATCGAGGACCCGGAGCAGCGACACGTCGTCACCGATCCCCGACTCGGCCCGCAGCCTGCCGAGGGTGGCGACGGTGTCAGGGTTCCCGGCGAGCACGGCGCGGAGCGGTCGCCACCAGTCCTCGGTGCCGTCCCGCCCGAACGCCGACCGCACGACCCGGTCGTAGACCGGGATCAGGCGGGGACGCTTGCGGGCGAGCAGCTTCCCGGCCGTCACCCACCCGATGCCGGGCAGGGCCACCAGAGCCCGCCACAGCCGGTCGGCCGCCGAGCCCGGTCCGACGGCTGCTTCCTCCGCCTCCCACAGATCGACGCCGGCGGGGATGCCCGCCAGCATCTGGCTGAACTCGGCTTCGCGGTCCCCCAGGATGCTCAGCGCCGGGAGCCCGGGGATGCGGACCCCGAGCAGCGACACCGCGACGATGTCGTCGCTCGTGAACCGGTCGGCGACGTCCGGGCGATCGCCGCCACCGGCGAACCGCTCGAACGAGCCTCCGGTGAACCGGCCCGACCGGAAGTACTCGGACAGCAGCTCCGAGGCGTTGCCATCGAGGTAGGACGCTAGCTGGACGGGATCGATCGTGGGTGCGGTCACGGAGCGGATCCTCGCGCGCCCGATCACGGCATCGCGCCGGTAGCGTCATGCGGATGCGAGGCGGGCGGACCAGGCCGTGAGCGAGCTGCGGACCACGCACGAGAGCACGGTCACCGAGGACCAGATCGACCACCTCGGGCACATGAACGTGCGCTTCTACGCGGTCAACGCCCAGGCGGGCACCGCCGCGCTGCTGGACGAGATTCCCGGCTGGGGGGCGCGCCCCCACGTCGTCCACGACGTGTACACCCGGCACCACCGCGAGCAGCTGCTGGGCACGCGGCTCGTGGTCCGCAGCGCGGTGATCGGTGCCGGTCCGGGCGAGCTGCGGCTGCACCACGAGCTGGCGGCGGCGGACTCCGGTGTGCTGGCCGCCACGTTCGTGCACGGGATCAGCGCCATCGACGAGGGGGGCCGGCGGGCGCCGCTCCCCGGCCGCCTGGTGGCGGAGGCCGCCGCGCTGGTGGTCCCGGTGCCGGGCTACGCCGCCACCCGGACCATCTCGCTGGACGCCGAGCCGATGGCCTGCGCCCCCTCGCTCGACACCGTGCGCGCCCGCGGGCTGGCGATGCGGCGGGAGCGGCGGGTGAGCGCGGAGGAGTGCGACAGGCGGGGCCGCTACCGGACCGACATGGCGCCCATGCTGGTCTGGGGCGGCGAACCGGTCGGCGGCGGCCAGGGCCCGTGGCTCGACGAGACCTCCGACGGCGCCCCGATGGGATGGGCGTCGATGGAGACGAGGCTCCAGGTCCGGCGCCTCCCGGTGGCCGGCGACCGGATCCAGAGCTTCGGCGCCGGCGTCGCCGTCCACGACAAGGTCACCCACCGCGTCCACTGGACCTACGACCTCGACCGCGGCGACCTGCTGACCGCCTTCGAGTCGGTGAGCATGGCGTTCGACATCCGGGCCCGCCGGCCGGTCTCCATCCCCGACGCCATGCGCCGGCGCGAGCTGGCCGGTCTCCAACCCGACCTCGCGCCACGGCCGGGGTGACGGGGGGATCGTCACCCCGGCCGCGTGGCCGACGCCGGGTCTCAGCCCGGCATCAGGACGGCGTCGACGACGTGGATCACGCCGTTGCTCGCCTCGACGTCGGTCTGGGTCACGGCGACCTGGTTGCCGGCGGCGTCGGTCAGGCTGACCGACCCGTCGTCACCCACCTCGACGGTGAAGGTGGCGCCGTTGACCGTGGTGACCGGTTGGCCGTCGAGGCCGGCCACGTCCTCGGCCAGGACCTCGCCGGGAACGACGTGGTAGGTCAGGATGTTGCTGAGGTCGCCCTGGGGGTCGGCGAGCAGCGTGTCGACGGTGCCGGCGGGCAGCGCCCCGAAGGCCGCGTCGGTCGGCGCGAAGACCGTGTACGGGCCCTCGCCCCGCAGCGTCTCCTCCAGCCCGGCCGCCTGCACGGCGGTCACGAGCGTGCCGAAGTCGCCGGCCTCCACGGCCGTGTCGACGACGTCGGCCTCGGCCATGGCGTCCGGTTCGGTGGCGGCCGTGGCTTCGCCGCCGGACTGCTCGCTGGCGGTGCTGTCGCCGTCGCCGTCGTCGCCGCAGGCGGCGGCGGTGAGCAGGCCCAGGGCCAGCAGGCCGGCGGACAGGCGTGCGGTACGGGCTCTCATGTGGTGCTCCTCGGATCGAAGGGGTCAGCCGTCCTTTCGCTCCGTGGGGTGCCTCGCGGATGCACCCAACGATTTGGCGGCTCTCACGTCGCAATGGCGCCGTGAGAGACGCCAAATCGCTCAACCGTCGGCCGGTCCGGCGGTCTCGAGGGTCAGGGCCGCCACCAGGGCGCGCCGGTCGAGGACGGCCCCGAGCTGGCCCCGCCGGTCGACCCGGGCGCGCCACGCCCGCCAGTCCCGGGCCAGCGCCCACGCCCGCTCCACGAACAGCAGCGCCGCGATGCCGAGGACCGGGATCGACACGAACACGAACAGGCTGGGCCAGAACCCCTGCCGGGTGCCGTACGCCTCCTCCAGCACCGGCTGGAGAGGGAAGGCCAGGCTGCGCAGCACGTCCGCCACCCACCCGGTGGCCCCGTCCCACACGGCGATGGCCAGCCAGGTCAGTGGGAACACCACCGCCGCCACCAGCAGCCGGACCGTCCCCTTCGAGACCGGCGCCCGGGGCACCAGTCCCGCCACCAGCACGATCACGGCCGGCACCAGGTTGGTGAACAGGCCCGCCAGGGCGAAGGGCGCGAGCACCACCAGGAGGGCGGCGAGCGCCAGGGTGTGCCGGGCCAGGGACGGCAGGCTGCGGCCGTTGGCCACCTGGCCGTCCACCAGCCCCACCGTGCCGAGCAACATGTGGTAGCGGGCGACGGCGTCGACCAGGCGGCCGACCCGCGCGGGGCCCGCTCCCGCCGCCCGGCGGGCGAGCGCCGACGTGTCGGCGAGGGGAACGGCCGCGGGTGTGGTGCCGGGAGCCCGCAGGGCAATGGTGGCACCGCTCGTGAGGGCGACCGCCTCCTCGGTGGAGGCGAAGTCCGGTGTGGTCGCCCGCATCGCCGCCTCCAGGCGGGCGGTCAGCGCGTCGACGTCACCCAGGAGCGGGGCGCCCGCCGGGTCGAGCGCGGCGCCGTCCCCGACGGCGAGGGGCGGGCCGAACTCGACCAGGGCACGGCCGCGCACGGCCACCTTGTCCTCGTAGGAGATGCCCACCGGCACGATCCGCACCCCCTCGACGCCCGCGGCCGAGGCGGCCAGCGCGATGCGGGCGACGCCGGTGCGCAAGGGACGGATGGTCGGGTCGTCGTGGGTCGTGCCCTCGGGGAACACAGCCACCACGTGGTCGTCGGC
>DASSUD010000011.1:0-11610 GCA_035707385.1 Acidimicrobiales bacterium
TACGCCACGCCGGAGGCAATCGACAGCGACGTCGTCAAGCGACGCCTGATCGAGGCCGCCGACGGCGACACGATCCGCACGTCGGTGTTCGAGATCGTCCGCGGCCCAGAATGGCCAGCCGGCTACGACGGCCGAGCCCTAAAGAACCTGACCACCGAAGAGTGGCACGACCGAATCTACGCCCTCGGCGCCGACCCTGCGACCGCGCGCGAGCGGTACGCAACCGCGGCTCTGGATGACGACGTGACCCGCCGCGTCATCTGGGCCGGCACCGGCGTCGGCCAGGTCCACGAGCTCCGCGCCGCCGCCGACGTTCTTGAGGAGCTCGTCACCGACGCCTGCGCCGCACGCTCCCAGGTATCCAGCGACCCCGGACCCTGAGAGCGGCCACCCGGGGAGAAGCCATGTGGCCAGACTCGATCCCTGCGACGCGCGGCGGCCCCGAACGCGCTCCCTGCTCTTCGTCGCCGAAGTGTCGCCGCGCAGGGCGTGGCGCGCCGGGTCTCGGCGCGGTTGGCTTCCTCACGGGCGTCCTGTGCGTGCTGGCGGTGGTCGGCGATGGTGGTGGGCAGCCGGTGGATGGGGTGTTCGATGCTTCGGATGAGACCGACGGGGTCGCGGGTGTCCAATTCGGCGCCGACGAAGCGGATCACGGTGCCGATGTCGGGGATGAGGATGCGTAGTTCGTCTTCGATGGTGGTGAGGGCTCGGCGCCGGTGACCAGCTCCCGAAGGCGGTCGTTGATCCGGCCAGCGAGGTCGGTCTCCCCAATGGTCGAGACCCTGACGCGCTGCAACGCGAGGTAGACGTCCGTGTCCGCAAGGTCGGGCCAGGCGCGCTGGAGCCGCTCGAAGCGAGCACGTACCTCTGCGGCGGCGAGGAATTCCTGGTCGAACTCATCCCACGACTCCGCCGACCTCGACCGGTCGGCGAGCTCGCGCAGTTCGTCCGCGCTGGTGCTGGACACGAACGCGCACCGGTCGCCACCGGCGAGGTTGCTCTGCCAGGGCGGCAAGACCGCTTCGGTAACGAGGGCGTTCACTGTCCACGGTCCGCCGCCGCGCTGCCGCTTCGCTTGGTGCCACTCGGCGACGCCGTCGACCATCAGCCGAGACTCGAAGCCGACGCCGTCGTCACCTGGGACTTCGATGCGCAGTGTCTGCGCTTGGCCGCTCAACAGGTGGATGAGCGCGAACGTCGTCCAGCGGCGCTCGTAGCTGTTGCCTGCCTTGTCTGACGGGCCGCCGGGGAGGGGCATCTGACCTCACAAGTACGCGTTGCGTCAGGGAGTCTACGAACCGTCGCGTGACCGCCTCGGCGCTCGGGCGACGCGCGGGCACGCATGCCGCCTAATGCCCGGAGCTGACGACCGACGTCGCCGAAAGCCGCTTGCCTTCGGGCACCCGGTAGCCGCCGCGAGTCGACCCCCGAGGCTGGACGGAGGGCAGCAGATTCGGTGGTCCTGGCTCACGAACAGGCCAGCTCTACCTGCGACGCCGCGGTGTGGCACACCGTTGTACGCTCGAACGACTGCAAATCTGCCGGCATCGCCTTCGGAGGTTCGAATCCTCCCCGGCCCACGTAAGTTTGTCCGGCGCCATGTGGTATCTCGGTGTCGCGGGAGGGGGTCGCCATGGGCAAGGTCGTCGTGTGCCTGAGCGTGTCGCTGGACGGCTACATCGCCGGGCCGGGCGACGGCCCGGGCTCACCGCTGGGCGAGGGCGGTGAGGCGCTGTTCGCGTGGATGAGCGCGGGCCCCGAGCGCAACCGTCGCGACCGGTTCCTGTGCCCACCCGACGCCAGCGTCTCGGTCGTGGAGGCGTGGGTGCGGGACACCGGGGCCGGGGTCTCCGGACGCCGCACGTTCGACATCGCCGGGGGCTGGGCGGATGGCCACCCCATCGACGCGCCCAACTTCGTCGTGACGCACCATCCTCCCGCCGGGGGCCGCTGGCACCCGCAGGTGCGGTTCGTGACCGACGGCATCGACCGGGCCATCGACCTGGCCCTGGAGGCAGCGGGGGACAAGGACGTGTCGGTGTGCGCCGCCAGCCCCGTCCAGCAGCTCCTGCGGGCGCGGCGGCTCGACGAGATCGAGGTCAGCGTCACCCCCGTCCTGCTCGGCGGCGGCGTCAGGCTCTTCGACGAGATCGAGGCGGTGGCGCCGGTCCGGCTCGAGCAGCTCTGGGCCGTCCCCTCCGACGGGGTGACGCACATCCGCTACCGCGTCGTCCGTTGATGCGCGCCAGAGTGCTGGTGTGGTGGCACACTCGATGGCGTGGGCGTGGACACGCCGGCCCCGGGAACGTTCCTCGAGCGCCTGGAGCCGGCCGACAGGGAGGCTCTGCTGGCCGCCGGTCGCCCGCGGCACTACCGGGCCGGCGAGTCGATCTTCGTCAGCGGTGAGCTCGGTGGCTTCGTCGTGCTGATCACCGAGGGGCAGGTGAAGGTGTCGGCCCCGTCGGAGGCGGGCACCGAGACCGTGCTCAGCCTGCGAGGGCCGGGCGACCTGGTGGGCGAGCTGGCGGCGATCGAGGACGAGCCGACACCCCGGGTGGCCACCGTCGTCGCCCTCGACGCCGTCGTCTGCCGGGTGGTGCGCGCCGGCGAGTTCCGGTCGCTCCTCGCCGGCCGCCCGGCGGTCGCGCTCCACCTGCTGCGCATCATCGCCGCCCGGTTGCGGTCCTCCGACCGCCGCCTGGTCGAGTTCGGTGCCTACGACGCCACCCGGCGGGTCGCCCGCCTGCTGGTCGACATGGTCGACGCCGGTGGCCGGCCGGCGGGCGCGGACATGGTGCTGCGCCGCGGGCTCACGCAGGACGACCTGGCCGGCCTGGTGGGAGCGTCCCGCGAGTCGGTCGCCCGCGCCCTGGCGACCCTGCGGGCGCTCGGGCTCGTGTCGACCGGTCGCCGGCAGGTCGTGGTCCTCGACCTCGACGGCCTGCGGGGGTTCGCGGGCTGACCGGGCGGCGGGCGTGACCGGCGTCGCTGACCGATGTCACGGCCGCGGCGTGTCGTCCGCAACGGTTCCCCGCCTCGGATCGGCGCATCGTCTCCCCATCGGATGACAGGCATCCGAGATCAGGGAGGCAGAACGATGGCGGACAACAGGATCAGAAAGCTCGGGTGGTTGGCCCCGCTCGCGCTCGTGGCCGTGGGCGGCCTGGCCGCCTGTGGCGACGAGGACGTGACCGTGACGGCTCGGCCCGCGAGCGTCGAGGCGTCCCACGGGAGCGACCAGCACCTCTACAACCAGGCGGCCGAGATCGCAGCCCGGTCGGCGGTGATGGGCAGTGACGTGCACCTGTACAACCAGGCGGCCGAGATCGCAGCCCGGCCGGCGGTGGTCGGCAGTGACGTGCACCTGTACAACCAGGCGGCCGAGATCGCCGGGTCGCAGGCGCCCTCCGGCGACGATGGCCTGCCGAACCCGTGGGAGGCCGGCAACCGGGCCGCCCAGGTGGCCCTCGCCCAGAGCTAGCCGCGGCGGCGGACGGCGAAAGCCTCCCCCGGGCAGGTGGAACCCGAGTCGAGTCGAGGGACAGGACGACCCCCGACGTCGGGTTCCACCGCCTGGGGTTTTTGGGCGCCCGCTTCCGGTCAGGTCAGGACGGCCGGGTCCCCGTGTGGACGGTGCGAACGGCCGTGACGGTCAGGTCGTCGCGCCGGTGGATGGACAGGGGGTCGCCCGGGTCGAGGAGGCGCCGCAGCGTGGCCCGGTCGTCGGCGCCGAGCCGGTGGCCCAACTCGTCGAGCGCATGGGCCAGGTGCTGGTGCGCCATCTGCAGGCCGGCGGCGTCGAGGGGGGCGGCCGACTCGGCCACGTAGGACATGGTTCGCCGGTCGACCAGCCCGGCGGTGGCCAGGGCCGCCGGCCAGCCGTAGGGCATCGGTGGCCCGGCCAGCTCGGCCCGCAGGTCGGCGAACCAGCGCGCCCGGGCCTCGTCGAGCCTGGCCTCCAGCCCGGGCTCGCCCATGCCCACGTCGTGGGGGAGGCAGCGCAGCGGCAGGCCGCCCTCGACCAGGGCCACCGTGCCGCCCGGCCGCACGAGCGCCGCGAGCTCCACGATCGCGGCCTGCTGGTCCGGGACGTGATGGACGACGCCGGACGCCCAGACGAGGTCGGCGCGACCGGCACGGAGAGGCAGCGCACCCACCGCCCCGGACGCCCACCGGACCCGGTCCGCCACCCCCTCGCGGCCGGCCCGCCGCCGGGCGACGTCGATCAGGCGCAGGTCGCGGTCGACGGCGAGCACCCGGTCGGCGGCGGGATGGCGAGCGAAGGCACACGCGGCTCCACCAGCCCCGCAGCCGACGTCCACCACCGTCGCACCCGACCGGAACCCGTCTAGCAGCCAACCGACGGCCGTCTCGACCCAGGGGCGGTCGAACGTGGCGTTGTCCTCCAGCGAGGACAGCCAGCTCTCCTCCACCGCCCCGGCGATCGGCCTGTCCGCGTGGTCCTCCATGGAGGCCATCATGCCGGACCGACCCCCGGCGATCTGGCGGCGTATGCGCCGGATGCCCGTCGTATGTGCCGCCAAATGTCTGGTTGACCGCCGTTGACATCGCCGCCACCGCCGGGGATGCTGCTCGTGGCGCGGCCCGACGCCGAACCTCCGACCCGTCCACCCATCGGGGCGCCCGTGGAGGCAAAGGGGGGAACACTCCCGGGCCGGGTGACTGTTCCGATGCGGCCGTGCGGTCTCGGCGATGGGGAGCCCGCGGCGTGCACGAGAACAGATGCCAGCGCACAAGGACCTGAAGCGGCTGATACGCGCCCGCATGGCGCGCACGGGCGAGTCGTACTCGACCGCCCGCCGCCACGTCGTGGGCCCCGGCGCGGGCACGGAAAGGGATCACGCCATGATCATCACGACCGGCATCGACGACGGGCGCCGGCTCGTCACCCTCACCGGGGCGCCGCGCGCCTACACCCACAACCTGGTCCGGGGCCTGGACTTCACCCGCGACGGCGACACCTTTCACCTGGGAGTACCCCGCGGCCGCCCCCGGGTGGGGGGACGCCGCCCGGGGCCTGGGAGCGGGACGGGGCCGAGATGCTCGACCAGGCCCACGGGGTCCGTCCCGTGGACTGGGAGGCCGGGCTCGCCTGGATCGCCCCGGTCCTCGACGGCATGGGCGCCGGCTGGTTCGTCATCGGCAGCGCGGCCATGGCGGTCCGCGGCCTCGACGTGGCGCCCGGCGGCGTCGACATCGCCATGGACGAGGCGTCCGCGGACCGGCTCATGTCCCGGGTCCCCGGCGGAGTCCTGCGCCCGATCGTCGACCCGGGGAGCTGGCCCGTCGCCACCCGCTACGGCACGCTGTTCCACGGCTGCGCGATCTCGGTCATCGCCGGGATGAAAGAGCAACCCGGCCGCCCGACGCTGTGGGATGCCGCCGCCCGGGCGTCGCTGGAGACGGTGACCTGGCGCGACCGGCCCGTTCGGGTGCCGCCGCTGCCCCTCCAGCTGATGTACGCCCGCATGATGTTCCGCAACGACCACGTGCGGGCGATCAACGCCCATCTGGCGACCACCGCACCCTGATCGGCCCCGCCTGCGCCGACGCCGGAACGGGTGACCGGGGCGTGCCAGCATCGGGGGCATGGCACAGGGATTCCGCGGCTGGTCCCCGGCGGCCCTCGACTTCTACCGGGGGCTGGAGGCCGACAACGCCAAGCCCTACTGGACCGCCCACAAGGCGGTGTTCGAGGAGGAGGTCCGCGCCCCGTTCGAGGCGCTGAGCGACCTGGTGGCCGAGGAGTTCGGCCCGCTGACGATGACCCGCCCGTACCGGGACATCCGCTTCAGCAAGGACAAGCGCCCCTACAAGACCCGGGGCTACGCCGTCGGCGAGGGCGAGGGCGGCGAGCGGTACTACGTCGAGATCTCGGCCGCCGGGCTGGTCGCCGGGTGCGGCTACTGGATGATGGCCGGCGACCAGCTCGACCGCTACCGGGCCGCGGTGGACGACGACACGGCGGGCGCCGCCCTGGCCGAGGCGGTGGCCCAGGTCCGGGCAGCCCGCCTGGAGGTGGCGGGCGAGGCGCTCAAGACCGCGCCCCGGGGCTACCCCCGCGACCACCCCCGGGTCGAGCTGCTGCGCCACAAGGGCCTGGCCGGCGTCCGCCGCTTCGACCCCGCCGGCTGGCTGCACACCAGGGCGGCGGCCCGCCGCGTCACCGACACCTGGCGGGCCGCCGCCCCCGTCACCGCCTGGCTGGCCGCCCACGTCGGGCCGTCGACCGAGGTCCCGCCGGACGCCGGCCGCTACGGCTGAGCGGATCCTCCGGCGGCATGTCGAGATGCGCCGCCCGGCTCCGACCCACGGGGTGAGCGGCCCCGCCGGGGCCCGTCCCACACGGGAGACGACCATGAAGTACCTGGTCGCCATCTACGGCAACGAGGAGATCTGGCGTTCCTTCGAGCCGGCGGTGTGCGGGGGCCCGAGGCCGGCCTCGACCTGCTGGCGACCCTCGACGCCGACGACCGGACCGCGGGCCACCACCGCCTGCACGCCGTGCGCGCCCACCGTCGGGAGATGGGGGGCGACCTCGACGGGGCCCGCGGGTCCTACCGCGAGGCGGCCCGCCGCGCCACCAGCCTGCCGGAGCAGCGCTACCTGGAGTCCCGGGCCGGCCGCCTGGCCACCTGAGCCGCGATCGCCGGTGTGGCCCGGTCGTGGCGGGGTAGCAGCGGATCGTCACCCCACGGACGGCGGAACCCGGGACGGAAACGATGTGTGCCACCGCGCTTGAGACCGACCACATGACGATGAGGCTCCCGTGTGACACCCGGTCGACGCGGTCGGCGCGGCGGGCGCTCGACCGCCTGCTGCGGGGCCACGGCTGGGATCCGCTCGACATCGAGCGGGCGCTGTTGGCGGTCACCGAGCTGGTGGCCAACGCGGTGGTCCACGCCCGCTCCGACGTCCTGGTCCAGTGCCGGATCGACGGCCGCGTCCGCCTCGACGTCACCGACGCCGCCCCCCACGCCCCCCTGGCCCCGGGGGAGGCGGCGCCGGACGCGCTCGGCGGGCGGGGTCTGGGCCTGGTGGACACCGTGTGCGGCCGTTGGGGAGTGGAGCGCGGCCCGGGCGGCAAGACCGTGTGGTGCGAGCTGGAGCCCTCGGATCGGCACCTCGCCAGGACGGACGAACCCGCCGCCTAGTGTTGCCCCGTGATCGGGGCAGGACGGAGCTACACACTCGGGGTCGACCTCGGGACGACCTACACGGCGGCGGCGGTGCTGCGAGACGGGCGGTCCGAGGTGGTGACCCTCGGCACCCGCAGCCTGGAGATCCCCTCCGTGGTGCTGCTGCGGGAGGACGGCGTGCTGCTCTTCGGCGAGCCGGCCGAGCGGCGCAGCCTGATCGAGCCGGCCCGCTTCGCCCGCGAGTTCAAGCGGCGCATCGGCGACCCGACCCCGGTCCTGCTGGGGGGCAGCCCGTTCTCGGCCCATGGCCTGATGGCCCACCTCCTGCGGGGCGTGGTCAAGGTGGTGGCGGACCGCGAGGGCGGCCCGCCTGCGCACACGGTGGTGACCTGCCCCGCCAACTGGGGCGAGTACAAGCGCGAGCTGTTCGACCAGGCGGTCGCCCAGGCCGACATCGGCCCGGTGAGCGTGGCGGTCGAGCCCGAGGCGGCCGCGGTCCACTACGCGTCCACCACCCGGGTGCAGCCGGGCGAGGTGGTGGCGGTCTACGACCTGGGGGGCGGCACGTTCGACGCTGCCGTCCTGCGCAACACGGGCGACGGGTTCGAGCTGGTGGGCGACCCCCGGGGCATCGAGCAGATGGGCGGCGTCTACTTCGACGAGGCCGTGTTCACCTGGGTGGTCGGCCACCTGGGGCCGGCCTTCTCCCGGCTCGACCCCGACGACCCCTCGACGATGGCGGCCGTGTCCCGCCTGCGGCGCGAGTGCGTCGAGGCCAAGGAGACGCTGTCGTGGGACACCGACACCGCCATCCCCGTGGCGCTGCCGACCGAGCGGACCGAGATCCGCCTGACCCGCAGCGAGTTCGAGGCCCTGGTCCGGCCCGCCCTGAACGACACCGTGGATGCCATGCGCCGGGCCCTGGCTTCGGCGGACGTCCGGCCGGACGAGCTGCGGTCGGTGCTGCTGGTGGGCGGCTCGTCCCGCATCCCGCTGGTGGGCCAGATGCTGGTGGCGGCCCTGGAGCGGCCGGTGGCGATCGACGTCCACCCCAAGCACGCGGTGGCGCTGGGCGCCGCCCTTCTGTCGGGCGAGCAGTCGCCCACGCTGGCTCGCGCCGTCGACAGCACGGTGGCCACGCTGGCCCCGCCGGTGGTCAGCCGGTCGGGCGGCACCACGGTCACGTCTCCCTCGCCCTCGCCCGCCGACCCCGCGGCCGGCGAGCCGGGCACGGTCCCGGCACCGCCCGGCCCGCCGCCTGCGTTCCCACTGCCGGCGCCGGGCCCGCCGGGCGGAGCCCCGCCGGCGCCGGCCGGCCGCCGGGGCCCGCTGCTGGTGGCCGCGGGCCTGGCTGCGGTCGCCCTGGCCGTGGGCGCGGTGGTGGTCCTCGGCGGGGGTGACGGCGACGACGGCGGGGACGGCGAGGAGGAGGCGGCGCTCGACGTCACGCCCACGGCCCCGCCCGGTGGCGTGGTTCCGGTGGAGGTGCCCCGGGGCGAGCCGCTGGACGAGGACACGATCGTCTACACCCAGCTCGACTCGCCGTTCTGGAACATCTGGACGATCGACGCCGACGGCGGCAACCCCCGGGCGCTCACCCGCGAGCAGGCCGCCTTCCCGCGGCTGCCGGTCATCTCCCCCGACCGGCGATCGGTGGCCTACTCGCTCGAGTCCGAGGGGGCGCTGGCGCTGCGGGTCATCGACACCGGCGGCGAGGGCGACCGCCTCGTGATCGACGGCCTGGTCCCGGACGCCCGGGCCACGTGGTCGCCCGACGGGACCCGCATGGCGGTGGTGACCGACCGGGACGGCGCCGCCGACATCACCGTCGTCGAGCTGGCCACCGGTGTGGTCACGAACCTCACCAACAGCGCCGAGGACGAGGGCGACCCGTCGTGGTCCCCCGACGGGGAGTCCATCGCCTACTGGAGCCGCAAGGACGGCAACCAGGACATCTACGTGATCCCGGTGGACGGGGGCACGCCCCGGCGGCTGACCTCCGACCCCGGTGACGACGGCGATCCCTCCTGGAAGCCCGACGGCAGCGCCATCGCCTACTCGTCCCAGCGCGAGGGCGACTGGGACATCTTCGTGATGGCCCCGTCCGGCGGCGACCAGGTCCGGCTCACGACCGATCCGTCCGACGACCAGGACCCGACCTGGTCCTCGGACGGGACCCAGCTCGCGTTCGAGACCAAGCGGGACACGCCCACCGCCGGCGACCAGGCCGAGATCTACGTCATGGCGGCCGACGGCAGCGGGCAGCGCAACGTGACCAACCGGCCGGGCCTCGACATCCACCCGGCGTGGGGCACGCCGCCGGTGTAGCTCTAGGCCGCCCGGCGCCGGTCCGCCACCAGCACGGCGGCCGGGAGGCCCACCGCCGCCATCAGGCCGAGGATCGTCAGCACCTGATCGCTCGTGCCGTACACGTCCAGGTGGCGTGCGTGGTACACGAGGTGGGGTACGCCGTAGACGATCCAGGCCAGGGCCGCGGCGGTGACCGCGGCCCGGCCCAGGGTCACCAGGGCCACGAGGGTCACGGCGGCCAGCGCCAGGTTGAGCGACCCGAAGTCGCGCACCAGGTGCTCGTTGTAGGGCCCGTCGGCCGCCACCCACGCCCGCCCGCCGCCGGGGAAGCCGTCGTAGAAGGAGCGGGGGGACAGGGTGGCCCACACGCCCGTCGCCAGGCCGACCACCGCCAGGGCGGCCAGCGCCGCCCGAATCACACGCTCTGCCATGGACCGACAGTACCGGGGTCGCCACGTATGGGCAGGGGTCGGCGGAGGGTACGCCGGGAGGGAATCTCCGAAAACGGGACTGGGGAGGTCCTCTCATGGCGTGGGTGATCCTCACCTTGGTGATCGTGGCGCTTCTGGTGGTCGCGGCGGTCGTCATCGAGCAGCAGAGGTCTGCGGCGCTCAGGCGGCGCTTCGGGCCCGAGTACGAGCGGGTCGTCGACGAGCACGGCGACCGCAAGGGGGCGGAGGCCGCGCTGCGGGAGCGGCTCAAGCGGCGCAAGGCCATCGACCTTCGGGACCTGCCCGCGGCCGACGTCGAGCGGTACCGGGCGCAGTGGCACACGGTCCAGTCGGGCTTCGTGGACGACCCGGGGGGCAGCGTGGCCGCGGCCCGCAACCTGGTCGAGCAGGTCATGGCCGACCGCGGCTACCACGACGCCGCGGCCGACGCCGACGCCGACGGCGACGAGGCACCCGGACCGGTCGAGTTGGCAGCCATCGACCACCCGCAGCTGGTGGCCAACTACCGCACCGCCCGCACCGGCGGGGCGGCGGCGTCGCTCGACGACCTGAGGGCCACCTTCGTGCACTACCGGGAGCTGTTCGAGGCCATGCTGGTCGACGGCACGCCTTCCGACCCGGACGTCGACAGCGACGGTGACGGCGAGCAGGCCGAAACCCGGTTCGGGGTGACACGGTGAGCGCCGTGTTCGGGCGCGAGCCGTCCCGGCCGCTGCCGGGCGGCGACGTGGACGAGGCCCGCGACGACGCCCCGGCGGCCGAGCCGGTCGTCGTGGAGGTGCCCGAGGGCGATGAGCCGGCCCCGGTCGGCGAGCCCGACCCGGCGGTCGACCTCCGCCCCGACGACGTCGACGACACGATCGACGTCGACGACACGACCTCCGCGGACGACACGGACGACGAGGTGCTCGACATCGACGACCTCGACGACGACGACGAGGACCTCGGCGATGACGACCTCGGCGAGGACGAGGACCTCGGCATCGAGGACCTCGACGATGACGACGACCTCGACGACACGGACCCGACCGGCGGGCCCCCGGCGTTCGACGGGGACGAGCCGGAGCCGGTGCCGGAGCCGACGGCGATCCCGGTCGCCGGTACCGCCGCGGACCCACCGGTCGACGACGGTTGGCTCCGCCGGTGGGACGAGCTGCAGGCCACGTTCGTGGACGACCCCCGGGCCGCGGTCGACGGAGCCGCCGCGCTGCTGAGCGAGGCACTGTCCCAGGCGACGCCGGGCGACGCCGGCACCGAGGACCTCCGGGTGGCGTTCCGGCGCTACCGGGCCGCCTTCCGGGACCTGCACCCAGTCGCCTAGCCCTCCCTCGGCGCGCCCGGTGGTCGCCGATGGGATACACCTAGGCCATGAACCGACCGACACCCCTGCTGGTGGGCGTGCCCGCGGAGACCAAGGTCGACGAGTTCCGGGTCGCCCTCACCCCCGACGGCGTGCGCGAGCTGGGCGCGCACGGCGTGGAGGTGGTGGTCGAGGCCGGGGCGGGCGCCGGGTCCAGCCTGACCGACGACGACTACGCCCGGGCGGGCGCCGAGGTGGTCAAGGAGGCGGCCGAGGTGTGGGAGCGGGCCGACCTCGTGTGCAAGGTGAAGGAGCCCCAGCCCCACGAGTTCGAGCACTTCCGCCCCGACCTCACCGTCTTCACCTACCTCCACCTGGCCGCCTACCC
>DASSUD010000012.1:0-5638 GCA_035707385.1 Acidimicrobiales bacterium
TGCAGCCGGGCATGCGGCTGCTCGACGTGGGGTGCGGCTGGGGCGGCATGGCGATGCACGCGGCCCGCCACCACGGGGTCAGCGCGGTGGGCGTGACCATCTCGCCCCGCCAGGCCGAGCTGGCCGAGAAGCGGGTGGGGGAGGCGGGCCTGTCCGGCCAGGTCGAGATCCGCCTGCAGGACTACCGCGAGGTGGCGGACGGCCCCTACGACGCCGTGAGCTCGATCGGCATGTTCGAGCACGTGGGCGAAGCCAAGCTGGGCGAGTACTTCCAGCGCCTGCGCACGCTGCTGCGGCCCGGTGGTCGCCTGCTCAACCACGGGATCAGCCGGCCCCCGGGCGAGAGGGCCCGGCTGCCCCGGCGGAGCTTCATCAACCGCTACGTGTTCCCCGACGGCGAGCTGCACGAGGTGGGACGGGTCACGTCCATCGTCCAGCAGTCCGGGTTCGAGGTCCGCCACCTGGAGACGCTGCGGGAGCACTACGCGCTGACGTTGCGCCGCTGGGTCGCCAACCTGGAGGCCGACTGGGACGCCGCGGTCGAGGAGGTGGGTGAGGCCCGGGCGCGGGTCTGGCGCCTGTACATGGCCGGCTCGGCCGTGAACTTCGAGGCCGGGCGCAGCCAGGTCCACCAGATCCTGGCGGTGCCCCAGAGCGACGACGGCACCTCCGGCGTCCCCCTCCGACCGGTGTTCGAGTGAGGGTCAGTCGACGAACCGGTAGGTGACGCCCAGCGAGCGGTACGTCCGCTCTGCCCGCCGGTCGCGCGTCAGCAGCGTGCGATCGGCGGCCCGGGCGGCCTCGGCCACCAGCGCGTCGTAGACCGATCCGCCGACGATGCCGAGGTCGCCGAGCCGGTCCCGTAGCGCCCGTGCCGTGTCGTGATCGGGCCAGCACTGCTCGGGAAACGCCGCTGCCAGCACCTGCTGCGCCTGCCGAGCGGTCAGCCGGAGCGGCGGCGGCAGGCGGGTCAGCACCGAGTACACCTCGAACGCCGCATGGCCGGCGAGTGCCGGCCGGTGGTCGAGGAGCACGCGGCGGCACAGCGGGTACGCCTGATGGGTCGCGTCGAGCGAGGCGACCGCCACGCTCGTGTCACACGCCCAGCGGTCAGCGCTGGAGCTCATCGCGGAGGCGGCGTATGTCGTCGTCGGTCAGCACCGCGCCTTCCACGGGATCCAGCACCGGCAGGCCGTCGATCTCGCCGATCGGACGCTCAGCCGACCGAGTCGGCTCCAGCCGGAGGCCGGTCCCATCCGGCATCAACTCGAGTTGGGTGTCCGGACCGATGCCCAAAGCCACCCGGAGGGGTTTGGGGATGACGATGCGCCCCAACCGGTCGACTGTCACAATCATGGCAACACGTTACCAATCTGGCAACGCCATGCCATCGGCCTCAGGCGAGCTGGCGGGCGATCGTGCCGGTGTCGTAGTAGACGCGGGCGCCGACCAGCCGCTCGCCGTCGAAGGCGAAGATGATGGCGCTCCGGCACCGGAAGTGCCGGCCCGTGGCCTCGAAGTCGGGGCCCGAGCCCGTGTGGGTGCCGGACATCCACAGCTCGCACACGACCGCGTCCTCGCCGTGGTGGACGTTGATGACCTCGAAGCGCAGGTCGGGGAAGTAGCGCCTCGTGACCTCCCAGTAGCGGCGGACGTCGTCGACGCCGTCGTAGACCCGCTGGTTGCCGATCAGCTCGTAGCGGGGGTAGTCGAAGCACGCCATGGCGGCGGCCATGTCGTTGGCGTTCTGGGCGTCGAGCAGCGTGCGCAGGGTCTGCTCCCGGCGCTCCCGGAGCTTGACGCCGATGGGGGTCACGTCGGCCACGGCGACCTCGGACGGGTCAGTCGAGCAGGTCGGGCTGGTCGGCCACGATCTTGTCGTAGAGCGGCTGGAAGCTGAACCACCCGGCGGCCTCGCCCCCGACCTGGCCCTGCGTGAGCCGGGCGCACTCGTCGTCGATGGCGACGGGCTCGCCGGCGGCCTCGGCCATGAGCTGGACATGGCACGAGCGCTCCATCGTGATGTACCACCACGCCGCCGAGTCGACGGTGGTGCCCACGGTGAGCAGTCCGTGGTTGCGCAGGATGGCGGCCTTGTTGCCGGCCAGCGCGTGGGCGATGCGCTTGCCCTCCTCGACGTCGAGGACCACGCCGGTGTAGTCGTCGAACACGGCGTGGTCGCCGTAGAACGCGCAGGCGTCCTGGGTCAGCGGGGCCAGGGGCCGAGCCAGGGTCGAGAAGGCCCGGCCGTAGGGCGAGTGGGTGTGCGCCGCCGCCTTCACGTCGGGCCGGGCCGCGTGGATCTGGGAGTGGATGGCGAACGCCGCGGTGTTCACCGGCCAGTCGCCCTCGACCACCTTGCCCTCGTGGTCGACGAGGATGAGGTCGGACGCCCGGATGAGGCCGAAGCTGAGGCCGAACGGGTTGACCCAGAACAGCTCGGGGTGCTCGGGGTCGCGCCCGGTCAGGTGACCGGCCACCCCCTCGTTGAAGCCGAAGCGGTCGAACAGGCGGAAGGCGGCCGCCATCCGCTGCTTCATGTGGGTCCGCTCCTCGTCGGGGGACGAGAAGGTGGGGTAGTGGTGGGGACGGCGATCGGACATGCTGGGCGCTCCCGGTGGCGACGGCGTGTTCAGTCTACGACCAGGCCGGGCGCGGGTACCGGGGCCAGCTCGTCCCACAGCGCCCGGAGGGCCGGGCGGGGGTCGGCCTCCAGGCCCACCTCCCGGTCGAGCGTGACGGTCTGCCGCTCGCCGGCCGGGTCGTAGGCGGGCCAGCTCAGGCCGTCGTGGGCCGGGCTGCCGGTGCGGGCGGCCGTGACCCAGGCCTCGGCGGTGTGGCCGGCCAGCCGGTGGCTCGAGTCGTCCAGCCCGCCCAGCAGGATCTCCACGCCCCGCCGGTCCAGGTTGTCGAAGGCGAAGGGCACGTCGATCCCGTGGCAGGCGCCGAGGACGGGGGAGGCGTAGTCGAAGCGGTACATCGACACCCGGGGCGCGTGCGGGGCCTGGGCCTCCGCCAGCCGGACGGCGGGGATGCGGAACACGTGGTCGGTCATGACCGCGCAGATCACGGTGTCGGGGTCGGCCCCGGCCCCCTCGGCGCGGTAGGCGGCGACCACGTCGTCGACCCGGTCGCCGGGGACCAGGGACGCCAGCCGCTGGCGGAGCCGCTCCTCGGTGAGCGCCCCCGCGGCCCGGGACCGCAGGTGGAACAGGTTCCACTCCTCCGCGGTGGACCCGGCCACCAGCGCCACCCCGGCGGCGTTGCCCGCCCGGATGGCGTCGAGGGGAGGCTCCGGCAGGACCGTCCCGTCGACCACGGGTTGGAAGGTGAGGGCCCCGACGGGCGGGCCGACGTCACGGCCCTCGGGGGTCTGGCGGAGGGCGTCGACCTTGCCCTGGGCGGCCAGCACGGCGTCGACGGGCGCGGCCAGCAGGCCGTCGACCTCGGTGGGGGAGAGGCCCATCTCGGCCACGACCCGGCCCGTCACCCACGCGGCGGCGTCGGGCTCGTGGACGTGGGCGGCCGCCCCGCTCTGGGCGATGGCGCCCCGGAACAGCCCGGAGGCCGCCGGCGTGCCCAGCAGGGTGCCGACGCTCATGCCACCGGCCGACTCGCCGAAGATCGTCACGTTGCCGGCGTCGCCGCCGAACGCCTCGATGTTGTCGCTCACCCACTGGAGGGCGGCGATCTGGTCCCGGATGCCGTTGGCGCCCGAGCCCGCCAGGTCCGGGTCGAGGTGGCCGAGGTGCAGGAACCCGAGCGCTCCCAGCCGGTAGTTGATCGTCACCACCACGGCGTCGCCCCGGCGCGCCAGGTTGGTGCCGTCGTACCACGGCACGCTGCCGGATCCGGCGCTGAACCCACCCCCGTGGATCCACACCAGCACCGGCCGCGAGCCGCCGTCGGGGGCGGGGGTGAACACGTTGAGGAACAGGCAGTCCTCGCCGGAGGGGCGGTCCTGGGCGCCCAGCATCGCCTCGGTCGGGGACGCGTTCTGGGGTGCGATGGCGCCGAAGCCGGTGGCGTCGTAGACGCCCTCCCAGCCCTCGACCCGCACCGGGGGCCGGAAGCGGTCGGCGGTGGCGTAGCGGATGCCGCGGAACTGCCAGACGCCGCGCTTCTCGAGGCCCTGGACGCGACCGGAAGGTGTGTCGACGATCACACCCAAGACGCTAGCGGGCAACTTGACCCCCGGGTCAGTTCACCGGTCCCCTTTCGTCGACGGGCGGCGATGAGTTCCGCGCCGCCCGCCGGTCGATGTTTCCGTGAAGCGCGCCGTCGAGCTGTTCGAGCTGGAGGAACGAGCCTCGGCCTCGCCGCTCGTCGAGCGGACGTGGCGGACACGGAGCGCGCCCGCGGCGTCCTTCATCTCGGTGGCGTCGAGCCACTGGGAGATGGTCGTCACCCGGCACGAGGGCACGTCGCTCCTGGTGGTGCGCGGGCCCGAGACGAGGGCGACGGCGGTGCCGATCCCCCCGGACGCGGAGTTCTTCGGCGTCGAGTTCAGCCCCGGCACGTTCATGCCCAGCCTGCCGCCGGGGCGGCTGGTCGACCGGTCGGTGGCGTTGCCGCAGGCGGCGGACGGGTCGGTCCGGCTCGACGGGTCCGTATGGGAGGTCCCGGGACCGGACGACCTCGAGCCCTTCGTCGCCGAGCTCGCCCGGGCCGGTCTGCTGGTTCGTGACCCGGTGGTGCCGGAGGCGCTGGGAGGCGAGGTCAGAGGTCTGTCCACGCGGTCGGTGGAACGGCGGGTGGCGCGGGCGACGGGGCTGACCCGGGGGGCCATCAGGCGGATCGAGAGGGCCGGGAGGGCCGTCGATCTGCTGTCCCGGGGCATGTCCCCGCTCGAGGCCGCGCGCCACGCCGGGTACGCCGACCAGCCCCACCTGACCCGGTCGCTCACGCGCTACGTGGGCCAGACCCCGTCCCGGATCGTGTCGTCTGCCGCCGGCGGCGAGCCCTGACCGTGGTCGAGGCGATTTGGCGTCCCTCACAGCGCACATGCGACGTGAGGGACGCCAAATCGTGAAGGAATTCGGCGGGGAGCGATGAGTTCGGCGGCCGCCGCGTCTCTGTACTGGCATGACCCCTACACATGCGACAGCAAGCCCGGAGGAGTGGGAGGCGGCGCGCCAGCGACTGCTCGTCAAGGAGAAGGAGCTGACCCGCGCCCGTGACGCGCTGGCCGCCGAGCGTCGGCGGATGCCGTGGCAGCCCGTGGAGAAGGACTACGTGTTCGAGGGGCCCGAGGGGACGGCGAGCCTGGTCGACCTGTTCGCCGGTCGCCGCCAGCTCATCGTCTACCGGGCCTTCTTCGAGCCCGGTGTCTACGGCTGGCCCGACCACGCCTGCAAGGGCTGCTCCTTCGTGGCCGACCAGGTCGCCCACCTCGCCCACCTGAACGCCCGCGACACCACGCTCGCGTTCGCCTCCCGGGCGCCGCAGCCGGACATCGCGCGCCTCAAGGCCCGGATGGGCTGGGAGATGCCCTGGTACACCATGACCGACGGCTTCGACGCCGACTTCGACGTGGACGAGTGGCACGGCACCAACGCGTTCATCCGGGACGGCGACCGCGTGTTCCGCACCTACTTCGTCAACGCCCGCGGCGACGAGGTCATGGGGAACACCTGGA
>DASSUD010000013.1:0-2247 GCA_035707385.1 Acidimicrobiales bacterium
GGCTACCGCCGCGAGGAGATGGTCGAGCACCGGGGCGAGGTGGCCGTGCGGGGCTCGATCGTCGACGTGTTCCCGTCCACCGCGGACCGGCCCGTGCGGGTCGACCTGTGGGGTGACGAGGTCGACCGCCTCACCGAGTTCTCCGTGTCCGACCAGCGCTCGACCGCCGACCTCCCGGGCGCCGAGATCTTCCCCTGCCGCGAGTTGCTGCCGACGCCCGAGGTGCGCGAGCGGGCCGAACGCCTCGTGGGGCTCGAGCCGTGGGGGCGCGAGCAGTGGGAGCGCCTGAGCCAGGGCCTCGTCTTCGACGGTATGGAGTCGTGGCTGCCGTGGCTGACGCGCGACGAGCACGTGCTGGTCGACGTCGTGGGCGACGACGCCCAGATCCTGCTGTGCGAGCCCCGCCGCATGCGGGACCGGGCCGCCGACCTGCTGGCCGAGGAGGCCGACCTGGCCGCCACCCTCGCCGTGACCTGGGGCGCCACCGAGGACCGCAGCGCCAACCACGGCTTCCCCCGGCTCCATGTCGACTTCGACGGCCTGCTCGGCCGCACCCGCGCCCCGGTCTGGCACGTGGTCAGCGTGCCCGACAGCCCCGACACGCCCCAGGTCCAGGGCTCGGGCTGGGACCCGGTGGTGGGCGACGGCAGCGGCCTGCTCGCTCGCCTGGCCCGGCTGTCGGGCGAGGGCTACCGGATCGTGGTCGGCGCCGACGGCGACGGGTCCGCCCTGCGGCTGCGCGACCTGCTGGGCTCCGAGGGGGTGAGCGCGGAGGTGGTGGTGGCCCCGCTGGAGCGGGGGGCCGTCCTGCGGTCGGTGAAGCTGGCGGTGCTGGCCGAGTCCGACCTCACCGGGCGGCGGCGGGCACACCGCCGGGCCCGGCCGCGGCGGCGAGACGCCGAGGGCTTCTTCGACGACCTCAAGGTCGGCGACCACGTCGTGCACCACCAGCACGGTGTGGCCCGCTACGGGGGCATGGTCCGCCGGGCCATCGCCGGGGTCGAGCGCGACTACCTGCTGCTCGAGTACAAGGGCGACGACAAGCTCTACGTCCCTTCCGACCAGATCGACGCCGTCCGCCACTACACCGGCGGCGACAGCCCCAGCCTCAGCCGGCTGGGAGGTGACGGCTGGCAGCGCACGAAGGCCAAGGTGCGGGCGGCGGTGGCCGAGATCGCTCAGGAGCTGGTCGTCCTCTACCAGAAGCGCCTGCAGGAGCCCGGCACCGCCTTCGCTCCCGACACGCCCTGGCAGCGCGAGTTCGAGGACACCTTCCCGTTCCAGGAGACGCCGGACCAGCTCACGGCCATCGCGGACGTCAAGGCCGACATGGAGGAGTCGATGCCCATGGACCGCCTGGTGTGCGGCGACGTGGGCTTCGGCAAGACCGAGGTGGCCATACGGGCCGCGTTCAAGGCGGTGCAGGACGGCAAGCAGGTGGCCGTACTCGTGCCCACGACCCTGCTGGCCCAGCAGCACTTCCAGACCTTCAGCGAGCGGTTCGCCGGCTACCCCGTACGGGTCGAGGTGCTGTCCCGGTTCCTCACCCCCGGGCAGGCCCGCAAGGTGGCCCGCGACCTCGAGTCCGGCGCGGTCGACATCGTGGTCGGCACCCACCGCCTGCTGTCCGGTGACGTCACGTTCAAGGACCTCGGCCTGCTGGTGGTGGACGAGGAGCAGCGCTTCGGCGTCAGCCACAAGGAGCAGATCAAGAGGTTCCGCACCGGCGTCGACGTGCTGACGCTGACCGCCACCCCCATCCCCCGCACGCTGGAGATGAGCCTCACCGGCATCCGCGACCTGACGCTGCTCAACACCCCGCCGGCCGAGCGCCAGCCCATCCTCACCTACGTGGGCGAGCAGGACGACCGGGCGGTGGCCGAGGCGATCCGGCGCGAGCTGCTCCGGGAGGGCCAGGTGTTCTACGTCCACAACCGCGTGCAGGACATCGAGCACGTCACCGCCCACCTGCGCGACCTGGTGCCCGAGGCCCGCATCGCCATCGCCCACGGCCAGATGGACGAGGGCTCGCTGGAGCGGGTGGTGCTCGACTTCTGGGAGGGCGGCTACGACGTGCTCGTCTGCACCACCATCATCGAGTCGGGCATCGACATGCCCACGGTGAACACCCTGGTGGTCGACCGGGCCGACCTGCTGGGCCTGGGCCAGCTCCACCAGATCCGGGGCCGGGTGGGCCGCTCGGGCCAGCGGGCCTACGCCTACCTGTTCCACCCCCGCGATCGGGCC
>DASSUD010000014.1:0-5585 GCA_035707385.1 Acidimicrobiales bacterium
CGGGCGAGCGCGTCGAGGTCCTGTCGATCGCGCAGGGAGGATGACGATGGACGATCCCCTGGTCATCGCGGGCGAGTCGTTCGGGTCCCGCCTCATCCTCGGGACGGGCGGGGCCCCGAACCTGGACGAGCTGGAGCGGGCGCTGGTGGCCTCGGGCACCGAGCTGACCACGGTCGCCCTCCGGCGGGTCGACCCCCGCGCCCCGGGCTCGCTGTTCGACGTGCTGGAGCGCACCGGCATCCGCCCGCTGCCCAACACGGCCGGCTGCTTCACGGCCCGCGACGCCGTCCGCACCGCCCGGCTGGGCCGGGAGGCCCTGGAGACGGACTGGGTCAAGCTGGAGGTGGTGGCGGACGAGCGGACCCTGCTGCCCGACCCGGTCGAGCTGCTCGACGCGGCCGGGCAGCTCGTCGAGGACGGCTTCGTGGTCCTCGCCTACAGCAACGACGACCCGATCCTGGCCCGGCGCCTCGAGGACGCGGGCGTGGCCGCCGTCATGCCGCTGGGGGCCCCGATCGGCAGCGGCATGGGCATCCGCAACCCGTACAACCTGGCCATCATCCTGGAGTCGGCGTCGGTGCCCGTCGTGCTCGACGCCGGGATCGGCACCGCCTCGGACGCCGCCCAGGCCATGGAGCTGGGGTGCGACGCGGTGCTGCTGGCCACGGCCGTGACCCGGGCCCGCCACCCGGTGCAGATGGCGACGGCCATGCGCCACGCGGTGGAGGCGGGGCGCCTGGCCCGCCTGGCCGGGCGCATACCCCGGCGGCTGTACGCCGAGGCGTCGACCAGCTTCGAGGGCCGGGCCGACCTGCCGTGACCCCGGCGGTGGTGGTCGTCACCGACCGGGTGCAGGCCGCGGCCGCGGGCCGAACGCTGGCGGCCACGGTGGCGGCGGCCCTCATCGGCGGGGCCGGGGCGGTGCTCCTGCGGGACAAGGACCTGCCGGTCCCAGCCCGGCGCCGGCTGGCCGGGGAGCTGCGGGCCGTCACGTCCGGGGCGGGTGCCGCCCTGTGGATCGCCACCGACCTGGCCCTGGCGGCGGAGGTGGGAGCCGACGGCGTCCACCTGGCCTCCACCGACCCCTGGCCCGCGGGCCGCGAGGCGGAGCACGCCACTGCCCTGCCCGCCGGGCGGTCCTGCCACACCGTCGCCGAGCTCCGGGTGGCCGCCGCCCGGGGCGCGGCGTGGGCCACCTACTCGCCGGTGTTCGCCACCGCCTCCAAGCCGGGCTACGGGCCCGCCCTCGGGCTCGACGGGCTGGGCACCGGCTGCCAGGCGGTCCCGGGGCTGCCGGTGCTGGCCCTGGGCGGCATCGGTCCCGGCCGGGCCGGCGGCTGCGCCCGGGCCGGGGCTGCCGGGGTGGCGCTCATGGGGGCGGTGATGGGAGCCGCCGACCCCGGGGCCGTGGTGCGGGCCGTGGCCGGCGAGCTGGCTTCGCTACGTTCGCCGCGGTGAACACCGACACGCCCCCCGTGGCGCTCACCATCGCCGGGTCCGACTCCGGTGGCGGCGCCGGGATCCAGGCCGACCTCCTCACCTTCGCCGCCCTCGGCGTCCACGGGGCCAGCGCCGTCACCGCCCTCACCGCCCAGAACACCGTGGGCGTCACCGGGGTGCACGTGCCACCGGTGGAGTTCCTGCTCGCGCAGGTGGAGGCCGTGCTGGACGACCTGGCGGTGGCCGCGGTCAAGACCGGGATGCTGGCCACCGAGGAGGTGGTGCGGGCCGTGGCCGGCCTGGCCGCCGCCGGGCGGCTGCCCCGACTGGTGGTCGACCCGGTGCTGGTGTCCTCGACGGGCGCCCGGCTGCTCGACCCCGGGGCCGAGCGGGCCTACACCGAGGCCCTGTTCCCCCACGCCCTGGTGGTCACGCCCAACACCCGCGAGGCCAGCGCCCTGCTCGGCCGCCCGGTGGTGACCGTGGCCGACGCCCGCGGCGCGGCCCGCGACCTGGCCGCCTTCGGCCCCCGGTGGGTCGTGGTCAAGGGCGGGCACCTGGCCGACGATGCGGGCGATGCCGTCGACGTGGTGTTCGACGCCGGCGGCGGTGCCGTGACCGAGCTGCGGGCGCCCCGGGTCGCCACCCGGAACGACCACGGGACCGGGTGCAGCTTCGCGTCCGCCACCGCCGCCGGGCTGGCCGCCGGGTCCCCGGTGCCGGACGCGCTGGCGTCGGCCAAGCGGTTCGTCCATGCCGGGCTCGTGTCGTCTGCGGGGTGGCGCCTCGGGGGCGGTCACGGGCCGGTGGGCAAGCTGGGCGCCTGGGGCCCGCTACAGGCCGGGGAGACTACCCCCGAGTAACGTTGAGCGGAGGTGGAGCAGGGGATCGCGGCACGTGTGGCCGAGCCAGCGCCGGCCGGCGTCCCTCGGCCCGTCGCGCCCCTGGCCCTCGCTCCCCGTGCCCATCGCCCGGTCGCCCACCACAACCGCACGATGTCCCGGGTGTCCCTGGCGGCGGCGCTGGTCCCGCTGGCGGTCGGCGCGGCCCGGGCCCTCGGCGGCGGCTGGGTCCCCGTCGGGGAGCCGGCGCTCGTGGCGGTGCGGTCCGGCGACGTGCTCGGCGGGCCGGGGACGGGCGGGTTTCCGCTCGTCGGGCCCTGGGCCGACACGTCGGCGCAGCTGAGCTTCGACGTCCACCACCCCGGTCCGTTGCTGTACGACGTCCTGGCGCTGCCGGTGCGGCTGGCCGGCAACCCGGGCCTGGTGGTGGCGGTCACGCTGCTGAACGCGCTGGCGGTCGCCGGCATCTACTCCGCCGTCCGGCGGGTGGCCGGCTCGACGGTGGCGGCCCTCGCCATGGCCCTGGTGGCGGTGCTGTGCTGGGTGACCGGGACCGCGGCCCTGGTCGAGCCCGGCTACCCCGGCACCGTCGTGCTGCCGTTCCTGTGGTTCCTCGTGCTGGTGTGGGCCGTGCTGTGCGGGCGGGTGTGGTGCCTGCCGGTGGCGGTGGCGGTCGGGGCGTTCGTGGGCGGGACCGACCTGCGGGTGGCGCTGTTCGTCCCGGTCCTGCTGGCGGTGGCCGCCGTGGCGGTGGCGAGGTCCGCCTGGGGGCTGCCGGTGCGGGCGTGGGGGCGGGCCTCCGGCGCCCTGGCGGTGGCCGGGGTGGTGGCGATGGCCGGCCTCGCCCAGCCGGTGGCGGACTCGCTCGGCGGCTCGGGCGGGGGCAACCTCGCCCGCCTGTGGGACGGCGCCGGGGAGCACGTCGCCACGCTCGACCTGAGCGCCGGCGCCCGGGTCTTGGCCCGGGTGCTGGCTCTGCCGCCGTGGTGGGTCCGGCCCTGGCACGCGGACGACCTGGGCGTCGGGCCCGGGGGGACGCTGGGCCCCCCGCTGGTGCTGGCGCTGGTGGGGCTGATCGGGCTGTCGGTCCAGGGGACCCTGCGCCTGCGTGACGCCCGGCGGCGCGACGACCGGATCACCGCGTCCGGCCTGGCCCTCGCGTTCGCGGTGTCGGGGCTGGCGCTGGTCACCGTCGAGCTGCTGCCCACCACCCGGTTCGGCACGGCCGTGCCCCAGCTCCGCTGGCTGTGGGCGGTCGGCGTGTTCGTGTCGCTGGTCCTGTTCGTGAGCGGGATCCAGGACCTGAAGCCGCAGCGAGGCGGCCGCCGGTGGCCGGCCACGCTGGCGGCGGCGGCGTCGGTGCTGGTGGCCCTGGCCGTCGTCCCCGCGGCCGACCGGGGCGCCGTCGCCACCCGTGAGGCTCACCGGGCGGCCGAGGACGTGGTCGGCCAGGTGGCGGTGGCGGGGCTGGACGGACCGCTGCTGGTGGCATGCGACGAGGGCCTGCTCGACCCCTACTGCGAGGCCGTGATGGCGGAGCTGGCGGTGGAGGGGGTGCCGTTCGTGGTGGACGAACCCCACCTGGCCGGCCAGGTCGGCGAGGGCCGCCGCGCCGGGCGGGCCCCGGACGTGACCGGCACCCTGACGGTGGCCGCCGGCGACGCGGCCGCGGCCATCCCGCGGCGGGCCTGGACGGTGGCCGGCCACCGGGCCCTGACCGAGGACGAGGCCGGCGAGCTGGCGGACCTGCGCCGCGCCCTGTCGGTGGCGCTGGCGGTCGGCGACGTCACGCTCAACGAGCGGGGCGAGGACCTGGCCCGCCGGGGCGAGCTGATATCGGTCGAACCCGACCGGGACGAGCTGCGCATCGACCCCGACCGGGCCCTGGCCCTCCGGCCGGAGCTTTTCGGCGCCCACCGCCGTGACCTGGTGGCCATGGTCGACCACGGGCTGGTCGACGCCGTCGCCCCGTGGGCGGGCACCCTGGACCGCTACCGCGAGCTCCAGGACCGCTGGGACGCGGCCACGGTCGCCGTCTACCTCGTGGGGGCCTGACCCGGCCGTCGCCGGGCGCTCATGTCCGGACCGGGAGCCCGCCCCGGGCGTGGCCGGGCCCGGACAGCCAGGCCTGCCCGGGCGGGCACGCGGCGGCGTGGTCGCAGTGCCGGCAGCCGGCCGAGGGGGTGGCGTCGCCCGGGTCGAAGCCCCGCTCGGCGGCGAGGACGCGCTGGCGCACCACCTCCACCGCCATGGCACCCCCGGCCGCCAGCACGTCGCCGTCGACGTCCAGGCGCAGCCGCTCGCCCGTGTCGCCGGCGGTCACCACCACGGCCTCGGGGGCGATGCCCCGGACCAGAGCTCCCGCCGCGGCCTCGAACGTGGCCCGCCGGTCGAGGCCGCCGTCGTCGCCGGCCGCGGGCCGGTGCACGACGAGCGAGAACCGCCCGGCGCCGCTGACCCGCCCCCAGCGGGCGTCGGCGCCGCTCGTCACGGACACGCCCGCCACCCCGGGCGGGCGCCAGGTCAGCGACCCCCGGCCGGCGTTGAGCAGCCCGAGGTCCGCGGGCAGCGGCCAGCCCATCACCCGCAGGAAGCCCGCCAGCCACCGGGCCGACCCGGCGGCGGTGGCGGCCAGCGCGGCCGGGTCGCCGTCCTCCCGCCGCTCGGCCACCCAACCGGCCACGCCGTCGCCCGCCAGGTCGCTGGTGTCCCGCATCCAGCCGCGGACCACCTCCAGCGGGGCCGGCGGGCCGGCGGGCCGCGGCGCGGGCCGGTCGTGCTCCTCCAGCCAGGCGTCGAGCGCCGCCCGGGCCACCGCGCCCGCGGCGGTGGTGGGCGACCACCCCGGGAACCCCCAACCCTGCTCACCCTGCCCGCGGAAGCGGGCCGCGCACCCGGCCGCGTCCAGCGCCGCCACCCAGCCGACGTGGACCCGTCCCGGCGCCACCGCCGCGGCGGCCAGGACGGCGGCCATCTCGCCCGCCACCCGTCCCCGGAGCCGGTCGGCCGCCCCGACCGCGTCCCGCCCCGGGGCCACGGCGGCCGCCACGCCCGGCCCCGTCACGCCGGCACCTTGGCGGCCCGCCAGGTGGCGCCCGCCGGGCAGTCGCCGCGCACGGGGCAGTGGTCGCAGTAGGGGCCGGGGTGAGCCGCCGGAGCCTCGCCCAGGGCCAGCGCCGCAGCCACGTGCATCGCCTCGTCCAGGCGTTCGGCCGCGTGCGCCAGGAGCGAGGGGCGCACCGGCTCGACCTGCGTCGTACCGTCGGCCACCACGGTCACGGCCGCCGCCGGTGCCCGGCCGTC
>DASSUD010000015.1:0-24889 GCA_035707385.1 Acidimicrobiales bacterium
GACGTCCGGCCGCAGCGCGGCCACCGCGGTGAGCCGCTCGCCGGTGAACGGGCAGTCGACGGCGGCCACGTTGGCGGTGCAGCCGGGCAGGTCGGTGCCGTCGTAGCCCCGCAGCACCGCGAAGGGGAGCCCCGACGCCCCGGCCACGTAGCGGTTGGCCATGCCGGCGTGGCTGTGCTCCTCCAGCTCCAGCGGCCGGGGCCAGCCGTTCTCGACCGCGTCCCGGAAGCGGTGCAGCGAGCCCACTCCCGGGTTGCCGCCCCACGAGAACACCAGCTTGCGGGCGCAGCCCATCCCGATGAGCTGGTCGTAGACGATGTCGGGCGTCATGCGCACGATGGTCAGGTCGCGGCGGCCCTGGCGGATGATCTCGTGGCCCGCGGCGTGGGGGATCAGGTGGGTGAAGCCCTCCAGGGCGACGACGTCGCCGTCGTGCACGTGGGCGGCGACGGCGTCGGCCAGCGTGGTGATGGTGGCCACCCGTCACCCCCGCGGGTACCAGGGCGGGATCGTGGCGTCGACGTTGACCCACACGGACTTGGGATCGGTGTAGCCCCGGATGGCCTCGAAGCCCATCTCGCGGCCGTAGCCGGACTGGCCGACACCACCGAACGGCGAGCCCGGGCCGACCCGCTTGTAGCAGTTCACCCACACCATCCCGGCCTTCAGGGCGCGGGCCAGGCGGTGGGCCCGGGACAGGTCGCGGGTCCACAGCCCGGCGCCCAGCCCGTAGTCGGTGCTGTTGGCGACGGCCACCGCCTCCTCGTCGTCGGCGAAGGTGGTCACGGTGACGAACGGGCCGAACACCTCCTCGCGGCACACCCGCGCGCCGGGGTCGGCCCGCACGACGGTGGGCAGCACGTAGCAGCCGCGGGCCAGGGCGGGGTCGTCCGGGCTCGTGCCGCCGTACAGCACCTCCCCGCCCTCGTCCTCGGCGACCTTGACGTAGGACAGGACCCGGTCGCGGTGCTCGGGCGAGGTCAGCGGGCCCATCTCGGTGCCCGGCGCCAGCGGGTCCCCGATGCGCAGCGATCGGGCCAGGTCGACGAACCGGTCGACGAACTCGCCGGCGACCGCCTCGTGCAGCACGAGCCGCGACCCCGCGATGCACGCCTGGCCCTGGTTGTGGAAGATGGCGAAGGCCGAGCCGTTGACCGCGGCGTCGAGGTCGGCGTCGGCGAAAACGACGTTGGCGCCCTTGCCCCCCAGCTCGAGGTGCAGGCGCTTGAGGTTTCCGGCCGACGCCTCGACCACCGACCGCCCGGTACGGGTGGAGCCGGTGAAGCTCACCTTGGCGATGTCCGGGTGGGCGGCGATGCGGGCCCCGGCCTCGTGGCCGTAGCCGGGCACGACGTTCACGACCCCGGGCGGCACGCCCACCTCGGCCATGAGCTCGCACAGCCGCAACGTCGACAGCGGCACGATCTCGGACGGCTTCATCACCGCGGTGTTGCCGGCGGCCAGCGCGGGCCCCAGCTTCCAGCTGGTGAACATGATCGGGAAGTTCCAGGGCACGATCTGGCCGACGACGCCGACCGGCTCGGGGACGACGTAGTTGAGGAAGCCGGTGTCGACCGGGATCACCGTGCCCTCGAACTTGTCGGCCAGGCCGCCGAAGTAGCGGAAGGTGGCGGCCGTGCGGGGCACGTCGAGCACGGACGTGTCCTTGAGGGGGTGGCCGGTGTCGGTCGACTCCAGCCGGGCCAGCTCGTCGGCGTGGGCCTCGATGGCGTCGGCCAGCCGCAGCAGCACGCGCCCCCGCTCCGCGGCCGCGGTGGCCGCCCACGCCGGGAAGGCGCCCCGGGCGGCCGCCACCGCCCGGTCGACGTCGGCGGCGCGGGCCCCGGCCACCTCGGCGAGCAGCGACCCGTCGTGGGGGTTGCGGACCTCGATGGTGCCGCCGTCGACCGCGTCGACGAAGTCACCGCCGATGAACAGGCGGGTCTGCACCGTCAGAACTCGACGGCCGTCTTCGGCGCCTTGCCCTGGGCGATGAGGTCGGGCAGGGCGGGCGAGCCGTTCTCCCAGACCAGCAGCATCGCCCGCTTGGGCGAGTAGCCCTGGTGGCGGATGTCGGCCGGCATGGCGGCCACGTCGCCCGCCTTCATAACCACGTTGGCCCGGGGTGCCCCGGTCTCGCGGTCCTCGACCTTCCAGTGGATGACGTCGGAGAGCTGCACGAACCACTCGACGCGGTCGTTGCCGTGGATGATCGGCAGGATGAACTCCTCGGTGGTCGGGCAGTACAGGCTGTCCTTGCACACCGACACCACCGACGGGTTCCAGGTCACGTCGCTGCGGGACAGGTAGGCGAACAGGTTGAAGGCGGCGACGTCCTGCTCGTAGCCCGGCTCGGCCTCGACCGTGGGCTCGTCCTGGGGCACGTCGGCGAACATGCGGTTCACCGGGTGGCCGGTGTCGTCGCTGCGCAGCGGCTCGTCGCCGGGCACGCCCACCATGCGCTCGGCCGTGACCCGGGTGCGGGTGACGGCGGCCAGGTTGTCCCCGTGCTTCTCGCCGTAGGGCGACCCGGTCTCCTGGGGGGCGGCGAAGGGGTCGAAGCCGTCGTTGGTCCAGTCGGCGAGCATGGCCTTGAACGTGGCCATGATCTGCTCGTGGTCGAAGTTCTCCTGGTGGTCGAGCTCGGCCTTGCGGTAGGCGTCGTTGTAGCGGCCCGCGAACAGGTCGACGTTGCCGTAGTGGTTCATCGTCCCGATCACGGCGTCGAAGTTGACGATGCCGTAGAAGAAGTTCCAGGCCACGTCGCGCATCAGGGCCTTGAGGAAGGCCTCGACGGACAGGACGTGGCTGCCGGTGGGCCACTCGACGTGGGCGAAGTGCTCGTCGCGGCTGAAGCCGAAGCCGCCGAGCCGGAACGTGGTGTAGCCGTGCTCGTTGCGCTCGCCGGCCTCGACGTGGATGGCGGTGTCGGTCATCGGTGACTCCTCGTCGTGCGGTCAGGCCGTCTGGCAGATGTCGGCCCAGCGGTACACGGTGCCGGGGCCCTCGATGGTCTGGAGCAGGATCACGCCGGGGCGGTCGGCGCGGAACCGGTAGCAGCGGCCCGCGGGGAGCAGCGCCATGTGCCCCCGGCGGGCGGTGATCCGGCCCATGGGCGTGCCCGCGGGCTCGCCGTCGACGGCGACGGACCCGGTGGCGTCGGCGTCGGCCTGCGGCTCGGCGGGGTCGAGCAGTTCGACCACGACCTCGCCGTCGACCACCAGGGCGAACTCGTCGTGCGCGGCGGTGCGCCACTCGGACGTGCCCTCGGCCCGGATCACCTCCAGGACGTACTCCATGTTCTTGGCGACCGCGACCTTCTCCCAGGGCCTGGCCGCGCTGGCCACGTCGAACATGTTCGAGAACACGTAGTTCTTCGGATCGTCGTTGATGACCTCGACGCCACCCTTGTCGTAGCTGTCGAGCGACGCGAACGCCGTCGTGTACGTCGCCATCGGTCCCCCTCTTCACCACTTGTGTGTTCGCACACAGCGTGTGTTCGCCGAGTGTTCGCATAGCGTACGATAGTTCGTACTGTGAACACCTGGACCATTGCGTAGCGTGTGGGGCATGTCAAGGGTGGACTTCGTCCAGTCGCTGGAGCGGGGGCTGGCGGTCATCCGCAGCTTCGACGCCGAGCACCCCCAGCTCACCCTGAGCGAGGTCGCGGCCCGCACCGGCCTGACCCGGGCCACCGCCCGCCGTCTGCTGCTGACCCTCGGCGAGCTGGGCTACGTGTCCGCCGAAGGGCGGCGGTTCTCGCTCACGCCCCGCGTGCTCGACATCGGCTACGCGTACCTGTCGTCGCTCAACGTGCAGCAGATCGCCCAGCCCTACCTGGAGGCGCTCTCCGAGCGGGTGCACGAGTCGGTGTCGGTCACCGTGCTCGACGGCGCCGACATCGTGTACGTCGCCCGCGTGCCGACCAAGCGGATCATGACCATCTCGCTGGGGCTCGGCAGCCGGCTCCCCGCCTACTGCACGTCGATGGGGCGGGTGCTCCTGGCCGAGCTGGCCCCCGACGACCTGGGCGACGCGCTGCCGGACCGGCTGGAGCGGCACACGGCGAACACCGTCACCTCCGTGGCCGAGCTGGCGGTCGTGCTGAAGCAGGTCCGCGCCCAGGGCTGGGCGATCGTCGACCAGGAGCTGGAGATGGGCCTGCGGTCGGTGGCCGCTCCCCTGCGCGACTCGTCGGGCCGGGCGGTGGCGGCCATGAACATCTCGACGCAGGTGGCCCGCACCCCGGTCGAGCAGCTCCACGAGGACCTCGTGCCGGAGCTGGTGGCCACGGCCGCCCACATCAGCGAGGCCCTCGCCAAGCGATGACCGCGGCCGGCGCCGGCGACGCCATCTGGGGCCGTATCCACCGGCTGGCGTCGCAGCTGCGGGCGGCCGGCGCCGACATCGCCCTGTCCGAGCTGCTCGACGCGGCGGGCGCGGTCCGCCACGTCGACCTGGCGGACCGCGAGCAGCTGCGCACCGCCCTGCGGGCCACGCTGGTCAAGCACGCCCACGAGCTGGCCCGCTTCGACGCCGCGTTCGAGGTGTGCTTCCCGCCCCGGCCGGTGCGGGGCGCCGGCGAGCCGGCCGCGTCCCCGGCGCGGGCTGTCGCCGCGGGTCCCGGTCCCGGTGCGGGCCCGGCGCTGGGCGAGCGCGTGCACACCGCGGTCGAGGCGGGCACCGAGCAGGAGCTGCGGGTGCTCGCCGAGGAGGCCGTCGCCCGCCACGCCGGCTTCGAGCAGGGGGCGCGCACCGAGCGCTACCACGTGTACCGCGTGCTGCGGGCGGTCGAGCTGGCCCACCTGCTGCACGACGCCCTCCGCCGGGCCCGGGAGCGGGGCGACGACCTGTCCCGGGCCGAGGTGGCGGCCCGCATCGAGGCGCTGCGCCGGCTCATCACCGAGGAGGTGCGGGCCCGCCTGGCCGCCGAGCCCCCCGGCGCCGACCCGGCGGTGCCCGTCAGCCCGTTCGACGTGGAGCTGGCCCGGGCCACGGCCACCCAGCTCGCCGAGGTCCGCGCCGCCGTGCGCCCGCTCGCCCGCCGGCTGGCGGCCCGGCTGCGGCGCCGCCGCCAGAGCATCCGGTCCGGGGTGGTGGACATGAAGCGCACGGCCCGGCGGTCGGTGGCCACCGGCGGCGTGCCGCTCGACGTGGCCTTCCGACGCCCCCACGCCCACAAGCCCGAGCTGTTCACGCTGTGCGACGTGTCCGGCTCGGTGGCCGACTTCGCCGGCTTCACCCTCACGCTCATCTCCGCCCTGGCCGACGAGCTGGCCCGCACCCGCTCCTTCGCGTTCGTGGACGCCGTCGACGAGATCACCGCGGTGGTCGAGGCCAGCCCGGGCGTCGTCGAGCCGTGGCAGATCCTCCAGGGCGGGCGGGTCATCGGCGCCGACGGGCACTCGGACTACGGGACCGTGCTCCACGACTTCCGCGACCGCTACGGGCGGGGGCTCACCGACCGGTCGACGCTCGTCATCACCGGCGACGCCCGCAACAACTACCGGCCGCCGGGCGGCGACGTCCTGGCCGACATCGCCCGCCGGGTCCGGGCCGTGTACTGGCTCAACCCCGAGCCCCGCGTCCAGTGGGACGCCACCGACTCGGTGGTCCGCGCCTACGCCCCCCACTGCCGCGGCGTGTTCGAGGTCCGCACGCTGCGCCAGCTCGGCGACGCGGTGGAACGCATCCTGTGACGGTCTGAGGAACGATTTGGCGGCTCGTGGTCAGGGGCAGTGGGTGGCGGGGTCCCCGTCGATCTCGCCGAGGAAGGCGCCGAACTCACCGACGTGGGTGCCGTCGCCGAGCACCACCTCGGCGACGTTGCCGAGGCCGAGGCGGGGCTCGTCCTGGGACGACGCATGGTCGCCGATGTCGTGGTTGGCCACGGCGCGCTGGGCTGTGACCACGCCGAGGCAGTTGGCGTCGGCGGGCGGCGTGTCGCCCAGGGCCGGAGTCGCCGACAGCACGGCGAGCAATCCGGCTGACAGGCCCGCCGACAGGACTGCGGTCGATCGACGCACGGTGGGGACCTCCCTGGCGTTGTGGGGGCTGATGGGGGCTGAGGAGCACAACGTCGTCCTGAGGACCGGTCGGCCGCAAGCGTTTCCGCCACCGCCGAAACGCCTTGACACGATCGGGCGCCGGCCGGACGATTGGTGGCCTGCCTCGTCGACGATGGCTCGCGCCAGGTGGTTGCCCACATGATCCGACTGCGGCTGGGTGTCGACGACGTCGCCCGAACGAGGATCGCCGCACCGGGCCCCTACTGCGAGCTCTCGGTCAGCGCCCAGGTCGTGCAGCAGCCGGCGAGCGACTTCCGGCGGCTCTGCGAGGCCGGCGGGGTCCGCCTCCCGGCGTCGGCGAGGCGCCTCCTGGAGCTCGTGCCGGCGCAGGGCAACATCCCCGACTTCCTGGTGCCGGAGGGGGCGGGAAGCCTGGACGAAGCCGTCGACATCGTCATCTCGGCGCCCGACCGGCTGATCCGCGACGACCTGGCCACCCTCCGGCGGCCGGCGGCGTCGCCCTGGGGCCGCGACCTGGCGCGCGGCAGCGCGCCCGCCCGCCGGGCGCTGGCCTCGTCGCTGCGTGACTACCACGACCAGGTGCTCGGGCGGCTGTGGCCGGCGATCGAGCAGGTCGTCGAGGCCGATCTGCGGTTCCGGGCCTGGCAGCTGGCGGCGGCCGGTGTGGCGGCGACGGTGGACGGCCTGCACCCGGGCGTTCGCTGGCGCGACGGGGTGGTCGAGGTCGACGGGCCGGTGGACGGAGAGGTCGACCTGGCCGGCCGGGGCCTCCAGCTCATGCCGTCGCTGTGGACCCGCCCGGGCTTCACCACGGCCTGGTCGCAACCCACCCTGGTGTACCCGGTGGCCCGCTTCGCCTGGACGGCTCCCCCCGCCACGAAGCGCCACGACGACCCGCTGGCCGCGGTGCTGGGCGCGACCCGGGCACGGGTACTCCGCGCTCTGGCCGACGAGCACTCCACGAGCGGGCTCGCCCGGGAGCTGGGGATCAGCCTCGCGTCGGCGTCCACCCACGCCGCCGTCCTCCGCGATGCCGGTCTCGTGACCAGCCGGCGGCAGGGCCAGTCGGTCCTCCACACCCTGACCGGCCTCGGCCTCCGCTGGACGGCGAACAACCGGACGCGCGCGATGAAGGCCGTGTAACCAGGGCTGCCGGCATTCAGGCGTCGTTCAGGGCCGCTTCTCTACCGTGCCGGGCTGTGGGGTCCCACACCCTTGCATCGGACGATGAGTGAGGAGTGGATCCAATGAGGTCATTTCATGTCGCTGCCGCCACGTCGCTGCTGCTCGTGGGCGTGGTCGCGGCTCCCGCGCTGGCGCACGACGGCGGCGAGCCGGAGGAGTCACGGCAAGAGCGGACAGCTCGCCGGGGGCCGGTCGTCGCCATCGCGGACGCCCGGCTCAAGTTCGAGATCAACGCCACCGACGAGGATGCCGGCATCCAGGTCTTCCTGGATGCCGATCCCTGGAAGGAGATGTCCATCTTCGACCCGGACGGCAGCCTCATCTTCACGACCGCCACGCACGGGAGCATCGGTGAGCAGGGCGGCACCGAGCTGTTCCTCGAGAGTGCCGAGCCGACGCTCGCCGAGCTGCCCCTCGAGCAACTGCTCGAGCGGTTCCCCGAGGGCAGGTACCGGTTCCGGGGGACCGGCCTCGAGGGCGAGCGGTACGTGGGCTCGGCCCGCCTGACCCACGACCTGCCCGACGGCCCGACGCTGGTGTCGCCGCTGGAGGGCGGCAGCCCCCAGGATCCTCGGGACACGACCGTCGTCTGGGAGCCCGTCGACCCACCGAACGGCAGCCCGATCATCGGCTACCAGGTTCTCGTCGTGCAGCCCGAGACGGGGATCACCGCGCTGCCGAAGGTCGTCCTCGACGTCATGATGCCGCCGACGGCCACGACCATGGCGGTCCCGCCCGGCTTCCTGCTGCCCGGCACCGAGTACGAATGGGAGGTCCTGGCCATCGAACAGGGCGGCAACCAGACACTCTCGTCATCGTTCTTCACGACCTCGGGTTGACGCCGCTCCGGGCCTGGGTCGCGATGCGGAACACGGGCACGCAGGGTGCGACCGCGGCGAACTCCTCCAGGGGGGCGCCGCGGTCGACCGGGATGTGGGGACGTGCTCCGGGAGCGAGCTGCAGGTAGCGGCGCAGGACGGCCGGCCGGCGCTCGACGGGGACCTCCTCGAGCAGCACCGGCTCGGGCCGGCCGTGGCGGAGCACGGCGCGGCCGCCGTCCGCCCGCACGTTGCGCACCCAGCCGGTGCCCTCGCCGAGCATCGCCACCAGGTAGCGCTCGCCTTCGTGGTCGGCGATCACCACCGGGAACGAGATCATGCGGCCGCTGCGCCGGCCCCGGACCTCGAGCGTCCCGAGCCGCCGCGGCCAGATCCCCGCGGCGAAGGCGATGGCCGACATCCGGTTCTGCAGCCGGGCGAACCGGTTCGGGCGACCACCCCGGTACAGCCAGCGCAGGTAGTCGTGGTAGCGGCCCCCGCCGCCGCTCCGTGGCCTGGCGGTGTCGTCGTCCGGCGCGTGCACCCCCGCAGGATCACACCGGTGGCGCGTCCCCGCCCAGAGGCGAAGGTCACCCCGGGGGCGCGGCGCCGGGAGGGGGCGGCGGTGCCCGTGCCGAACCCGGCGTACCGGCCCTCCGTGGAGCATCATGAGGACGGCCCCGCGGGACCGGCGGGCAGGGAGCCATGGCACGGAGCACGGCATTCATCGGGCGGGAGCGCCAACTGGGCGATCTCATGGAGCACTGGCGCGCGGCCGAGCGCGGCCACGGGGCGTTCGTGGTGGTCAGCGGCGAGGCCGGCATCGGCAAGACCCGCCTCGTCGAGCACCTGGTGACCGAGGTCGGCGAGGCCGCCGCGGTCGCCTGGGGCACCTGCGCCGGTGCGGACGCCCCACCGCTGTGGCCCTGGCACGCCGTCCTGCGCGACGTGGGCGGCGGGCGGCCGGCCGGTCCACCGCCTGCCCCCGGCGGCGGGAGCGACCTCGTCGACCCCGCCGGCGACCGGGTGCGTGAGAACGCCCGCCTGGCGGGCGAGCTGCGCGCCGCGGCGCGCGACCGGCCGCTGCTGGTCGTGCTCGACGACCTGCACTGGGCCGACCCCGACTCGCTGGGGCTCCTGCGGCTCGTGGCCGGGGAGGCTCGGCGGTCCCCCCTCCTCCTGGTGGGGACCGTGCGGCCGCAGGACGCGGCGGCGTCCGACCTGCACCGCCTGCTGGCCGAGCGGGCCTCCTCCACGGAGGTGATCCACCTGGACGGCCTGCCGGCGGACGCGGTGTCGATTCTGGTCGACGATCTGATCGGCACGGGGGCCACCGCCGAGCTGGCCTCCGAGGTCGCACGCCTGACGGGCGGCAACCCCTTCTTCGTCCGTGAGCTGATGCGGTTGCTGGTGGCGGAGGACCGCCTCGATGCGGCCCTCGCCGGGCGACCCCTGCATGTCCCGCCGCTGCTGCGCGACGTGCTGCTGCGGCGGGTGGCCCAGGTCTCGTCCTCGACCCGGTCGGTGCTCGAGACCGCGGCCGTCGCGGGCCGCCGGGTGTCGCGGGCCGTGCTGGAGCAGGTGGCCGGCGCGGCGGCGACCGACCGGGCGGCCGACGAGGCGGAGGCCGCCCGCCTGGTCACGGTGGAGGACGGGACGCTGTGCTTCGCCCACGACCTCGTCCGCGAGTCCATCGTCGCCGACCTCAGGGCCGGCGCCCGCCGGCGCCTGCATCTGGCGGTGGCCCACGCCCTGCGCGCCGCCGGCGGTGCCGCCTCCTCGCCCGGTGAGGTCGCGGGGCACCTGCTCGACGCCCTGCCCGAGGGCGACCCGGTCGAGGCCGCATCCGCCGCGCTGGGGGCCGGGCTCGACGCGCTGGCCCAGCACGCTCCGGCCGACGCCGTCCGCCACGTCGAGCGCGGCCTCGCGGCCCTCGGCACCCGCCGGCTCCCGCTGCAGCGACGTCTCCTGCTGGCCCTCGGCGACGCCCGGACGGTGGCCGGTGACCGGGCGGGTTCCCGCGACGCGTACCGCGAGGCCGCGGGCGCCGCCCGCACCGCGGGTGACGCCGACCGGCTCGCGCTGGCGGCGCTGGGGTTCGCCGGGCTCATGGGCAGCCTGCGCCCCGACACGGAGCGGATCGGCCTCCTGGACGAGGCGCTGGCGGCGCTGGACGGCCGCCGCGACGCCCTCACCGCCCGGGTCATCGCCCGCCTCGCCCACGCGCAGCTCTTCGCGGACCGGCGGTCCCACCGCCTGGCGCTGGCCGACGAGGCCGTGGCGCTGGCCCGCGAGCTCGGCGACGACGAGGCGCTGGCCAACACCCTCTACGTGTGGTGCATCGTCCACGCCACCTCGGCCAACTTCGAACGGCGCCTCGAACGGGTGGAGGAGCTGCTCGCACTGGGCCGGGCCTCGGGCGCCGAGGAGGCCGAGGCGTGGGCGCTGCACTTCCACGCCAACCACATGGCGGAGGGTGGTGACTTCGCCGCCTTCGACGCCGACGTGGCGGCGTGCGACGCCATCGCCCGGCGCACCAACAACGCCACGTGGCAGTGGTCGGTGCTCGTGCACCGGGCGATGCGGGCCGCCATGCGGGGACACCTCGACGAGGCCGACGTGCTCGGCAACCGGGGCTTCGAGGCGGGGGCGAGGTCGCAGCAGGAGCTGGCGAGCGCCACCTTCGGCGCCCACCTCGTGGCCCTGCGGACCTGGCAGGGCCGCCTCGGCGAGCTCCTGCCGATGGTCGAGGCCAGCGCCGGCCGCTACCCCGACGTCCCCGCCATCTGGGCCACCGTCCCGTTCGTCCACGCCGAGCTGGGCCGGCACGCGGAAGCGGCCGACCAGCTGCGGCGTGCGGCCTCGACGCACGTGCTCGAGGACCTCCCCGGCGACGCGTCGTGGACGGTCGCCCTCGCCATGCTGGCCCGGGCGGCCGCCGTGGTCGGCGAGGCCGAGGTGGCGGTCCAGGTGCGCGACCTGCTCGCGGCCCTGGGCGAGCGGCACGTGGTCGGGCCGTTCGCCGACTGCTACTTCGGCCCGGCGGTCCTCTACGTCGGCCTGTGCTCGGCCGCGGCCGGAGACGACACCGCGGCGTGCGCCCAACTGTCCCAGGCCGTCGCCCAGGCGACCGCCGTCGGGGCCCGACCCGTCGCCGCCTGGGCGCGGGCCGAGCTCGCCGACGCCCTCGCCCGCCGCGCCGGCGACACCGCGCGGGTCGACACCCTCCGCTCCGAGGCCGCAGCGGAGTTCGCCGCCCTGGGCATGCCCCGACACCTGGAGCGGCTCGATCCAGCTCGCGTCCTGGCGACGAGTCCCGAACCGGTCCCGGCGCCCAACGAGTTCCGGCGCACGGCGGACGGCTGGTCGATCACCTACCGGGGTCGCTCGGTGGCGGCCCGCCACACCAAGGGCCTCGCCGACCTCCATCGCCTCGTCTCGGCCCCCGGCACCGAGTTCCACGTCCTGGAGCTGGCGCGCGAGCAGGGCGGCCCGTCGGCGGCGGCCAGCCGGCAGCCGGTCCTCGACGAACGGGCGAAGGCCGAGTACCGCGCCCGGGTGCTCGCCCTGCAGGAGGAGGTCGAGGACGCGCACGCCTGCGCCGATCTCGCCCGTGCCGAACGGGCCGAGGCCGAGCTCGACTTCGTCGTGTCCGAGCTCGCCGCCGGGCTGGGCCTCGGCGGCCGGGACCGCACCATGGCCGACGAGGCCGAGCGGGCCCGCCAGGCCGTCCGTGCCCGCATCCGCTACGCCCTCGACCGCCTCGACCGGGCCAACCCGGCCCTGCGCCGGCACCTCGACCGGTCGCTCGTCACCGGCACGTTCTGCAGCTACCAGCCCGAGCACACGACCACCTGGGTCACCTCGTAGCCGGGGCTCTCACGGTGTGAGGACCCTCTCTCACGCCCTGGGGGCATGCGTGCGGACCAGGAAGACCTCGACGAGCCGAGAGAGTGGGGCGAGCTGAGCGTCGCCACGGCCCGCACGCTGGCGGGACGGTGCGGCGGGCGATGTGGCCTGCCGCACTGGGGCTACGTCATCCGGGGCGTGTTGCGGGTCGAGTACCCGGACCACGAGGAGGTCATCGCCGCGGGCGATGCCTACTACGTGGCCCCCGGCCACATCGGGCTCGACCCCGGCGACGCCGAGCTCGTGGACTTCGGCCCGCGACGCCCCGGCGGCCCCCCCGGCCTCACGCCCCAGGCACACGACACCGAAGCGAGGACGCACACCATGACCCGAACAGCACGCGCACGCCTGTCCCTCATCGTCCCCCTCGTCATGCTCGCCGCGTTCGCCGTGGCCTGCGGCGACGACGACGGCGAGGACGGCGAGGCACTGGCCGCCGACACGCCGGCGGACGAAGCGGCGGCCACCGAGGTCGTCGCCGTCGACTACCACTTCGAGGGCCTGCCCGAGACGATCGAGTCCGGCACGACGCTGACGTTGCGCAACGACTCCGACCGCGAGGTCCACGAGCTCTTCGCCATGAAGATCCCGGACGCGGAGACCCGGTCGGTGGCGGAGCTCATCGCCCTACCCGAGAACGAGCTGTTCGCCGCCCTGCCCGGCGAGCCGGCGACGGTGCTGGTGGCACCGCCGGGTGAGGAGTCGATCGCCGTGCTCGGCGACGGCACCCTCGAACCGGGCCGGTACCTGGTCGCCTGCGCCATCCCGACCGGCGCCGACCCCGCCGAGTTCATGCGGCAGGCCCAGGCGGCCGAGGGCCCGCCCGACGTGCCCGGCGGCCCGCCGCACTTCGTGTCCGGGATGTACGCCGAGCTGGTCGTCACCTGAACCGGTGCGGGCACCGGCACCGGTGCCCGCACCACCCAGACCCGACCGGGCCGGACTGACCACCCTCCGTCGACCGTGAGCGCCCTTCCCCACCCGCTCAGACGACGAGGCGCAGGACGACGTTGAGGACGATCGTGAGCACCACCGACACGACCACCGACAGCAGCAGCATGGCCAGGCAGCCGCGCCCGCCGCCGACCATCCGGGGGCCCTGGCCGCCGCCGAAGACGATCACGACCGACGCCTACCCGCGGCGGGACGCCGCCAACCGGCTCGGTCCCCCGCTCGCGCCGGGGCAGGTCACCGGGGACGAACCCCCGCACCGGCAGGCGCATCGCCCCCCGTCGTGGCGAGGATCCTTGCCAGGCGCGCGCACGATGCGATCGCATGGGCGCCTGTGAGGTCGTGGGTCCCCGATCCGAGAGGTGACCGAGTGCCGAGCGAGCCCTGGTCCAGCGAGCCCGGCGTGGTCGCCGGCGAGCTGGGCACCGACGTGCAGCGGGGCCTGAGCGCCGAGGAGGTCGCCCGGCGGCTGGAGCGCCACGGGCCCAACCGGCTGGACCCCGAGCCCGAGGTGCCGGTGTGGCGCAAGGTCCTGAGCCAGTTCGCCGACCCGCTCGTCTACCTGCTGTTGGCGGCGGTGGTGGTGTCGCTGGTGGCGTGGGCGGTCGAGGGGGCCGAGGGGATCCCGTTCGACGCGATCGTGATCGTCGTGATCGTGGTCCTCAACGCGGTGCTGGGCTATGTGCAGGAGGCCCGGGCCGAGCAGGCCGTGGCGGCGCTCCAGCGCATGGCGTCGCCCACGGCGGGCGTGGTGCGTGACGGGCGGGAGGACCGGGTCCCCTCCGAGGACGTCGTGCCGGGTGACCTGCTGGTGCTGGCCGAGGGCGACGCGGTGGCCGCCGACGGGCGGCTGGTCGAGGCCGCATCGCTCATGGTGGGGGAAGCGTCGCTCACCGGAGAGAGCGAGCCGGTGGCGAAGGGCACCGAGCCGCTGGCGGGCGCCGCCGGGATCGGCGACCGGGCCAACATGGTGTTCAACGGGACGGCGGTGACGCGGGGGCGGGGTCGGGCCGTGGTCACCGCCACCGGGATGGCCACCGAGATGGGCAAGGTGGCCCGCCTGCTGAGCACCACCGAGGGCGAGCGCACCCCCCTCCAGCGGGAGATCGACGAGGTCGGCCGCATCCTCGGCCTGGCGGTGATCGCCATCGCCGTCGTGGTCGTCGGGGCCATCCTGCTCACGTCCGACATCGACGAAGCCGCCGACATGGTGGACGTGCTGCTGGTGGGCGTGTCCCTGGCGGTCGCCGCGGTGCCGGAGGGCCTGCCCACCATCCTCTCCGTGGTCCTGGCCCTCGGCGTGCAGCGGATGGCCCGTCACAACGCCATCGTGACGCGGCTGTCGTCGGTCGAGACGCTGGGGTCGGCGTCGGTGGTGTGCTCGGACAAGACCGGCACGCTCACGCGCAACGAGATGACCATCGAGGCGGTGGTCACCGGGTCCGGCGAGGTGGCGGTGACCGGGTCCGGCTACCACCCCCGAGGCGAGCTGCGGGTCGACGGTCGCCCGCTGGACGACCCCGTGCTGCTGGACGAGGCCCGCGACGTGATCTGTGGCGGCGCCCTGGCCAACGACGCGGCACTGCAGGTCGAGGACGGGACCTGGACGATCCACGGTGACCCGACGGAGGCCGCCTTCCTGGTGGCCGAGGCCAAGATGGGCCAGACCGACGCGCGCCGCTCCCGGTTCCGGCGGGTCGGCGAGGTGCCGTTCACCCCCGAGCGCAAGCTCATGAGCACCCTCGAGGCCGACGGCGAGCGCGGCGGCGTGGCGGTCGTGACCAAGGGTGCGCCCGACGTCCTGCTGGCGCGGTGCACGCACGAGAGGGTGGCGGGCGAGGACCGGCGGCTCACCGAGGCCCGCCGGGCCGAAGTGCTGGCCACGGTCGATCGCCTCGCCGACCGGGCCCTGCGCACCCTGGCCGTGGCCTTCCGGCCGCTGCCCGACGGCGAGGCGCCGCCGGGCGACGAGTCGATCGAGCGGGACCTGGTCTACCTGGGCGTCGTCGGCATCATCGACCCGCCCCGCGACGAGGCCCACGTCGCGGTCGACGAGGCGAGGCTGGCGGGCATCCGGATCGTCATGATCACCGGCGACCACCCGCGCACCGCGGTCCGCATCGCCGGCGATCTCGGCATCGTCGGGACCGGCGACCGGGTGCTCACGGGGGCGGACATCGAGCGCCTCGACGGCGACCAGCTGGCGGCCGAGTCCCGGGACGTCGCGGTGTACGCCCGGGTGGCACCCGAGCACAAGCTGCGGATCGTCGACGCCCTCCAGGCCAACGACAACATCGTGGCCATGACCGGCGACGGTGTGAACGACGCACCCGCGCTGAAGTCGGCGGACATCGGCGTGGCCATGGGCGTGACCGGCACCGACGTGACGAAGGAGTCGGCGGACATGATCCTCGCCGACGACAACTTCGCCACCATCATCGCCGCCGTGCGCGAGGGGCGCTCGATCTTCGCCAACATCCGCAAGTTCCTGCGCTTCCTGCTGTCGTCGAACGTCGGCGAGGTCCTCACGATGTTCCTCGGCGTGATGCTGGCGGGTGTGCTCGGGCTGGACGCCACCGGCGAGGCCATCGCCGTCCCCCTGCTGGCCACGCAGATCCTGTGGATCAACCTGCTGACCGACACGGCACCGGCGCTCGCCATCGGCGTGGACCCACCGCCCAACGACGTCATGCAGCGGCGACCGCGACGGCTCACCGACCGGGTCATCGACCGGCGCATGTGGGTCGGCATCGTGTGGGTCGGCCTCGTCATGGCCGGGGTGACGCTGGTGGCGCTCGACCTGCGGCTCGACGGCGGCGGGCTCGGCGGCTCGGGCGACATCGACGAGGCACGCACCGTGGCGTTCACCACGCTGGTGCTGGCCCAGCTGTTCAACTGCTTCAACGCCCGCTCGGACCGCACGAGCGCCTTCCACCACCTGTTCACCAACCCGCTGCTGTGGGGGGCGATCGCGCTCTCCGTCGTGCTGCAGGTCGCCGTGGTCCACATGCCGGTCCTCAACGACGCGTTCGACACCACTCCCCTGTCCGCGGGCGACTGGCTCCTGTGCACGGCGCTCGCCAGCCTCGTGCTGTGGGCCGACGAGGCCAAGAAGCTTCTCGAACGGCTCCTGTCCCGCCGGCGGATGTGAACCCGCCCTGAACGGCGTCAGGGGCGCAATGACGCGATGTACGTCTCGGTGAAGGTCCTGTACAGCTCGACCAGGGACACCTCCTGGTCGAGCAACCACATCACCGACGCGCCCTCCAGGAAGGCGACCAGCTCGCGGGCCTTGGCCGCGCAGTCGACCCCGGCGCGCACCTCGCCGGCACGCTGGGCCTCCGTGAGGGTGTGCTCCACCCACATCCGCACGATCCGGCTGCGGGCCAGGAAGTAGCCGTGCGCCGGCGCGTCGGAGTCGAAGCTCTCCGCCTGCAGCACGGTGTGGAGCATGGCCAGGCCCCGCTCGGCCTCGATCGCCTCGGCCAGCGGGACCAGGTGCTCGAGCGCCGCCAGGCCGCCACCGAGCGGCAGGTCGGCCAGGGACTGGGCGGCCAGCCGGTCCCGTTCGGCGATCACGGCCAGGAGCAGGGCCTCCTTCGACCCGAAGTGGTAGAGGATGCCCGCCGGCGTCACCGAGACCCGGGCCGCGATCTCGCCCAGGGCCCCTGATCGGTACCCTCGCACCGCGAACACTTCGAGCGCGGCCTCGATGATCGCGCTGCGGCGCTCTGCGCCTCGCAGCGCCTGGCCCTTCGGCCCGGGCCCCTCGGTCTGCCTCACCAGTTCTCCCTTGACAAGCGCAGAGAGCCTAAACGATCGTTCAGTCTGAACATGCATTCAGCCGGGGACAGGGGATCGACGCGGACCATGGACGGACTCATGCCCGGCGAGCGGGCCCACGACGCCGTCACCGTCAGCTGAGGACGGCCGTCGGTGCTGCGCAAGTACGGGCCCGTGGCCCTCGTGGTGGTGGCGGTCGCGGTCGCCGCCGTGGTGGTGCTGGCCGGGGGCGGCGGCGGTGGCGACGGCGACGCGGACCGCGAGGCCGGCCGTGACCTGCTGGCCGGTGGGCAGGCGGGGGCCCCCGCACCGGCGGCCCGGATGCCACTCACCTACGCCGAGGCCGAGGCGGCCGGGACCGCCGCCGACCACGACTGGGGCGAGCGCTGCGATCCCGCCACCGGGCGGGTGCGCCTGCCCTCGGTCTACGCGGCGCCGTGCGTGCCGGTGTTCGCAGGCGACAACGGTGGCGCCACCGGACCGGGCGTGACCGGCGAGGCCATCACGATCGTGCGCTACCTGCCCGCCGAGGGCCTCTCGGCCTCCAGCCTGGCCCCGGGGGCGGTCGACGAGTCGGCCGAGGACCAGGCTCGCACGCTGCGGCAGTTCGTGGACAACTACGCCTCGCGGGCCGAGCTGTACGGGCGGCGGATCGAGCTCGCCGACTTCGCGGCCACCGGCCCCGCCGGCGACGTGGTCGCCGCGGGGGCCGACGCCGTCGACATCGCCGAGTCGCTGGACCCCTTCGCCGTGCGCGGCGGCCCGCAGCTCGACGGCGGGGTCTTCGCCGAGGAGCTGGCCGGCCGCGGCATCCTGTGCCTCGACTGCGCCGGGGCGGTCCCGCCCGACACGTGGGAGGCGCTCGAACCGGACGTGTGGGGGTCGCTCCCGACCGCCGACCAGTTCCTCGCCACGTTCGGGGCCTGGTCCGCGGGCCTGTCCGGCCACGCCACCGGCCGGGACGAGGCGCCCCCCGCCGCCTTCGCCGGCGAGGGGCTGCGTGACGAGCGCCGGCGCATCGGCGTGATCCACTTCGACCAGGACCCTCCCCTCGTCGCCGTGGCGGACGAGGACGTCCCGGCGGGCATCGAGCTGATCGAGAGCTACGTCTTCGACGTCGCCACCATGCCTCAGAAGGCGGTCGAGCTGGTGGCCCGGTTCCGCACGGAGGGCATCACGACCGTGGTGTTCCTCGGCGACCCGATCATGCCCCGCCACCTCCTGTCGGCGGCCACCGAGCAGGGCTGGTTCCCCGAATGGGTCTCCACCGGCACCTTCCTCACCGACACCAACTTCTTCGCGCGGGGCTCCGACCAGGCCCAGATGGCCCACGCCTTCGGCGTCTCGCAGCTCGCCGCGCCGACCACCCGCGACCTGCAGGACCCGGTCCGGCTCTACCGCTGGTACCACGGCGGCACCGACACGCTGCCCCCGGCCCGCACCCAGTACCCGCTGCTGCAGTTCGCCGCCCGGTTCGTCGTCAGCGGCATCCACATGGCCGGCCCCGACCTCACCGCCGATACGTTCCCCCGGGGGCTGTTCCGCATCCCGCCGGCGGGCGGTGGGCCGACCACCGCACGGCTCAGCTACGGCGACTGGGGGCTGTTCCCCGCCACCGACTACGCCGGCATCGACGACGCCTCGGAGATCTGGTGGGACCCGGCCGCCGCCGGCCCCGACGAGTTCGGCCTCGACGGGACCGGTCTGTGGCGGCGGGCCCACGACGGCCGGCGCTTCGCGGGCGAGGACGACGCACCGGCGCCGGACCCGTTCGGCGACCCGGGCGGCACGGTTACGGTGGTGGACGAGCTCCCGCCCGAGGACACGCCCCCCGAGTACCCGCCGCCACCGGGGTCCCCGGCCGCCGGCAGCGAGGAGGGACCGGCATGACGGACCGAGACGTGGCGCTCCACCCGTGGAACCGGGGCTTCTCGTGGCAGCCCTCGGCCCCGCCCTTCCGGCGACTCTCGGCCGAGCAGGTCGCGGCGTTCGACCGGGACGGCTTCGTGGTCGTCGAGGGCGTGTTCGACGCCGCCACGGTGACCACCGTGACGCAGGAGATCGACCGGTTCGAGGCCGGGGTGGAGGCGTACCTGGCGGCCCAGTCGGAGCAGCGGGTCGCCATCGCCGAGGCGGGGGCGATCACGTTCACCACCCACCTGGTGACCCGCTCGCCCCGGCTGGCGGCGTTCGCCCGGGACCCGTTCTTCACGGGCGTGTGCGCCGACCTGGTGGGCCCGGACGTCAACCTGTACTGGGACCAGGCGGTGTACAAGAAGCGGGAGAAGCCCCGGCGCTTCCCGTGGCACCAGGACAACGGCTACGCCTACGTCGAGCCGCAGCAGTACCTCACCTGCTGGGTGGCGCTGACCGACGCCACCGCCCGCAACGGCTGCCCCCAGGTGGCGCGGGGCCGGCACCGGGCCGGGACGCTGGCCCACACCTACGTGGAGCCGCTGGGCTGGGAGTGCTTCAGCGACCCGGGCGACGTGGCCGTCGCCGAGGTCGCCGCGGGTGGGGTGGTGGTCTTCTCCAGCCTCACGCCGCACCTGACCGGGCCCAACCTGACGGCGGAGGTCCGCAAGGCCTACATCCTCCAGTACGCCCCGGCGGGCGCCGAGGTGCTGCAGGGGCGGCCGCCGGCGGACCCGGCGGGCCGCGTCCGGGCCGACGACGCCGACCGCCAGTTCCCCCTCGTCCGCGGCGGCGAGCCGGTCGAGGGCTAGTGGGGTGGCCCGCAACGTCACGGGCCACCCCACTAGCGAGGGTCAGGGGACGCCGTCCTCCTCGGACGGCTTCTCCTCCCGGGCCCGGAGCAGCAGGGCGGAGATGGCGAGGATGAGCACGACGCCCGCCAGGACCCCGATCTCCACCATGCCGTTGCGGAACGCCTCGAAGCCCTCGTCCGCGGGGCGCTCGGCCCCGGCCACCACCACGATCTCCTTGATCGAGGCGATGATCCCGACCAGCAGGAACGGCTCGGCCAGCAGCCGGCGCTCCCGCAGGGTCTTGCGCACGGCACCGAGCAGCTCCACGAACACGAACACGAGCAGCAGGATGCTGAGCACCTCGCTGGCCGCGACCAGCACCGGCTCGCCGTCGGCCATCAGGTCGACGAAGGTCAGGACCGCGTCGCCGACCAGGATGGCGGCCCCCACCAGCAGGATCAGGGCCGTGGCGAAGTAGATCGCCACCTCGCCCCAGGACAGCGCCTGGTCCGCTCGCCTGCTGGCGGCGAGCAGGCCGCCGGGCTCGTCGTCTCGCCGCTCCATCGTCCGTGCTTACCCGCAGGGCGGGGGGTGTAGAACGCCCGAACGGAGGGTGACGTCCGCGCATCGCCGTCGAGGTGGACGGCCGTGGCCACCGCACCGAGGCCGCCTACGCCGCCGGCCGCGCCCGCGACAACGCTCTCGAACTGGACGGCTGGATCGTCCTGCGCTTCACCTGGGACCGCCTGGCCTCCGCCCCCCACGAGGTCGTCGCCGACGTCCGCCGGGCGCTGGCGGTCCGCTGACCCGCCTGGCGCCATGATCGGGCGATGCCGCTGGCGCTGCCCCGACCCGACGCCTGCTCGTTCTGCGACTACCTGGCCGGGACGCGGCCGTACACGATCCTCGAGCGGGACGACGTGGCCGCCACGCTGGTCACCTACGAGCAGCGCGGGCTCGGGCACCTGCTGGTGGTCCCGGTCGCCCACCGGGTCACGATCCTCGACGTCACCCCCGCCGAGGGCGCCGCGCTCATGGCCGGCGTGGTCCGGGCCGCCGCGGCCATCGTCGGCGCCTACGACCCCGACGGGGTGGCCGTGTGGCAGAACAACGGCGTGCCGGCCAACCAGAGCGTGCCACACGTGCACGTGCACGTGGCCGGGACGCTCCCGGGCGGGGGAACGGAGTGGGGCGACGTCGAGCGGCTGGGGGTGGACGCCACCGACGCCATCGCCGACCGGCTACGACCGCACCTGCCGGACCGGGTAGCGCACGACGGTGTCGTATGACCGCTCCTTGACCGGCGCGAACCCGGCGGCGTCGTACATGGCGCGCCCGCCGCGGAAGTTCACGCCGGCCGGCACGCCCGCCCGGGGCGGGTAGGCCTCCACCGCGTCCAGGCCCCGGCCGGGGGCATCGGCCACGACCCGGGCCAGCAGTCGCCCGGCGAGGCCGTGGCCGCGGTAGGGCGGGGCCACCGCGAAGCAGGCCACGGCGGCGGTGCGGGCGTCCACGTCGTCGCCCCGCCGGAACAGCGTGGTGTCGCCCCGCCGGGAAGCGTTGACCCAGGCCGCGGGCCGGCCGTCGACGTAGGCCAGGTAGCCGAACATGGTCCCGCCGCGCACCAGGGCGAGGGCGTCCTCCCGGCGCTCGCGCCAGTGGCGCATCGGCCCCGGCTCGACCCGGGGCGAGAGCTCGTGGGGCTCCAGGCAGTAGCAGGCCGAGTTCTGGGGCACATCGACCATGGCGTGGTGGTCGAAGAAGTCGAGCCAGTCGTCGATGCGGTCCTCGGTCACCGGGTGGATCTCGACGTCGCCGATCTCGTCGAGGCGGTCGGAGCCGCCGGTCATGCGGGCCTGGCCCTCGAAGTAGTTGTGGACGGCCATGTCGGGGAACGGCGCAACCTCGTCCGGGTGCTCGCCCCGGGCGTGGGCGAAGCCTGCGTCGCCGTAGGCCTCGATGGTCTCGCCCTCGATGGCCGCCCCGCACGAGAAGCAGGGATGCGAGATCATGCGCGCACGGTAGCGGCCGGGACAGGATGGGTCCGTGCAGCTCCCCGTGATGCCGCCCGTGGCGCCGATGCTGGCCAAGCCGGTGGCCGCCATCCCGCCCGGCCAGCTGTACGAGCCCAAGTGGGACGGCTTCCGGTCGATCGTGTTCCGGGACGCCGACGAGGTGGTGATCGGCAGCCGCAACGAGCGGCCCATGACCCGCTACTTCCCCGAGCTGGTGGCGGCCTTCCGGGCCCACCTGCCCGAGCGCTGCGTCGTGGACGGCGAGATCGTGGTGGCCGACCCCGACGGGGCGGGCCTCGACTTCTGGGCCCTCCAGCAGCGGATCCACCCGGCCGACAGCCGGGTGCGGATGCTGGCCGAGCGCACCCCCGCCAGCTTCGTCGCCTTCGACCTGCTGGCCCTGGGCGACGACGACCTCACCGCCCGCCCCTTCGCCGAGCGCCGGGCCCGACTGGAGCAGGCCCTGGCCGGCGCCGGCCCGCCGGTGCACCTCACGCCCCTCACCCGGGACGAGGACGAGGCCCGGCGCTGGTTCGACGTGTTCGAGGGGGGCGGGCTCGACGGCCTGATCGCCAAGGCCGCTGCGGGGACCTACCAGCCCAACAAGCGGGTGATGGCGAAGGTCAAGCACGTGCGGACCGCCGACTGCGTTGTGGCCGGCTACCGGGTCCACAAGACGGCCCGCGACGCGGTGGGCTCGCTGCTGCTGGGCCTGTACGACGACCCGGCGGCGCCCGCCGTGCCCGACGAGTGGCGGGAGTGGCAGGCCGGCGCGGCGGGCGGCGGCAGCGACGACGGCGGCGACGGCCCGCTGCTGGTGTCGGTGGGCGTGGTTGGTGCGTTCCCGATGGCCCGCCGGCTCGAGCTGTTCGCGGAGCTGCAGCCGCTGGTCACCGACTTCGCCCACCACCCGTGGCGGTGGGCGGCCGAGGAGGCCGAGGCCCAGGGCCAGCGGGGCGCCGGCCACCGCTGGAACGCCCGCCAGGACATGTCGTTCGTGCCGCTGCGGCCCGAGCGGGTCGTGGAGGTACGGTACGACTACATGGAGGGCTTCCGGTTCCGCCACACCGCCCAGTTCGTGCGGTGGCGCCCGGACCGCGACCCGGCGTCGTGCGGCTACGACCAGCTGGAACGGCCCGTCCGCTATGACCTCGACGCCGTCCTCGACGGTCGGGTGGACTGAGCGCCGTGGCCGCCGTCGCGGTCGAGCGGGCCTTCGGCGTCGACGTCCCGCCCGAGGAGGCGTGGAGCCGGCTGGCGGAGGTCGAGCGCTGGCCGGAGTGGGCGCCCCACATCATCTCCGTGACGGTGACCCCGCCCGGCCCCCTGACCCCGGCCTCCCGCGGCTCGCTGCGCATCCGACGCCTGGGGACGAGCACGTTCCGGATGACGGCGTGGGAGCCGCCGCTCCGCTGGGAGTGGACCGGCGGCCTGCCGGGCGTGCGCATCGTCTACGACCACCGCTTCACACCCAACGGCGAGCCCGGCGCCACCACCCTGACCTGGACGGTCAGCCTCGAGGGTCCCCTGTCGCCCGTGGTCCGGCCGCTGTTCGCCCGTGTCTACGCGCGCAACGTCGACCGGGCCATCCCCCGGCTCCAGGAGTGGATCCGGGCCTGATGGCGGGCTGGGACTGCCCTGCGTGCGGGCGCCGGTTCCGGCGGGCCGGCCAGTCCCACGAGTGCGCCCCCGCCATGGCGCTGGAGGACTACTTCGCCACCGGCCCCCCGCACGAGCGCCCGGTGTACGAGGCCGTCATGGCCCACCTGAGCACGCTCGGGCCCGTGCACGTCGAGCCCGTGTCGGTGGGGATCTTCCTCAAGCGGGCCGGCGGGTTCGCGGAGCTGCGGCCGATGCAGCGCTGGGTGGCGGTGTCGTTCGCGCTCCCGCGCCGGGCGAGACACCGCACCATCGTCCGCAAGGTCGTGCCCTACAACGGCCGCTACCACCACGTGGCCAACGTGGCGTCGCCCGACGACCTGGACGGGGCCCTGCTCGATCTGCTCACCGAGTCCTACCTGGCGGCCCCCGAGTAGGGGGAGCGGCGCCGGGTCACGCCAGCGAGAACCGGGGCTCCGGGCGGCCGGTGGCGCCCAGCCCGTCGATCACCAGGAGCGCCCCGTCGAGCCCGTCGCGGTCGCCCGCCCGAGAGGCCACCGACACCACGTACAGCCTGTCCAGCTCCGGCCCGCCGAATGTGACGTCGGTGGGGTTGTCGACCGGCAGCGGCACGGTCGCGTCCAGCCCGGCGGTGGTGAAGCGGGCCAGCCGGCGGCCGCCGTACAGCGCGCACCACAGGCCACCCGCGGCGTCGAGGGTCGACCCGTCCGGGCCGCCGGCCAGGTCCGTCATGTCGCCGAACACCCGCCGCGGACCGACCGTGCCCTCGGCCGGCTCGTAGGGATAGGCGTAGTAGTGGGCGGACGTGTCCCCGACCACCAGCGTCATCACCCCGTCCAGCACACCGGCGGCCGGCCCGTTGGTGTTGGCGATGTCCCGGTCGAGGACCCGCCAGCCGTGCCGGGAGGAGTACCACCAGGTCGAGCCCGCGCCGGGGCCGAAGTTGAGCTTGCCCGTCACGAGGTTGCCGTCGAGGTCCGCGCAGGCGTCGTTGGCCCGCCCGCCCAGCTCGTCGGGGTAGCGGGCCAGCAGGCCGGTCGTGCCGTCGTCGGGGTCCACCAGGTACAGCCCGTCGTGCAGGGCCACCACCAGCAGACCCTCGGTGGTGGGCACCACGCCGGCCGGCATCGACGGCTGCCGCAGGGCGTGCAGCTCGTCGTCGTCGCCGTCGATCCAGTGCAGCACCTTGGCCGCGCAGTCCACGAAGTAGAGCCGTGCCCGCTGGTCGTCCCACACGAGGCTCTCGCCCCAACCCAGCGTGAAGTCCCCGACCCTGGTGATCTCCATCCCGGTCACGGTACGGGAGAGGCCCGGCCCGGCGTCGCGTGATACGGGCGCGGCGACGGCGGGAGTTCCTCGCCCGCCCACCCCACGCCCTAACCTCCGGCGATGATCGCCGTCTACGCCGGCCGGTTCGATCCCGTGACCAACGGTCACCTCGACATCCTGGGGCGAGCGGAGAAGATCTTCGACCGGGTCGTGGTCGCCGTGTACGACACCCCGGCCGGCAAGTCGCTGTTCGGCACCGACCAGCGGGTGGCGATGATCGAGGCGTGCGTGCGGGACCAGCCGTCGGTGTCGGTCGAGCCGTTCTCGGGGCTGCTGACCGACTTCGCGCGGGCCCGGGGCGCGGACGCCATCGTGCGGGGCCTACGGGCGGTGACCGACTTCTCCGTCGAGTTCGACCAGGCGCTGATGTACAAGGACATGGCGCCCGAGATCGAGCAGGCCTTCCTGATGAGCGACCTCCGCTACGTGTTCGTCCGGTCCACCCGCATCCGGGAGGTGGCGGCCCTCGGCCACGACGTCTCGCGCCTGGTGCCGCCGTCGGCCGCCGCCGCGCTAGCGGAGATCTGGCCCGTCAAGCCGTA
>DASSUD010000016.1:0-7086 GCA_035707385.1 Acidimicrobiales bacterium
CGGGGCGGCGGCCTCGTAGGGGCCCCACTCGTCGCGGGGGAGCAGCCACATGAGCTCGAACTCGTTGCCGTCGGGGTCGGCGCCGTAGACGCTCTTGGTGGCGCCGTGGCTGGACTCGCCGGTGTAGGCGCCGGCGTCGAGGAGGGCCCGGCGCGCCTCGGCGAGCTCGTCGATGGTGTCGAGCTGCCAGGCCAGGTGGTAGAGCCCGATGGCGCCGCGGCGCTTCGGCCCGCCGGCGGAGCCGACGCCGAACAGTCCCAGGTCGTGGTGGTTGCCGGAACGGGGCAGGCGCAGGAAGGCGGCGCCGGCCCGCGGCTCGCGGGCGATCACGTCCATGCCGAGGACGTCGGTGTAGAAGCGGACCGACCGTTCGAGGTCGGCGACGAAGAGCACGGCGTGGTTGAGGCGGACGGGTGAGATGGCCATGGCGGGGTCCTTCCGTGAGGGTTGCCCGGTGGGCGGGGCCGGCCCCGGAGGGCGGCCCCGCCTGCCGGCGTCAGGTTGCGGAGCGGATGGCGGACACGTCGAACTCGAGCGTGACCTTCTCGCTCACGAGCAGGCCACCGGCCTCGAGCGCGGCGTTCCAGTTGACGCCCCACTCCTTGCGGTTGACGGTGGTCTTGCCCTCGAACCCGATCCGCTGGTTGCCGTAGGGGTCGACGGCGGTGCCGGTGTACTCCAGCTCGACGGTGACCGGCCGGGAGACGCCCTTGATGGTCAGGTCGCCGGTGACGCGGTACTCGGCGTCGCCGGTCTGCGCGACGGCGGTGGAGACGAAGGTGATCGTCGGGTAGGTCTCCATGTCGAAGAAGTCGTTGCTGCGCAGGTGGCCGTCGCGGTCGGCGTTGCGCGTGTCGATGCTGGCCGCCTGGATGGTGAGCTGCAGGTGGCTCCTGGTGGGGTCCTCGGCGTCGAAGTGACCGGAGCCCTCGAACTCGTTGAACGAGCCACGGACCTTGGTGACCATGGCGTGGCGGGCCACGAAGCCGATGCGGCTGTGGCTCGGGTCGATGGCGTAGGTGCCGGTGAGCGTGGCGGGGTCGCTGGTGGCGGTCATCGGGGATCTCCTCGGTAAGTAGGTGACGTGTCATCTAACATAGGTGATGCATCATCTATTCCGCCAGTAGGCTACGGGCATGGACGAGGTCCGGTGGCTCGACGAGCGCGAGGAGCGGGCGTGGCGGGCGCTGCAGTTCATGCAGATGCGCCTCGAAGCCGCGCTGGCCCGCGAGCTGGCGGCCGACTCCGACCTCTCCTACCCCGACTACGTGGTGCTGGTCGCCCTCACCGACCGCCCCGACGGCCGGATGCGCCTCTTCGAGCTGGCGCACGAGCTGGGCTGGGAGAGGAGCCGGGTCTCCCATCACATCGCCCGCATGACCACCAGGGACCTGGTGCGCAAGGAGCGGTGCGGCTCCGACCGCCGCGGCGCCTACGTCGTCGTGACCGACCGCGGCCGCGGCGCGATCACGGCCGCCGCGCCCGGCCACGTGGCCGCGGTCCGCCGCCTCTTCGTCGACCGCCTCGACCCCGACATGCTCGACGCGATCGGCGAGGCTGCGGCGGTGGTCCTCGCCGGGCTCGACGGCGAGGACCGCGCCGTCGTATGAGCGCCCGCCCGGGGGTGCGACCGTGACCGACCGGCTCGGCCCGCGTGCCCTCAACCGGGCGCTGCTGGCGCGCCAGATGCTGCTGGACCGCTCGGCCACGCCGGTCGAGGACGCACTGGAGGCCCTGGTCGGCGTGCAGGCCCAGGCTCCCGACGCCCCCTACGTCGGCCTGTGGAGCCGGCTGGCCGGGTTCCACCCCGACGACCTCGGGGACGCCCTGGTCGAGCGCCGGGCGGTGAGGACACCCCTGATGCGGGCGACCCTCCACCTCGTCACCGCGCCGGACGCGCTCGCGCTGCGCCCGGTCGTGCAGCCCGGACTGGCCCGGAGCTTCGCGGGCAGCCCCTTCGCGGGCCTGCTCGCCGGGGTCGACCTCGACGCACTGCACGCGGCGGCCCGGGACCTGCTGGACGAGCGGCCCCGCACCCACCCGGACCTGGCCCGGCTGCTGGGCGAGCGGTGGCCGGGTCACGACGCCAACGCGCTCGCCTACGCCGTCACGTACCTGCTGCCCCTCGTCCAGGTCACCCCGCGGGCCGTGTGGGGATCGACCGGCCCAGCCGCCTGGGCCTGCACCGGGACCTGGCTGGCCGTCCCCGGCTCACCTGCCGGCGGGCCGACGATCGACGACCTGGTCCTGCGCTACCTGGCCGCGTTCGGGCCGGCGTCGGTGCGGGACGTCCAGACCTGGTCGGGCCTGAGCCGCCTGCGGGAGGTGGCCGACCGGCTCCGCCCCCGCCTGCGCCGGTTCCGGGACGGCGGCGGCACCGAGCTCCTCGACCTCCCGGACGCCGCCCGTCCCGCCCCCGACGTCCCCGCCCCGCCCCGGTTCCTGCCGGAGTACGACAACGTGCTGCTCTCCCACGCCGACCGCACCCGGATCAACCCGGACCGGCGCCCGGTCCCCCTGCCGCCCGGGCAGGGTGCGGCCCGGGGCACTCTCCTGGTCGACGGGCTGTTCGCCGGCACCTGGCAGGTCGGCGGCCGAGACCCCGCCGCCGCCCTCACGGTCCGGCCCTTCGGCCCCCTCGACGGGGCCGGCGCGAGCGCCGTCGCGGACGAGGCCGCCCGCCTGCTCGCCTTCCTGGCCCCGGGGGCCACGGCGCTGCGGATCGTCCCGCCCGGGTGACGCCCGGGGCCGCGGCCACGTCAGTCGAGGCGGACGGGCATCAGCAGGGTGGTGAACGTGCCGTCGTCGGCCGAGCGGAACACCAGCGGCCTCAGGGCGCCCGAGATCTCCACCACCACGTCCGGTCCGACCGCCGCGGCCACGGCGTCGGCCGCGAGGGCGGGGTCGAGCGCCACGTCCAGGTCCGGTCCCTCGTGCTGGGCGTCGATCGCCACCTCCCTGTCCCTGCGGACGAGCGCCAGGCGCCCCGGCGTCACCCGCACCAGGACCGCACCGGGCTCCTCGGCGAAGGCGACCAGCGCGGCGTGGAGCGCATCACGGCTCGCCACCACGGCGTGGGCGTCGCCCGCCGCCGCCAGCACGTCCTCGTAGGCCGGAAACGTGGCGGGCACCGGAAGGGCCCGCAGGTCCACGCCCTCACCCCGGACCACCATGTGGTCGCCGCGGACCCCGACGGACAGCACCCCGGCGTCCGGCAGGCCGGACCGCCAGCGGCCCAGGGTGGCGGCGGGGAGCAGGCCCCGGAAGGCCGCGGTCCCGCCGGCGGCGCTGGCGGCGACGTCCCGTACCGCGAGGCGGCAGCGGTCGGTGGCGGCCAGCCGCAGCGAGCCGTCCCGGCCCTCGACCAGGACGCAGGTGAGGACGGGCTGCTCCGGGTCGCGGCCGGCGGCCGGGAGCACCTGGTCGAGCGCGGCGCCGAGGTCGGCGGCGTCCACGGCCAGGTCGGGCGGTGAGGCGGTGGGCATGGGGAGCTCCGTTCGTGTCGTGAGGGTGTGCAGGTCGTGCGCGACATGACGGGCGTCGGCCAGGCGCCGTTCCAGCCGATCGAGGTGGCCGGCGAGCAGCGCCTGCCGCTCGCCGGGTCCGGCCGCCAGGTACCGGGCGACCTCGGCCAGCGGCATGTCCAGCCGGCGCAGGTCCCGTATCAGGGCGGCGTCGGCCACCTGGTCCTCGGCGTAGGAGCGGTAGCCCGTGGCCGGGTCCACCCACGCCGGCGGCAGCAGTCCCCGGTCGCCGTAGAACCGGACGGCGCTGATCGCCATGCCGGCCCGCCGGGCGAAGTCCCCGATGCCCATCCGTTCGCTCACGCCCGCCAGCCTCCGGTCTCGACCACGTGGAGAGTCAACCCGCCCGCCCACCTCGCCGGGGCGGTGCGCTACCACAGTGCCCATGACCGCCATCATCCGGCCGGCCCGGCCCGGCGACGAGGCCGACATCCTGCGCCTGATCCGGGCCCTGGCCGACTACGAGCGGGAGCCCGACGCCGTCGAGGCCACGGCCGAGGGCCTCGGCGACCACCTGTTCGCGCCCGATCCCCGCGTGTTCGCCCACGTCGCCGAGCTCGATGGGCGCGTGGTGGGCACGGCCGTGTGGTTCCTCACCTTCTCGACCTGGACCGGGCGCCACGGCATCTACCTCGAGGACCTGTACGTCGATCCGGCGGCTCGGGGACGCGGCCTGGCCCGGCACCTGGTCCGGGCGCTCGCCGCCGAGGCCGAGGCCCGGGGCTGCGCCCGGATCGACTGGGCGGTGCTCGACTGGAACGAGCCCGCCAAGGGCTTCTACCAGTCGCTCGGTGCCCGTCACAACCGCACCTGGGAGCCGTGGCGGCTGGACCGGGAGGCGCTCGCCGCCCTCCAGCCCTGACCCCGCTCCGCCAGGCGGGGCCGGGGGGGACCTCGCCTGGCGGAGTCGGCGGCGTGCTCAGCGCTGGTCCGGGGACCGGGCGATGACGCCGGCCACCATCCCGGCCAGCGTGGTGAGCACGGTGGCCGCGATGGGCGCCACCACGGCGCCGATCGGGATCCGGGTGGGGTCCGAGCCGGTCTCGACCCGGGGCAGGGCGGTGGCCAGCACGGTCGCCACCAGCCACAGCACCAGGACGGCCACGGCCAGCCCGATCCACAGGGGCTGGCGCTCGCCGCTGCCCCGCAGCCGGTCCATCCCCCACAGGAACGTCCCCGTCGAGATCAGGCCCCACAGCCAGGTGCTGAAGGCCGCCACCGGCATGTGCTGCTGCTCGCTGCCGGTCACCATGTCGGGGGCGAGGAGGCTGATGAGGCCGACGGCGACCCAGATCCCACCGATGCCGGCGACGGTCCACGCCATCCACGAGCCGTCGGCCGTCGCCGCGGTCTGTCCACCGTGTACGGGTGCCATGTCACGCCACCCGCCGCCGGGCGCTGCGGACCGCCAGCGCCACCGCCACGACGGCCACCACCGCCGGCCACCACAGGGCCTGGGGGTCGTCGGTGGCGCCCAGCCACGACATGCGCAGGCCGCCGATCACGTGGCTGAGGGGCAGAGCGTCCGAGATGGACTGCATCGGCCCGGTCATCACGTCCCGGGGCGGTCCGCCCCCGCCCAGCAGGAACATGGGGATGAAGACCAGGTTGCCGAACGCGTTGGCCGCCCGGCTCGACGGCATGAGGCTGCCGAGCGCCAGGCCGATGGCCACGAAGCACGCCAGCCCGGCCAGCAGCCAGCCGATGACCATCAGCGGGTCGTCCGGGGCGGGCAGGCCGTAGATGGCCCCGCCCACGATCAGCACGACCAGGGCGCCGCCGATGCCCAGTACGGCGCCGACGGCCGCCTCGCTGGCGACCAGCGTGCCGGCGCCGACACCGGACGCCCGGTAGCGGCGCAGGACCCCCAGCTCGCGATGGCTGGCGATGTGGGCAGGCAGGGTCACGAGACCCATCTGGGCCAGGACCACGCCCATGTAGCCGACGACGTAGTGCTCGGTGGGCCGGACCCCGCCGAACTCGGGGTCGGGGGCGCTGCCGAACACGCCGGCCAGGATCAGCACGGTGACGGCCGGGAAGGCGACGAGGCCGACGACGACGGTCGGCTCCCGCAGCAGGAGCCGCAGCTCCAGGGCGGTGATGCGCAGCGCGGTGCGCAGGGGGCCCGAGCCGGGATGCGCGGGTGCGCCCGGCGGGGCGGACCCGGAGGTCATGGTGATGGTCACGGCGAGGTCTCCTCGGTCAGCGCGACGAAGCGGTCTTCGAGCGTGGGGCGGTCGATGTGCAGGTCGAGCGGGGGGCGGCCGGCGGCGACCAGGTGGGCGCCCACGTGCGCCAGCACCGGCCCGTCCCCCACCACGTGGACCTCGGGGCCGTGGCGCTGCACGGTGCGGACCCCGGGCAGTTCCCGTAGCCGGTGGGCGTCGATCTCGGCGTCGGTGAAGCGGACGGTGGCCACGCCGCCGAGAGCCGCCACGATCGCCTCGGGCGTCCCGTCGGCCACCACCCGGCCGTGGTGCATGACCACGACCCGGTCGCACAGGCGCTCCGCCTCCTCGACGTCGTGGGTGACGAGCACGACGGTCGTACCCCGCTCCCGGACCTGCCGCACCACCTCCCAGGTCTGGCGGCGTGCGCCGGGGTCCAGGTTCTGGGTGAGCTCGTCGAGGAACACCACTTCGGGCCGGCCCACCAGGGCCAGCGCGACGAACAGCCGCTGGCGCTCGCCGCCCGACAGCCCGGCGAACGGCCGCCGCAACAGCCGTCCCAGGTTCCACTCCTCCACCAGCTCGCCCATCGGGCGGGGGTCGGGGTGCAGGGACGCGAACAGGCGCAGCGCCTCGGACACCCGCATCCGCGCCGGCAGCGCCGCGTCCTGGAGCTGGGAGCCGATCCGGCGTCGCAGGCGGTCGCCGGCGACCGCCGGGTCCAGGCCCAGGACCTCGACCCGGCCGGCGGTGGAAGGGCGCAGCCCCTGGAGGATCTCGACGGTCGTGGTCTTGCCGGCGCCGTTGGTCCCCAGCAGGCCGAAGAGCTCGCCCCGCCGGACCTCGAACGACACGCCGGCCACGACCTCGCTGGCGCCGTAGCGCTTCACGAGCCCCTCGATCCGCACCACGCGCTCGACCTCGCTCGCGCCCGGCGGCGGTGGGGACCCGCTGGTCATGGGGTTGGTCATGTCCCGCAGCGTGCGCCGGACGGCACGGCGCGCACATCGGAGCACGGGTGGGTTCGCCGGGTCCGACCGTGGGGGGAGGCGCTAGTGCGGTGGCCCGCCGCCGGCGATGCCGTGCTCGTAGGCGTAGACGATGGCGGCCGCCCGGTCCCGCACGGCCAGCTTGGCGAAGATCGAGCCGACGTGGGTCTTGACCGTGGCCTCGCTGACGTACAGCGCGCCGGCGATCTCGGGGTTGGTGGCACCGGTGGCCATCAGCCGCAGGACGTCGTGCTCGCGGGCGGTCAGCCGGGGGGTGCTGGCGCCCCCGCCCGGCCCCGGGCGAGCCCGGGGCGCCCGCGGTGTGCCGCGCACCCGGCCGAGGACCCGGCCGGTCACGTCCGGGTCGAGCCAGGCGCCGCCCCCGGCCACCGCCCGGGCGGCGGC
>DASSUD010000017.1:0-18242 GCA_035707385.1 Acidimicrobiales bacterium
CGCGTCGTCGTCGGGGGCCGCCGCGGCCGGCTCGGGCGCACCGTCGGGGGTGGGGGGCGCGGGCGCGTCCGAGCCCGCCTCGGGCGCGCCGCCGGGGGCCGTCCCGGGGGGCGCGCCCTCGCCGGCCGGCGAGGCTTCGGCCCCGGCCCCAGCGTCCGTGCCCTGAGGCGCGGACTTACCTTCGTTCCCGTCCACGGCGGCCTACCCTGCCACGCGGAGCGGCAGGGGATCGAACCACGTCGCGTGAACCATCGCTCGTGCCGGAAAACGATGGTTCACCGAGGATTCACCGGGGGGTCACCAGTCTTCCCGCTGTCGTCGTCGACGTCGCGCGGGTGGTCGACCGCCATGTGATCCTCGAGCTCGTTCCGGCTCACGAAGCGCAGCTCGCAGTACGGGCAGTGATGCACGTCGCTCACGTCCACCAGTGTCGCGCTGCTACGTTCCCCGCGGGCGGCAGCCGCAGCAAGACAGAAGGGACCGTGCAATGGGCATCTGTGAAGGTCGGGTCGCGATCGTGACCGGGGCGGGCCGGGGGATCGGGCGCGAGCACGCGTTGTTGCTGGCCGCACAGGGTGCCAGCGTCGTCGTGAACGACCTCGGCGGGTCCCGGGACGGCACCGGTGGCGACACCGGGCCCGCGCAGGAGGTGGTCGACGAGATCGTCGCCGCCGGCGGCCGGGCGGTGGCCAACACCGACGACGTCAGCGACTTCGCCGGCGCCGAGAAGATGATCGGCACCGCCATCGAGGCGTTCGGCAAGCTCGACGTCCTGATCAACAACGCCGGCATCCTCCGCGACCGCATGCTCGTGAACATGACCGAGGCCGAGTGGGACGCGGTCATCAAGGTCCACCTGAAGGGCACCTTCGCACCCGCGCACTTCGCGGCCAACCACTTCCGGGACCGGTCCAAGGCCGGCGACCAGGTCGACGGGCGCATCATCAACACGACGTCCCCGTCCGGCATCTACGGCAACGTGGGGCAGACCAACTACGGCGCCGCCAAGGCCGGCATCGCCAGCTTCACGATCATCGCCGCCAAGGAGCTGGCCCGCTACGGCGTGACCGTCAACGCCATCGCCCCCGCCGCCCTGACCCGCATGACCGAGGACCTCGGCATGGGCAACCTGCCCGACGAGGCCAAGGAGACGATGTCGCCCAAGCACATCGCCCCGATCGTGTGCTGGCTGGCCAGCCCGCTGTCGGCCGGCGTGACCGGCCGGGTGTTCGACGTGACCGGCCGCATGCTGTCGGTGTCCGAGGGCTGGCACCGCGGGCCCTCCATCGAGAACCCGGACGACGATCCCGAGGTGCTCGGCCACGCCGTGCTCGACCTGGTCGCCCAAGCCCGCCCCAACGCCAACATGGGCGGCTACGACGAGAAGTGAGGGGACATGCCCATCAACCCTGATGCGGTCGGCGCCAGGTCCGAGCCGAACCGGCGCGCCTGGACGTCGAAGGACAGCCTGCTCTACGCGATCGGCGTCGGCGCCGGCGGCGCGGACCCGCTGTCCGAGCTCGAGTTCACCACCGAGAACAGCCAGGACGTGACCCAGCGGGCCCTGCCGACCATGCCGGTCGTCCTCGGCTCCGGCGGGGGCGGCGTCATCGCCAGGATCGGCACCTTCAACCCGGTCATGCTGGTCCACGGCGAGGAGTCCGTGACCCTGGCCCGCGAGGTCCCGCCCGAGGGCGAGATCGAGGTCGTCTCCGAGATCGTGGCCATCTACGACAAGGGCTCGGGCGCCGTGGTCGTGATGGAGACGTCGGCCGACCTGGTGTCCGACGGCCGGCCGCTGTTCACGACCCGGACCAGCATGTTCCTGCGGGGCGAAGGGGGTTGGGGCGGCGAGCGGGGGCCGTCGAGCAAGTTCGCGGCGCCCGAGCGGGACCCGGACCACGAGGTCACCTACCAGACCCGCACCGACCAGGCCCTGCTCTACCGCCTGTCGGGCGACCGCAACCCGCTGCACTCCGACCCCAAGTTCGCGGCCATGGCCGGCTTCCCCCGGCCGATCCTCCACGGGCTGTGCACCTACGGGTTCACCGGCCGGGCCCTGCTGCACACCGTGGCCGGCGGCGACCCCGCCCGGTTCCGGTCGATGAGCGGCCGGTTCTCCAGCCCGGTGTTCCCGGGCGAGGCCCTGACCGTGCGCGTCTGGGTCACCGGCGACGGCGAGGCCGCGTTCCAGACCTCGGGCCCCGACGGACGGGTCGTCCTCGACGCCGGCAGCGTCACCTTCGCCTGACACCCGGTTCGCTCAGAACAGCCGCAGGTCCCCGGAGTCCAGCCCCCGCAGCGCGTCGTAGTCGACCTCGACGCAGGCGATGGCGCGGCGGCCGGCCAGGACCCGGGCCTGCGGCTTGATCTGCTGGGCCACGAACACGCCCCGCACCGGGCGCAGGCGGGGGTCCCGCTCCAGGAACTCCAGGTAGCGGGCCAGCTGCTCGACGCCGTCGATCTCGCCCCGGCGCTTGATCTCGATGGCCACCGCCCGCCCGTCCGCGTCCCGGCACAGCAGGTCGACCGGGCCGATGTCGGTCGGGTACTCCCGGCGCACCAGCACCAGCCCGGGGGCGATGGCGTCGCAGTTGGCCGCCAGCAGCTCCTGGAGGTGCGCCTCCACGCCGTCCTTCAGCAGCCCGGGGTCGACGCCCAGCTCGTGGTCGGTGTCCGACAGGACCTCGTGCAGCGTGATGGTCAGCGTCTCGCCCTTGGCCGCCCGCACCGTCCAGCGCGCCTCCCCGGCGTCGTCCACGTCCTCGGTCACGGTGTTGGGCGCGTTCATCCAGTTCAGCGGCTTGTAGGCCCCGCCGTCGGCGTGCACGGCCACGCAGCCGTCGGCCTTGACCATGATCAGCCGCACGGCCGCCGGCAGGTGCGCCGTCAGGCGCCCCGCATAGTCGACGGTGCAGCGGGCGACGACGAGGCGCACAGCCGGCTACCGGTCCCGAGGCTTGCGGCCCCGCCGGGACTGGGACGACAGCTTCTCCCGGATGGCCTCCCGCCGTTCCTGCAGCTGGCGGTACGTCAGCGACTCGACGGAGTCGTCGACGCCGAGGTTGGCCTTCACCCCGGCCATGTCGAGCTCGATCGTGCGGGGGTCGATGCCGACGTCGGCCAGGATCTTCTCGCCGTGGCGGGTGGCGAAGTAGATCGACATCTGCGCCACCTCGTCGATCATGTCGAGGTCGGGCGCCAGGGTGGCGATGGCGTTGTCCAGGAACACCATGTTCTTGACGAACAGCATCAGCTCCTTGGGCATCCGGGCCCCGAACCCCAGCAGCGCCTTCACGACCTGCTGCAGCTCGCCCACCAGCTGCTCGCCCGACAGCGACAGCGGGTCGACGAAGGGGTCCTCCAGGCGCAGCTCCCGCGACACCTCGTCGAGGTCGGCGTCGGCCGGCAGCGCCCCCAGGTCCCGCAGTGCGGCCAGCTGGGCCCGCACGTCGTTGGCCGAGCCGCCCATCATCAGCCGCAGCATCGCCATGCGCTTCGTCTCGTCGAGGCGCCCGGTGATGCCGAAGTCGAGCAGGGCCGTGCGCCCGTCGGGCAGCACGAACAGGTTCCCGCCGTGCAGGTCGCCGTGGAAGATGCCGTGGATCAGGGCGCCCTCGATCGACCCCACCATGCCGGCCCGCACGACCGCCTCGGTGTCGACGCCGGCGCCCTGCATCCCGACGACGTCGTCGAAGCGGAAGCCGTCGAGCCGCTCCATCACCAGCACCCGCCGGGTGACCAAGCTCGGGTGGGGGCGGGGGATCACGTAGTGGCGCTGCCCCAGCTCGGCGAACGCCCGGGCCACGTCGAGCATGTTCTCGGCCTCGAGCCGGAAGTCGAGCTCCTCGGTGATCGTCTCGGCGAACAGCTCGACCAGGGCCGGCGGGTTGGCCAGGGCCGCGATGGGGATTCGCCCCACCAGCTTGGGCGCCAGCCACGCCATCACCCGCAGGTCGTCGCGCACCAGCCGGGCGACGGTGGGCCGCTGGACCTTGACCACGACCGGTTCGCCGGTCCGCAGCGTGGCCGCGTGCACCTGGGCGATGGAGGCCGCCGCCAGCGGCGTGCGGTCGACCCAGCGGAACACCTCGTCGAGGGGCCGGCCGAGGTCGGCCTCCACCACCTCGCGGACCACCCGGAACGGCTCGGCGGGCACCCGGTCGCGGCACAGCTTGAACTCGCCGACCAGCTCGGCCGGGAAGATCCCCTCGCCGGAGCTGATGATCTGGCCCAGCTTGATGTAGGTGGGGCCCAGCCGCTCGGCCGCCTTCCGCAGCCGCCGGGAGATCCCGGACCGGCTGGCGCTCGCCCCGGACCGCCGCTCCCGCAGCGCCCACAGGCCCACCGCCGTGCCCAGGCGGCGGGTGACGGTCAGCAGCCGGGCCCCCGGCGGCCACCGGGACGGCCGGGTGAGCCTCGGCACCTCGGCGACCGCCTGGGCCCGGATCTCGGCCAGGCCCTGGCGCCACACCAGGGCCGCCGGCTCGTCGAGCGTCCACGGGGGATCGTCGCTGAAGCTGCCCTGGTCGAGATCGGTGGGGGCGACCGGCATCCCCCGGAGTCTGCCGGACCGGGCGCCATGGCGGCACGTCGGCCCGGCGCACGCGTCCTACCGGGGCGCTGCGGCCAGCCCCCGCTCGGCAGCCGCCAGATCGATCAACAGGAGCGACCCGACCCGTCGCACGGCTCCCGGCGCGGTCTCACCTGCTGGATTGCAGCACCCGACCGTCCGCGACGGCCACGCCCTCGGCCCGCAACCGGCGGGCGTGCTCCACCTCGTGGCCGGGGACCAGGCGGCCGGTGACTGTCACCACCCGCCACCAGGGCAGGTCCTCGGGGCTGGTGGCCAGCAGCCGTCCGACCGCCCGTGCCGCGCCCGGGAACCCCGCCTCGGCCGCCACTTCGCCGTAGGTGACCACCTCGCCGGGGCCGAGCGACTGGAGGACCGCCACCACCGCCTGCTCGAATCCACCCATGTCCGGAACCGTAGATCCGCGGCCCGGTCCCGCCGGGCGGGTCGCCGTCGTCACCGGGGCGAGCCGCGGCCTGGGGGCCGGGATGGCTGCCCGCTTCGCCGCCGCCGGCCTCCGCCTGGGCCTGGCCGCCCGCACCGAGCCGGGCCCGCCGGCGGGCGCCGAGGCGGTCACCGCCGCCGTCGACGTCACCGACGCCGGCGCCGTCGACCGGTTCGCGGCCGCCGTCGTCGACCGCTTGGGCCGCATCGACCTGTGGGTGAACAACGCCGGGGTCCTGGACCCGATCGGGCCGCTCCGGGAGGCCGACCCCGCGGCTCTGGCCGCCAACGTCGAGGTCAACGTCGTCGGGGTCATGTACGGCTCCGCCACCTTCGCCCGCCACGTGCGCAGCCGCCCCGGTGGTGGCCTGCTCGTCAACATCAGCAGCGGCGCGGCGACGACGCCGTACGAGGGCTGGGCCGCCTACTGCGCCGCCAAGGCCGCGGTCGACCAGCTCACGCGGGTGGTGGCGGCGGAGGAGGCCGGGGCCGGGCTCCGGGCGCACGCGGTGGCTCCCGGGGTGGTGGACACCGACATGCAGGCGCGGATCCGCTCGGCGGACGAGGCGGCCTTCCCGCGGGTTGAACGCTTCCGCGACCTGGCCCGGGACGGGGCGTTCAACAGCCCGGCCTGGGTGGCGGACCAGATCCTTCGGCTGCTGGACGAGGACCCGGGGACCGTGGTCCTCCGGATCCCCGACGAGCCCCGTCCCTGACCACGCCCCCGGGCTACCGTCCGTCCATGCGCACGCTCAGGCCGGACGAGGTCGCCACCCACCTGCGGACCATCGAGGCGAGCGGCTACTCGGTGATCGAGGACGCCATCGAGCCCGACCTGGTGGACGAGATCGCCGAGGCGCTGGAGAAGCTGGAGCGCGACCTGGGCACCGTGCCGGCGGACAACGGCTTCGAGGGCCGCCGGACGTGGCGGGTCTACAACCTGCTGGCCCACGGGGAGGTGTTCGGGCGCATCCCCACCCACCCCAACGTGTTGCCGGTGGTGGAGGCCGTGCTGGACGACGGCTGCCTGCTGTCGTCGCTGTCGTCCATCGCCATCGGGCCCGACGAGGGCGCCCAGCCGATCCACGCCGACGACCAGCTCATCCCGCTGCCCAAGCCCCACCCGCCGGTGGTGTGCAACACCATGTGGGCCCTCACCGACTTCACCGAGGCCAACGGTGCCACGCGCCTCGTCCCCGGCACCCACGTGCAGGACAACCCCGAGTTCGGGGGCGAGTACAGCTCCGTGCCCGCCGAGATGGCCAGGGGCAGCGTCCTCGTGTGGCACGGCAGCCTGTGGCACGGCGGCGGGGCCAACACCACGGCCGAGCGGCGGGTGGGCATCGCCTGCAACTACTGCGCCGGCTACATCCGCCAACAGGAGAACCAGCAGCTCGGCATCCCCCGCGACGTGGCCCGCGGCTTCGACGACCGGCTGGCCCGGCTGTGCGGCTACGGGATCTACCAGGGGCTCATCGGCCACATCGACAAGCACGACCCGATCGACATGCTGCGCGGTGGCGCCACGGGCGGGATGGTGTGGGACGCCACCTGACCCACCTCAGCCGGCCGCGGCGGCGATGACCCGCTCGGCCAGCTCGGGCCGGCACACGAGAAGGTCGGGCAGGTAGGGGTCGGGCCGGTTGTACACCAGGGGCGAGCCGTCCAGGCGGGACGCGTGCAGGCCGGCGGCCGCCGCCACCGCCACCGGGGCGGCCGAGTCCCACTCGTACTGGCCGCCGCTGTGGGCGTAGACCTCGGCCTCGCCCAGCACCACCGCCATCGCCTTGGCCCCGGCCGAGCCCAGCGGCACCAGCTCGCCGCCGAGGGCCTCGGCCACGCGGGTGGCCTCCGCCGGCGGGCGGCTGCGGCTGACCACGACCCGCGGCGCCCCGTCCCACACCGGCGGGAGCGGCGGCGGCGGGTCGCTCGCCAGAGTCAGGTCCCGGCCGGGCAGGGCGACCGCGCCGGCCGCCGCCACGCCGCCGATCACGAGGGCCACGTGGACCGCCCAGTCGGTGCGGGGGACCTCGCCGTACTCGCGGGTGCCGTCCAGGGGGTCGACGATCCACACCCGATCGGCACTCAGGCGGGCCGGATCGGCGAGTCCCTCCTCCGACAGCACGGCGTCGCCGGGGCGAAGCTCGGCCAAGCGGCCCACCAACAGCTCGTGTGCCCGGGCGTCGCCCTCGCGCCCGAGCGGCTTGCCGGCTATACCCTCTGCGGACAGCTTGTCCCGCAGGTCGACCAGCAGCCGTCCGGCGTCGGTCGCCAGGCGGGCGGCAAGTGCGTGGTCGTCGGGGGTGGCCTGGGGCATGCCGCTTGCTTACCAGAGTCGAATTGCTTACCCAACAGGTCGGATTTAGCCTGGAGAGCCCATGCCTGGCACGTCCTACGAGTTGACACACCTGGAGATGCTGGAGGCCGAGGCCGTCCACATCGTGCGCGAGGTGGCCGCGGAGTTCGAGCGCCCGGTCCTGCTGTTCTCCGGGGGCAAGGACTCGGCGGTGATGCTGCACGTGGCGCTGAAGGCCTTCGCCCCCGCCAAGCTGCCCTTCCCGGTCATGCACGTCGACACCGGTCACAACTTCCCCGAGGTCATCGAGTTCCGGGACCGCCGGGTCGCCGAGCTCGGCGTGCGGCTGGTCGTGGCCAGCGTGCAGGACGCCATCGACGGCGGCCAGGTCGTCGAGGACACCGGCCCCCGCGCCACCCGCAACCGGCTGCAGACGGTCCCGCTGCTGGCCGCCATCGAGCAGCACCGCTTCGACTCCGTGTTCGGTGGGGCCCGGCGGGACGAGGAGAAGGCCCGGGCCAAGGAGCGGGTGTTCAGCTTCCGGGACGACTTCGGCCAGTGGGACCCCAAGAACCAGCGCCCCGAGCTGTGGAGCCTCTACAACGGCCGCCACCGCAAAGGCGAGCACATCCGGGTCTTCCCGCTGTCCAACTGGACCGAGCTCGACATCTGGCAGTACATCGCGGCCGAGGACATCGCGCTGCCGTCGATCTACTTCGCCCACCGCCGCCAGGTGTTCGAGCGGGACGGCATGTGGCTGGCGGACTCGCCCTGGGTCACCCGGCTGGACGGCGAGGAGCTGATGGAGCGCACCGTGCGGTTCCGCACCGTCGGGGACGCCACCTGCACCGGCGCCGTCGAGTCCGTGGCGGCGGACCTGGCGACGATCATCGAGGAGACGGCGGTGACCCGGCTGACCGAGCGGGGCGCCACCCGGGCCGACGACCGCATCAGCGAGGCCGGGATGGAAGACCGCAAGCGCGAGGGGTACTTCTGATCATGGAGATGCTGCGGTTCGCCACGGCGGGGTCGGTGGACGACGGCAAGTCGACCCTGATCGGCCGCCTGCTCTACGACTCGAAGGCCATATTCGAGGACCAGCTCGCCTCGGTGGAGCGCACCAGCCTCGAGCGGGGCGACGCCCACACCAACCTGGCCCTGCTCACCGACGGCCTGCGGGCCGAGCGGGAGCAGGGAATCACCATCGACGTCGCCTACCGCTACTTCGCCACCCCCAAGCGGAAGTTCATCATCGCCGACACCCCCGGGCACATCCAGTACACCCGCAACATGGTCACCGGCGCCTCCACCGCGGACCTGGCGCTGGTGCTGGTGGACGCCCGCAAGGGCGTGCTGGAGCAGTCCCGCCGGCACGCGTTCCTCGCCTCGCTGCTGGGCATCCCGCACCTGGTCGTGTGCGTCAACAAGATGGACCTGGTCGACTGGTCGTCCGACCGCTTCGAGGAGATCAAGGCCGAGTTCCGGTCCTTCGCCATGAAGCTGGACGTCCACGACCTCACGTTCATCCCGATGTCGGCGCTGCACGGCGACAACGTCGTCGACCGGTCGGCCTCGATGCCGTGGTACGAGGGGTCGTCGCTGCTGCACCACCTGGAGGAGGTGCACATCGCCAGCGACCGGAACCTGATCGACGCCCGGTTCCCCGTCCAGTACGTGATCCGGCCCCAGGACCAGACCAACCACGACCTCCACGACTACCGGGGCTACGCGGGCACGGTGGCGGGCGGCGTGTTCAAGCCGGGCGACGAGGTGGTCGTGCTGCCCTCGGGCCTGACGTCGACCATCGCCGCCATCGACACCGCGTCGGGGCCCGTGGCCGAGGCGTTCTCGCCCATGGCCGTGACGATCCGCCTGAGCGACGACGTCGACGTGTCCCGGGGCGACATGATCTGCCGGGTCCGCAACCGACCCCATGTCGGCCAGGACATCGAGGCGATGGTGTGCTGGCTCACCCCCGAGGCCGAGCTGCGGCCGGGAGCCAAGCTGGCGGTGAAGCACACGACCCGGTGGGGCCGGGCGCTGGTCAAGGCGCTGCAGTACCGGCTGGACATCAACACCCTGCACCGGGACGAGGCCGCCGACGCGCTCGCCCTCAACGAGATCGGGCGGGTGCGGCTGCGGACCACGGTGCCGCTGTTCTACGACGACTACCGGCGCAACCGCACCACCGGCAGCTTCATCCTCGTGGACGAGACCACCAACAACACCGTCGCCGCTGGCACCATCCTCGGGCCGACGGACGTGGCGTGAACGAGCGGAGCGAGCGGACCCCCAACGTCGTCTGGCACGAGGGAGCCGTCGCCCGCACCGACCGCCCGAGCGCGGGGGCGACCGTGTGGTTCACCGGACTGTCGGGGTCGGGCAAGTCGACCGTGGCCGCCGAGGTCGAGCGCGCGCTCGTGGCCGCCGGGCGCCCGGCCTACCTGCTCGACGGGGACAACCTGCGCCACGGTCTCAACGCCGACCTCGGGTTCTCGGCGAGGGACCGCAGCGAGAACATCCGCCGGGTGGGCGAGGTGGCCCGGCTGTTCGCCGACGCCGGGGTGGTGGCGCTGGTCCCGGTGATCAGCCCCTACCGGGCCGACCGCGACCGGGTCCGGGCCATCCACGAGGGGGTCGGCCTGCGGTTCGTGGAGGTCTTCGTCGACACGCCGCTGGCGGTGTGCGAGGCCCGGGACCCCAAGGGCCTGTACAAGCTGGCCCGCCAGGGCGAGATCACCGGGTTCACCGGCATCGACGACCCCTACGAGGCGCCCGTCGAGCCGGACCTGCGCCTCACCCCCGACACCGGCACCGCCGCCGACCAGGCGGCCCGCGTGCTGGCCCTCGTCGGCCGCCTCTAGTCGCTACCTGTCATATCGGTGGTGTACAGTGCCATCCGATGGCGCTTGTAGCCCGCCACGACGTCAGTGCCGAAGAGTTCTTCGCCATGACCTGGCTGCCTCCCACTGCGCAGTTGCTCGACGGCGAGGTCGTGGTCGTGAACACCCCCAGCTGGCGGCACCAGCACATAGCGGGCGAGCTGTACCTGCAACTCCGCCTCTGGATCGCGGGCGCGCCGGGCCGGGGCATGTGCGGTATGCCGGTCGACGTGCGTGTCGATGACCGCAACGTCTACGCGCCCGACGTGTTCTGGTTCCGTGCCGGGAACGTGCCCGATCTCGACGTGGTCCGGCTGCCGTGGTTGCCGGACCTGGCGGTCGAGGTGCTGTCGCCCTCGACCCGCCGGTACGACCTGGGGGTCAAGCGCGAGCGCTACGAGCAGAGCGGTGTGCCCGAGCTGTGGCTGGTCGACCCGCGGCCGGGGGCGTCCGCACCTGCCCGGGTGCTGCGGCGCAGCGAGCCGAAGGCCCCGGTCTTCGACCTGGACGTGGGGTTGTCGGTCGACGACGAGCTGGCGTCGCCCCAGCTCAGCGGGTTCGCGCTGCCCGTGCGCGACCTGCTCGCCTGATCACAGCGGGCGCTCGAGGATCAGCTCGTCCCGCAGGGGGATGCCGTAGGAGCCGGTCGCCGGGATGGTCGGCTTGGCCCGGCGGGCCTCGTCCACCGCGCCGGCCCGCAGGCCGGCCAGGCGGTAGCCGTGGCGCTGGTAGAGGCGCAGCGCGTCGAGGTTGTCGTTCGTGGTGACCAGCCACTGGACGGTGGCGCCCGCGTCCCGGGCGGCGCCGGCCACCGCCTCCACCAGGGCGGCGGCCACGCCCTGGTTGCGGTGGCCCTCGGCGACGGCCAGGGCGGCCAGCTCCGATCGGCCGTCGCCACCCGGCCGCGACCACGTGACCAGGCCGATCAGCCGGTCGCCGTCCCAGGCGCCGGTGCCGTCGAGGGCCAGCACGTCGATCCGCTCGCCCAGCCGCGACTGGTGGCGGCCGGCCAGAAGGCCCGCCAGCAGATCCTCGGCCACCGGGACGTCTCCCGGCCCCAGCGGGCGCAGGTCGGCGGGCACGGCGACTCAGCGGGCCAGCGGCTTGTACTTGATGCGATGGGGCTGGTCGGCCTCGGCCCCGAGCTCCTTGTGGCGCCAGGCCTCGTACTCGCTGAAGTTCCCCTCGAACCAGCGCACCTGGCTGTCGCCCTCGAAGGCCAGGATGTGGGTGGCGATGCGGTCGAGGAACCAGCGGTCGTGGCTGATGACCACCGCGCAGCCCGGGAACGCCTCCAGCGCATCCTCCAGGGCCCGGAGCGTGTCGACGTCGAGGTCGTTGGTGGGCTCGTCGAGCAGCAGCAGGTTGCCGCCGCGGCGCAGCATCTTGGCCAGGTGCACGCGGTTGCGCTCGCCGCCGGACAGCACGCCCACCGGCTTCTGCTGGTCGGAGCCCCGGAAGTTGAAGGACGCCGCGTAGGCCCGGCCGTTGACCTCGCGGCTGCCGACCTTGAGGAGGTCCTGGCCGCCGGTGATCTCCTCGTACACGGTCCTGTCGGGGTCCAGTGCGTCGCGGGACTGGTCCACGTAGGCCAGGTCCACCGACGCGCCCACGGTGATCGAGCCCGAGTCGGGTGCCTCGGCCCCGGTGAGCATGCGGAACAGCGTCGTCTTGCCGGCGCCGTTGGGGCCGATGACCCCGACGATGCCGGCCCGGGGCAGCGAGAACGACAGGTCGTCGATCAGCAGCCGGTCGCCGTACCCCTTGGACAGGTGGTCGGCCACCACCACCTGGTCGCCCAGGTGGGGGCCGGGCGGGATGTGGATCTGCAGGCGGTCCGGCCCCCTCTCGGCGGCCTCGGCCTCGGCCTGGAGCTTCTCGTAGGCGGCCAGGCGGGCCTTGCCCTTGGCCTGGCGGGCCCGGGGCGCCATCCGCACCCACTCCAGCTCGCGCTCGAGGGTCCGCTTGCGGGCGGAGTCCGTCTTCTCCTCCTGGGCCAGCCGGGCCTGCTTCTGCTCCAGCCAACCGGTGTAGTTGCCCTCGAACGGGAAGCCGCGACCACGGTCCAGCTCCAGGATCCAACCGGCCACGTTGTCGAGGAAGTACCGGTCGTGGGTGATGGCCACGACCGTGCCGGCGTAGTCGCGCAGGAACCGCTCCAGCCATGCGACCGACTCGGCGTCGAGGTGGTTGGTGGGCTCGTCCAGCAGCAGGAGGTCGGGCCGGGACAGCAGCAGCCGGCACAGGGCCACCCGCCGGCGCTCGCCACCCGAGAGGGTGGTCACGTCGGCGTCGCCCGGCGGCAGGCGCAGGGCGTCCATGGCGATCTCGGTGGTGCGGGACAGGTCCCAGGCCCCGGCGGCCTCGATCCTCGACTCCAGGTCGGCCTGGCGGGCGCCCAGCTTCTCGTAGTCGGCGTCGGGATCGGCCCAGCCGGCCATCACCTCGTCGTACTCGGTCAGCAGCGCCGCCACCTGGCCCACCCCGTCCATGACGTTGGCCTGCACGTCCTTGGCCGGGTCGAGCTGCGGCTCCTGCTCCAGCATCCCCACGCTGAACCCCGGCGTGAGCCGGGCCTCGCCGTCGAAGCCGTCGTCGACGCCGGCCATGATCCGCAGCAGCGACGACTTGCCCGCGCCGTTGGCGCCCAGCACCCCGATCTTGGCCCCGGGGAAGAACGACAGCGAGATGTCCTTGAGGACCTCCTTGTCGGGGGGATGGAACCGGCTCACCTTGCGCATGGTGAAGATGAACTGCGCGCTCATGGTGGGGGACCGTACCGGCTGCCCGGGCACTCTCCGAACCCGGGGTGGGCGCTCAGCGCAGCCGCAGGCCGGTGACCTTGCGGAAGTCGCGGAGGTTGCGGCTGTGCAGGGTGAGGTGGTGGACCAGCGCGGTCGCGGCGACCAGGGCGTCCGGCAAGCGGAGCCCCGCCTCGCGGCGGAGGGCGCCGGCTCGCTCGGCCACCCGCCGGTCCACGGGTATCGCGCGCAACGGCGCCAGCAGGCGGCGAGCGGGCTCGTGCTGGGCCTCCGGGCCGGCCAGCAGCTCGGCCCGGGTCACGACGGAGTAGGCCAGCGTGGCGCCGCGTCCTGGCAGCCGGGCCGTGCCCTCCAGGTGGTCGATACACACGTCGGTGTCGACGAGGACCTCAGCCACGGTCCCACTCGTCACGCGACGGCACGACGACCCGGGGAACGGACCCGAAGGTGCTGTCGAGAGCGTCGGCGGGATCCAGTGGCGCCGCCACGTACTGCTCGATGGCGTCGCGGACGACCTCGGCCATCGTCTTGCCCTCGGCGTGGGCGCGCTCGTCCACGCGGGCGCGCAGCTCGTCCGGAAGGTAGATCTGCGTACGGGTCATCGACATACAGCGCGAATATACAGCGCGATGCCGGACGCGGCGCAGGGTCAGGCGGCGTGGACCGATACCAGGTCGTCCAGGTGGACCACCACGTCCTCGTCGTTGACGACGAACCAGGCGCTGTCCCGGACGCAGGACAGGAGGGTGCCCCGCCACAGGGCGGAGGGGGTGCGCACGACGACGAGGGCGCCGAGCAGGGGCCGCAGCACACGGGCCGACACCGTCGGCCGGTCGATCACAGGGTGGTCGCTGACGGTGGGGACGACGGACGCACTCATGGTGGGCCTCCCTCGTATGTGCAGTTCCAGTCGGTCTACATCCGTAGAGGCGCGTCGTGGTGGATGCGTGCGGTGACTCTTGACACGTCCCCCGCAGCTCCTGCTCGGGGCCGGTAACGAGCAGGAAACATCCGGGCAACACGGTGCCGCCAGCATGGCCCGGTGCCGCTGGAGGAGATGTCGGGGTTCCTGGTCGGGGTGACCGCCGACCGCCGTGCGGCCGAGCAGATCGCCATGCTCGAACGGCGGGGCGCGACCGTTCTGCACGGCCCCGCCATCCGCACCCACCCGGTGGCCGTGGGGGGCGAGCTGGCCGCCGCCGTCGAATCCCTGATCGCCCGGCCGCCCGAGGTGACCGTGCTCAGCACCGGCATCGGCGTGCGGGGCGTCGTCGAGGCCGCCGAGGTCCTCGGCCGGGCGGAGGCCCTGGTGGACGCCCTGGCCGGCTCCCGTGTCTTCGCCCGCGGCCCCAAGGCCCACGGGGCGGCCGTCACCGCCGGCGTGCCCGTGCACTGGAGCTCGCCGTCGGGGGTGTCGGGCGAGATCCTGGCCGAGCTGGGCCGGTCCGGCATCGCCGGGGTCCGGGTCGCCGTCCAGCTCGACGGCGCCCGCACCCAGCCCCTGGCGGCCACGCTGGCCGACCTCGGTGCCGACGTCGTCGCCATCCCGGTGTACCGGTGGTCGCTGCCCGAGGACCCGGCGCCGGCGCTGCGCCTCGTGCAGGCAGTGGCCGAGCGGCGGGTCGACGCGGTGACCTTCACGGCCCGGCCGCAGATCGAGAGCCTGTGCGAGATCGCCGAAACCGAGGGGCTGCTGGACGGGCTGCGGGCGGGGTTCCAGCGGGGGGTGGCGGCGGCCTGCGTCGGTCCGGTGTGCGCGGCGGCCGCGGTCGAGGCCGGCTTCGGGACCCCGGTGGTGCCGGTTCGCCCCCGGTTGGGATCGATGGTGATGGCGCTGGCCGAGGCCCTGGCCGGGCGGTCCGTCACCCTCCGGATCGGCGGGGGCGACGTGCGGGTGCAGGGCCGGCTGGTGACGATGGCAGGCGAGACCGTGCAGCTCAGCGAGCGGGAGCGGGCGGTGCTGGCGGCGCTGGCCCGCCGGCCGGGCGCGGTCGTGTCCAAGGCCGAGCTACTGCTGGCGGCCTGGCCGGACGGCGAGGCCGAGGAGCACGCGGTGGAGGTGGCCGTGGCCCGCCTCCGCCGCCGCCTGGGCACGGGGGGCGGCGCGCTGGAGACGGTGTTCCGCCGCGGCTACCGGCTCGCCGTCTGAGCTCACAGCCGCCCCACCGGGCGGTGAGGAGCATCACCTGCCGGCCGACGCCGGGTGTGGCGACCGTGTCGCGCCGTTCACCGCCTCGAACCCGGGGCGCAACACCGGGCCCGCAGAGTCGGGGCCATGACCGAGCCCGGGAACAGCTTCGTCGAGGACCTGGTGGCGTCGTGAGCCGCCCCCGCGTCGTCGTGGCCGGCAACGGCATGGTCGGCCACCACTTCCTCAAGGCGGCCGTCGAGCGCGGCCTCCACACCAGCCACGAGATCGTGGTGCTGGGGGAGGAGCGCCACGCCGCCTACGACCGGGTTCACCTCACCCGGGCGCTCGACGGCGACGACCCCGCCGCCCTGCGGCTGGGGGGCGCTGACTTCCACGACGCCCACGGCATCCGGCTGTTGCTGGGCCAGCGGGCCGAGTCGCTGGACACGGCGGCGCGCACGGTCGGCACCACGTCGGCCGGGGACCTGCCGTACGACCACCTGGTGCTCGCCACCGGCAGCGCGCCCTTCGTGCCGCCGGTGCCCGGCACCGACCTGGCCGGCGTGTTCGTCTACCGCACGCTCGACGACGTCCACGCCATCCGCTCCTGGGCCCGGATGTGCCGGCGGGGCGTCGTCATCGGCGGCGGGCTGCTCGGCCTGGAGGCGGCAGGTGCGCTGCGGGCGCTGGGGGTGGACACGACCGTGGTCGAGCTGGCCGATCAGCTGATGGCCGTGCAGCTCGACGTCGCCGGCGGCCGGGCGCTGCGGCGCCGGATCGAGGGCATGGGCATCGGCGTGCGGACGGGGGTGGCCGCCTCGGCCGTGCTCGGCACCCGCGACGGCCGGGTGGCCGGGCTCTCGTTCGGGGACGGCGACGACGCGCCGGAGCCCCTGGAGGCCGAGATCGTCGTGTTCGCCGCCGGCATCCGGCCCCGTGACGAGCTGGCCCGGGCCGCGGGCCTGGCCATGGGCGAGCGGGGCGGGGTGGCCGTCGACGACACCCTGGCCACCTCCGATCCCCGGGTGCGGGCGATCGGCGAGGTCGCCGCCCACCGGGGCGGGCGGCCCTACGGCCTCGTGGCCCCCGGCTACCGCCAGGCCGAGGTGGTGGCCGACCGCCTGGCCGGGGGTGACGCCATCTTCGGCGGCGCCGACACGTCCACCAAGCTCAAGCTGCTGGGGGTGGACGTGGCCAGTGTCGGCGACTGCTTCGCCGCCACGCCCGGGGCCGAGGAGATCACCTACGCCGACCCGCTCGCCGGCGTCTACAAGAAGCTGGTGCTGTCGGCCGACGGCACCCGGGTGCTGGGCGGGATCCTGGTGGGCGACGCGGCCGCCTACGGCACCATCCTGCAGTTCGTCACGAATGGCCTGCCGGCGCCGCGCAACCCGGAGCGGCTGGTGGCCCCGGCCGGCGGCGACGCCCCCGGCCTGCGGCCCGCGGACCTGCCCGACGCCGCCACCGTGTGCTCGTGCCTGAACGTCACCAAGGGCACGATCTGCGCGGCGATCACCGGCGACGGCCTCGAGGACGTGGGGGCGGTCAAGTCCTGCACGCGGGCGGGGACGGGGTGCGGGAGCTGCGTGCCCGTCCTCACCGACCTGCTCCACGACGAGCTGCGCAAGGCCGGCAAGGAGGTGTCCACCCGGCTGTGCGAGCACTTCCCCCAGTCCCGGGCCGAGCTGTTCGAGATCGTGCGGGTCACCGGCCTCCGCACCTTCGCCGACCTGGTGGCCCGGTTCGGCACGGGCGCCGGCTGCGAGACGTGCAAGCCGGCGGTGGCGTCGATGCTGGCCTCGCTCGGGTCGGGCTACATCCTCGACGGCGAGCAGGCCAGCCTCCAGGACACCAACGACCACTTCCTGGCCAACCTCCAGCGGGACGGGACCTACTCGGTCGTGCCCCGGGTGCCGGGCGGCGAGATCACCCCTGCCCAGCTCATCGCCATCGGCGAGGTCGCCCGCGACTTCGACCTCTACACCAAGATCACCGGGGGCCAGCGCGTCGACCTGTTCGGCGCCCGGGTCGACCAGCTCCCCGCCATCTGGGCCCGCCTGGTCGACGCCGGCCTCGAGTCCGGTCACGCCTACGGCAAGGCGGTGCGCACCGTGAAGTCGTGCGTGGGCGACACCTGGTGCCGCTTCGGGGTGCAGGACTCGGTGGGCATGGCCGTCCGCCTGGAGCTGCGCTACCGGGGACTGCGGTCGCCCCACAAGATCAAGCTGGCCGTGTCCGGCTGCGCCCGGGAGTGCGCCGAGGCCCAGAGCAAGGACGTGGGCGTCATCGCCACCGAGCGGGGCTGGAACCTCTACGTGGGCGGCAACGGCGGCATGCGCCCCCAGCACGCCGTCCTGCTGGCCGAGGACCTCGACGACGAGGGCCTGCTGCGGGCCATCGACCGGTTCCTCATGCTCTACGTCCGCACGGCAGACCGGCTGGAGCGCACCGCCACCTGGCTGAACAAGCTGGAGGGCGGGGTCGAGCACCTCAAGGCGGTCGTGCTCGACGACGCCCTGGGCGTCTGTGCCGATCTCGAAGCCGACATGGCCCGCCACGTGCAGAGCTACGAGTGCGAGTGGCAGGCCACCCTGGCCGACCCGCAGCGGCTGGCCCGCTTCCGGCCCTTCGTGAACGCCGACGAGCCCGACCTCTCGGCCGCCTACGTGCGGGTGCGCGGCCAGCGCCGTCCCGTCGAGCTGCGGCCGGCCCGCCTGAGCAGCCAGGAGGCACCGTGACCACCGAAGCCCTCGACGCGTCCGCGCCGCCCGTCCCCGGTGCGGGGACCTCGTGGGAGCGGGTGTGCCCGCTCGACGCGCTCACCCCGGACCGGGGGGCTGTCGCCCTGGTCCGGGGCGAGCAGGTCGCGCTGTTCCACCTCTCGTGGTCGGGGGCCGTGTACGCCCTCGGCAACCGCGACCCCTTCTCGGGGGCGCCGGTGCTGTCCCGGGGGATCGTCGGGGACCGGGGCGGCGTGCCCAAGGTGGCGTCGCCCGTGTACAAGCAGTCCTTCGACCTGCGCACGGGGGCCTGCCTCGACGACCCCGCGGTGTCGGTGCCCGCCTACCCGGTCCGGCTGGACGGCGACGGCTGGCTGGCGGTCGGCGTCCCGGCGCCTCACCGATGACCTGGCAGGCGGTGTCGCTGCGGGTGG
>DASSUD010000018.1:0-13760 GCA_035707385.1 Acidimicrobiales bacterium
CTGGAGGACCGGCGGCTCACCCGCCAGGGCCGCCGGGGAGCGGAGGCGCCCGCGGGCGGCGCGGGCGGGGCGACCGGCGGCGAGGAACCCGGCGGCGACGCCGCCGAGGGCGCAGGGGCCGCGGCACCCGGGTCGCGCGACGGCGACGGTGCCGCCATCGGCGAGCTGCCGTCGGGGACGTCCCCCCGCCGCCGCGGGGCCGCCCTGCTCGACGCCGTCACCGGGGCCCTGGCCGCCGGCGAGCGCGGCCTCAAGGCCGGGCCCCCGCTGGCCGGGGCGTTGTTCGGCTGCGCCCGGGACCGGACCGCCCGCAGCCGGGTGTCGCCCCGCATCGTCCCCCGGCGCCACGGCCGCGCCCCCACGGCCGACGAGCTGGCCGGGCTGGGCGACGACAAGGTCGGCGGCCGCCACGCCCGCCACGTGGAGACGGTGGTGGCGGCCGGCAACGGCGCCGACCCGGCCCGGTCGTCGCGCCACCCCGACATCCGCACGCCGGCCGCCATCACGGGGCGGCAGGTGTCGCCCGACGGGCGGGTGCTGGGCGTCACCGCGTCCGGCCTGCGAGTCCATCTCACCACCCCGGGCTGGGCCCGGCGTGACGGCCAGCGCCTCGTCACGCCCTCCGGCTACCGGGACGACCAGGCCGCAGCGAGGAGCTCATGACGGAGCCCACGACCCCGGACCGCCCGGTGATCCGCCCCGGCGACCTGCTCAACGTCTACGAGTTCCAGGAGGTCCGCCACGAGTTCGCGGCCGGCGCCGGGCTGCGCCCCGACCAGGTCCTCATGACCCCCTACGGCTACCCGCCCCTGCCCCGCCCGCCGGTGGGGGCGCCCGACGGCACGGGCCGCCTGCCCGCCGGGCTGGCGCTCGAGTTCGCGGGCCACCCCGTGTTCTGGCTGGACGACGCCACCAAGCGCCAGCGGCCCGACGAGTGCGACGACGCCTTCGCCATCCGCCTGTTCCTCGAGCTGGTCGACCGGGGCTACCTGCGGGAGGAGGACGGCTGGCTGCGCAACCCGCTCGTGGCCCACGGCCTCGACGTGCGGGACCCGGTCCACCGCGACCGGCTGGCCCGCTACCAGGACGGCGAGTGGGACGCCCTGCTGTGCGACCTGGCCATCCCCCCCAACCCGAGCACCGAGCCCGGCGCCGTCGCCGCGGCCGCCACCGAGGCCCACGGCGAGCACGAGGCCGCCTACGCCGAGCTGATCAGCGTGTACCGCGAGTTGGTGCGGGCCGCGCTGGCCGACGCCCGGGACACGGTCCGGGCCGCCGACTTCGTCCCGGAGTCGCAGCGGGTCGTGGCGGCCGGCGAGGCGCTGCGGGCCGCGGCCGCCGCCGGCGACGAGCCGCGGCCCCACCGGTCGGCCCTCGACGACGCCTACCGCTGGCTGCTGGCCCGCATGGCCCAGATCGACGACGCCCGCACCGTGCTGCTGGTGGAGATCGACCGGCGCACCAACCTCGACGCCCCCCGGGGCGCGGCGGCCTACGCCGACGCGGTCCGCCACGCCCACGCCGCCCGCTGCCGGGCGCTGGAGCCGTACATGGCCGCGGTCTACGCCGCCCCCGCCGACGAGCTGCGGCTCCGGGCCCTGCTGGTGGCGCTGCGGGACGGCTACCACGAGGCGCTGGCCGCGGCCCGGGTCACCCTGACCCGGGCCGAGCGGGTCCTCGGCGACGACCTGGACGTGGGGGAAAGCTAGGCAGGGTTTCGCCCTGGGCGCCGGGTACGGTGGACCGGCTCGTCAGGAGGCCCCGACATGACCGGACCGTTCTTCGCTGGGGTGGCCTGGCCCTACGCCAACGGGCCGCGCCACATCGGCCACGTCGCCGGCTTCGGCGTGCCCTCGGACATCTGGTCCCGGTGGGCGCGCATGGCCGGCCACGACGTGCTGATGGTGTCCGGCACCGACGAGCACGGCACGCCCATCACCGTCGAGGCCGAGGCCGAGGGCCTCACGCCCCGCGAGCTGGTCGACCGCAACAACGCCCTGATCGTCGACGACCTGGCCGGGCTGGGCCTGTCCTACGACCTGTTCACCCGCACGACGACGGCCAACCACTACGCGGTGACCCAGGAACTGTTCCGGGGCCTGTACCAGACGGGCGGCATCGTCGAGATCCAGCAGCAGGCGGCGTACTCGGCGTCCGACGGCCGCTCGCTGCCCGACCGCTACGTCGAGGGCACCTGCCCGATCTGCGGGTACGAGTCGGCCCGGGGCGACCAGTGCGACAACTGCGGCAACCAGCTCGACCCCGAGGACCTGATCAACCCCCGGTCCAAGGTCGACGGGCTGACCCCGGTGTTCAAGGTGACGACCCACTTCGCCCTGGACCTGCCCCGCTTCGCCGCCCTGCTGCGCGACTGGGTGGCCGCCCAGGACCACTGGCGCCCCAACGTGCGGACCTACAGCCTGGGCCTGCTCGACGACGCCCGGGTCCGGGCCATCACCCGGGACATCGGCTGGGGCGTGCCGATCCCGCTGCCGGAGTGGGAGGACGATCCGCTCAAGCGGATCTACGTCTGGTTCGACGCGGTGATCGGCTACCTGTCGGCGTCGATCGAGTGGGCCCAGCTCTCCGGCGACCCCGACGCCTGGACCCGGTGGTGGCACGACCCCGAGGCCCGCCACGCCTACTTCATGGGCAAGGACAACATCGTGTTCCACTCGTTCCTGTGGCCGGCGATGCTGGCCGGGTACGAGGGCCCCCTCGGGCACCTGCACCGGCCCGACGACGTGGTGGCCAGCGAGTTCCTCACCATGGAGGGCAGGAAGTTCTCGTCGTCGCGCCGGGTCGTGATCTACGTCCGGGACGTGCTGGAGCGCTACGGGCCCGACCCGCTGCGGTTCTCGCTGACCGCCGGCGCGCCCGAGACCGGCGACGCCGACTTCACGTGGTCCGAGTTCGTGCGGCGCAACAACGACGAGCTGGTGGCGACGTGGGGCAACCTGGTCCAGCGGGTGTGCGTCCTGCTGCGCCGCAACGGCGGCGTGGTGCCCGAGCGCACGTCGCCGCCTGAGGGCGGCCCTGACCTGCTGGCCCGGGTGGCCGCGGGGTTCGGGTCGGTCGGCCGGCTGATCGAGCGGTACCGGTTCAAGGCCGCACTGGCCGAGGTCATGGCGCTGGCCGCCGACGTCAACGCCTTCGTGTCGCAGCACGAGCCGTGGAAGGTGGCCAAGACCGACCCGGAGGCCGCGCTCGGCATCCTGGCGGTGGCCTACGACGCGGTCTGCGACCTGAACGTGCTGTTCACGCCGTTCCTGCCCCACGGCGCCCAGCGCGTGTGGGACAACCTCGGCGTCGCGGTCCGGGTCCCGCTGCCCGAGATCGCCGAGGTCGGCGAGGGCGACGACCGCCACCGCGTCATCCGCACGCCCGGCGGCTGGCAGCCGTGGGCCCCGGTCCGGGTCGCCCCCGACACCCCGGTGGGCGAGCAGTCCCCCCTGTTCACCAAGATCGACCCCGAGGCGGTCGACGCCGAGCTGGCCCGCCTGGCCGGGTGATCCCCGGCCCACCTTCGTTCCGGCGTCCGTGGGCCGCGATGTGAGGCATGAGGGACGCCGGAACGGGCGCGGGCGGAATGCTGGGCAGGGATGGGCGCCGTCCGCGACTACTTCGACGTGGTGGGAGGCGTCCGCTCGGGGCTGAGCGACGATCCGCCCTGGTGGGCGCCGGGGGCGATCGCCGTGTTCGGGGTGCTCGTGGTGGTGGTGCTGGCCGCCAGCCTGATCCTCGGCGTGGACGGCAGCGGGTCGGCGGAGTCTGCTCGGCTGCGGGCCGCGCCCGCCCCGCCGGGGGCGGGCCCCGGGGCTGTGGCCACCACCGCCCCGGCCACCGAGGGCGCCGCCCGCGGCGCCACCGGGGACGCGACCGAACCCGGGGACGGCGGGACCGTGGCCCTGGCCGACCGCAGCGGGACATTCCAGCAGGTCCCCCGGGCGGCCGTGGCCGCGGCCCGCGGCGCGGGGGCCGAGCGGCTCGGCCTGCCCGCCGACAGCGTCCGCCACCAGCTCGTGGCCGCCTCCGCCACCGCGGTCGAGCTGACCGTCGCCTCGCTGGACGGCCGGCAGGTGGTCACCGTCACCGCGGTGGCCGGCGACGGGGGCAGCTGGCAGGTGCCGTGAGCCGCCGGGGCCGCGACGACGTCATCCGGGCCGCGGCGGCCAAGGTCACCGCCAGGGCCACCGCCACGGTCGCCGGGGCCGGCGTCGGCCGCGGCGTCGGGAAGGCGGGACGGGCCGCGGCTGCCGGGGTGCCGGTCGCCGTGCTGGCCATCGTCGTCATGCTCGTCGCCGGCCTCGTCCCGACCTCGGGCATGGGCACCCCCGACTTTCCGCCGGTCGAGCCGTCCGACCTCGCCGGGACCGAGATCCCGGCCGGCTACATGGACGCCTACCGCCGGGCCGACGAGGACCACCGGGTCCCCTGGCCGGTGCTCGCCGCCATGGGCCAGGTCCTCACCGACCACGGCGCCCGCAGCCCCTACGACACCCTCCAGCGCAGCGACGAGCAGCGCTTCCCGACCGTGGACCCCCCGATCGCCCCCGGGGCCGCCCCCGGCGCCGAGGCGGGCGGGTGCCGGCTGCGGATCGTGGGCGACTCGCTGCTGGCCGGCATGGAGGGCGACCTCACCCCGGCGCTCAGCACGTCGTGCGCCACCGTGGTCGACGCCCGCGAGGGGCGGACCATCGCCCAGGCGACCGAGGCCCTCACCGCCGACCCGCCGACCGACGCCACCGCCGTGGTCGTCGTGCTGGGGACCAACGACCTCGCCGTCGGCGCCACCCGCGACCAGCTCGACGGCCGGATCGACGACCTCGTGGCCGCCGCCACCGCCGGCCGCCCGGACCGACCCGTCGTGTGGGCCACCAGCGCGGCGACCGGGCTGGCGACCGACCGGGACACCCTGGCCGCCGCCCTCGCCGCCGCCGGCCGCCGCCACCCGACGCTGCAGGTGGCCGACTGGGCCGCCCACCCCGATGCCCGGCCGGACGCGGGCGACGGCGTCCACTACACCCCCGCCGGCTACCAGGTCATGGCCGGCTGGCTGGCGGGCCAGCTCGCCGCCCCCGCCGTCCGGGCTGTCGACCCGCCCGCGGGCGACGGCGGCCTCGGCCCCCTCCTCCTCAACCCCACCGTGTTCACCGGGCTGTCGGTCCAGGCCGCCCAGGGCGTCACCCGCTCGGTCGACCTGCTGGCCGCCCAGATGGCCCGCACCGCCGAGCGGACCCGGACCCGGGGCGCCGACGACGCCCGGGCGTCCCGCTTCGCCGAGGAGTTCCTGCCGGCCTCCGAGGAGTTCTGGCACGAGGTCGTGGCCGCCGCCCCGGTGGTGGCGGGCGACTCCGCCTGCCTCCAGCCCGACCCGACGCTGCCCGTCCCCCAGATCATCGAGGTGGTGTGGCGCTGCGAGATGCTGCGCACGCCGCCCACGCTGTGGACCCCCGACGGCATGGTGGCGGGCGCCGACGCCCAGGACCGCCTGCTGGGCGAGGCCCACACGGTGGCGGCCACCTGGTCGGACCGGGGGGCGCGCCCGTGCGACGAGGCCGAACCCTACGCCGGGGTCTTCCCGGTGCCGGCCACGGCCCAGCCCGCCGCCCGCTGCGACCCCGTCCAGAACGTCCGCACCGCCGCCCGCCTGGTCCTCGACCAGGAGAGCCGGCCCTTCGACCAGCGGCCGGGCGCCACCGACTGGGAGCGGGCCGCCGCCGGCTGGGCCACCATGCCCCCCGCCCTGGGCGACCCGGCGACCAACCGCTTCACCGCCGAGGGACCACCCACCGACGGGTTCACGCCCGGCGACACGTGCGAGGCCGCCCTCGCCCTGGTCCTCGACGCCGAGGCCGTGACCACACCCGAGCCCTACGCGGGGCTGGCCCCGATGGCCGGGTTCGAGCCCGGCGCGGTCGACTTCGACCCGGGCCGGTGGGACGCCCGCTTCGCCACCACCCCGCTCGATCCGCTGGTCCGCCCCGGCGCCCCCTGCGACCCCGGCACCGACCGGGCCGCCGGGTTCGAGTGGCTGTCCGGCCGGCTGGCCGCCCGCCGGAGCCAGGCTCAGGCCCGGGGCCAGGCCACCCTGCCGGGGTCGGGCCTGGCCGGTGCCATCGCCTACACGGAGTGGACCGGGGCCCGCGGTGCCTTCCCCCTCGTGGGGCAGACCGGCCTGGTGCCCCGCCTCCACAACCCCCGGCTGGTCCCGCCCCGCATCGACCGCCCGCCGGTCACGGGCGGCGCCACGCCGGTCAACCCCCGGGAGTTCGCCGATCGGGTCATCGCCAAGGCCAAGGTGTACGCCGGCTACGCCACCGCCGTACCGGTCGACGTCAGCGGGTGGGAGGCCCTGGCCGCCCTCGGCATCCCCGAGCACGCGGCCCGGGCCTACGTCCAGGCCGTGTCGCGGATCGGCGCGCTCGAGCCCGGCTGTGCCGCGGACGTCGCCTACCTGGCCGGGTTCGGGTTCATGGAGTCGGGGCACGGCACCGTGGCCGTGGACACCGCCACCGGCACCTCCGACGGCCCCGGCCGCAAGGGCAGCGTCACCTGGGACCCGCTGACCGGCGAGTCGACACCCGCCATCCTCGGCACCCTGCTCGACGGCAGCGGCACCGGCGGCAACACCACGCCCTACCCCAACGACCTGGGCCCCGCCGACCGAGCGTTCTACCGCCAGTCCGACCCGTACCTGCGTGCCGTGGGCCCCACGCAGTTCCTGCCCTCCACCTGGGAGGGCGTCCGCGCCGTGGCCGACGGCAACGACGACGGCGTGGCCGACCCGTTCAACTACTACGACGGTGCGGTGGCCACCGCGGTCAAGACGTGCCGGGACGGCCACGGCCTCGGTTCCGAGGCCGACCAGCGGCGGGCGGCGCTCGCCTACAACGGGGCCGGCTGGTACGCGGACGGCGTGCTGTCCAAGGCGGCCGAGTACCGGGCGGGGCTGGCGGCCATGGGACTGGGGGACCCGGACGCGCCGCCCGGCCGCTCGGTGGTGCTGCCCGACGGGCCGGTGACGATCGTGGACGTGTACGGCATCCAGGTGAACGCGGCCATCGCCGAGCGGGTGCGGAGCATGGTCGACGCCGCCCGGGCGTCCGGGCTCGAGCTCGCCGAGGGCTCCGGCGGCTGGCGGTCGCCGGAGCGGCAGGTGGAGCTCCGCCGGGCCCACTGCGGGACCAGCGACTACGCGGTCTACCAGATGCCCCCGTCGGACTGCTCGCCGCCGACGGCGCGCCCCGGCACGTCCGAGCACGAGCGGGGCCTGGCCATCGACTTCCGCTGCAACGGCGAGTCGATCGGCCAGCACGAGCGGTCCAACCCGTGCGTGGTGTGGCTGCGGGCAAATGCCGCCGCCTACGGCCTCTACAACCTGCCGAGCGAAGCATGGCACTGGTCGACGTCCGGCAGGTGAGCGGCCGCGTGGTGGCGGTGGCGGCGGTGGCCGTGCTGGCGGTGGCGGCCGCCGCCGCGTGGCTGGTGCTGCGCCCCGACCCGGGCGGCGACGGCGGTGCCGGCGGCGACGGGGGCAGCGAGCGGGGCGAGGGTGGCAGGGGGGACGCCCCGGACGAGCACGTCCTCAACGACACCGAGCACGCCCAGGGTGGGGGGCCGGACGACCCCGCGCTCGTCTGGTACCAGCAGCTGTCGACGTTGCCGCTGGCGGACGTGACCCGGCTGATCGGGGAGGGCGTGGGCTCGGACCTGCCGGCCGGGCAGCAGCAGGCGGCGCGGGACGTGGCCTCCCGGTTCGTGACGGCCGACCTGACCGGCGAGGGCCGCGATCTGTTCCCCCGCTGGCACGAGGCCGCGGCGGCGCCGGCCCGGGCGTGCTGCCGGGACGTGCGCATCCTGGCGGCGGGCGCCGCCCGCTACTCCGACGAGCCGCCACTGACCCTGGCCCTGGTGGTGTGGTCGGCCGTGCCGGTGGACGGCGGGCCGTCGTTCGATGCATGGGAGGCGTCGTTCGTGTTCCTCGACCCGGACGGGTCGGGCGGCTTCGCCCCGGTCGATCCGTCGACGGTGGCGTCGTGGGAGGCGCCGCCCGGCCTGGGTCAGCCCTCGGCCCGCTGACGGGCGGCGTCGAACAGCAGCACGGCCGCGGCCGCGGCGGCGTTGAGCGAGTCGACGCCCCCGGACCCGGGCATGGGGATCACCACCCGCTCGTCGGCCGCCGCGAACCATGCCGGGGGCAGGCCCCGGTGCTCGGAGCCGACCACCAGGGCTGAGGGCCCCGACAGCGGTAGCCGCCAGTAGGGCTCGGTGGCGCCGGGGCCGGCGGCGTAGATGCGCAGGCCGTGGCGCCGCAGCCAGGCGACCGCCGCCGGGGTGTCGCCCACCCCTACGGGCACGCCGAACAGCGCACCCTGCGAGGCCCGCACCACCTGGGGGTTGAACACGTCGGTCACGGGGTCGGCCACCACCACCGCCGTGGCCCCGGCGGCGGAGGCCGTGCGCAGCATGGCGCCGAGGTTGCCGGGCTTCTCGACCCCGGCCACCACGAGGACGAGGGGGACCGGCGGGACCGGTGGGACCGGCACGACGGCGCCGGCGCCGGCGCCGGCGTCCAGGTCGTCGAGGCCGGTGGCGAAGGTCCGGGCCACGCCCAGCACGCCGTCGGGCCCCTCCCGTAGCGACAGGCGCCCGAACACGCGCTCGGCCACCTCGACGATCTCGGCCCCGGCGTCCGCCGCCCGGTCGAGGATGGCGGCGTCCGTGCCGATCAGCGGCCGGCAGGCCAGCACCTCGTCCACCCGGACCCCGGCGCCCAGCGCCCGCGACAGCTCACGCCGCCCCTCCACCAGGAAGCGCCCGGTGCGGTCGCGCTCGCGCCGCTTGCGCAGGCGCAGCGCGTCCTTGACCCGGGGGTTGGCGGTGCTGGTGATCACCCCGCCATGGTGGCGCGCCGGTGCTCGGCCCAGCGCTCCCGGCGCTCCTCCGTGGGCCGGAAGCGGCCGTCGGCGTCGAACAGCGTGTCCCGCACCCGGCGGCGCAGGACCGCCCGGTTCCGAGCCAGCGATTCGCCCGGCTGCACCACCAGCGCCAGCAGCCGGTCCTCGGCCTGGGCCCGCAGGCGGCGGTCGGCGACCCCGGCGTCCCCCTCGCCGGCGCCGCGAAGGGTGTCGTCGGCGTAGCCCCGCCGGGACAGCTTGGGGTAGAGGTAGGCCCGCAGGTCCTCGTAGGACAGGCCGGTCCCCGCCAGCAGGTCCTCGATCAGCTCGGTGAGCGTGCGGGCGCCCACCAGCTCGATGTCCCGGTCGATGACCGGCACCAGGCCGCCGGACACCGCCCGCGGTGGCTCGCCGTCGTGCGTGCCGGTCAGCCGGTCGAGGCTGACGGGCCGGCCCCGGCGGGCCTCGTCGAGCGCCGCCGCCCACACCGCCATCGGGTGGGCGACCGTGGCCGGCGAGTCGCCGTCGAGCCACTTGCGGGTGCCGGGCGCCTGGCGGCGGCGGTGCCGCTGGTCCCGGGCGTAGGCGATTGCGGCCGCCTCCGGGGTGAGCCGGGGGTCGCGGAGGTCGACCCGGTCGGTGCGGGCCAGCCAGTGGGCGCAGTGGGCGACCGCCGAGGACAGGTGGCTCACCTTGTCGGCCGCCCGGGGCAGGTCCCGTTCGAGGACGAGCCCGGCCGCCACCGACCAGCAGGCCCGGGGGCGGCCCCGGGCGGCGAAGCGCCGCATGACGACGATGAGCCGGGCCATGCCCTCCTGGAGGGCGTCGTCGTGGTCGAACACGCTGGGCTGAGCGTTGCGGACCTTGACGGCCTTGGTGGCCACGAACCCCTTCATGGCGTCGCAGGCCCGCTGCTCGGCCAGGTCCCGGTAGCCGGCCAGGCTCCGGAGGGCGGCGACCAGGCGGGGTTGGGCCAGCGAGGCGACGACGAGGTTGCCGGGCGCGCCGGCGATGTCGCCGGTGCGGGTGCGGGCCCAGGCCGCGGGCAGCTCGTCGGCCGGCACGCCCACGCCCACGTGGAACGCCCCGGACGCGGGGCCGCCCTGGGCCTCGGGGTAGAGCGGGCACGTCCACTCGACGCGCCAGATGCCGGTGGGCAGAGGGGTGCCGGGCTCGAACGGCCGGCCGTCGAGGGTGGGCACCAGCTCGTAGAAGTTGACGCTGTGGCTGGGCTGGGAGGGGTTGGCGATGGCGGCCGCCGCGCTGTGGGCGACCGCGCAGCGGAACACCGGCACTCCGCCGGCGGCCGGCACGGCCCCGTCGGCCAGCGCGGCCGCGGCCCCCGTGCAGGCCCGGATGGCGGTGAAGTGCTCCTCCATCACCGCGTTGTGGACCCGGGCGGTGCGGCCCCGCTCGAATCGCAGCTCCCGCAGCTCCCGGGGGACCGAGGGCAGCGACGCCAGGCCGGCGGCGGCCCGCAGGGTCGTCACGGTGATGTCGACGTCGATCGCGCTCATGCCGGACCACTGGGTCACGACCGCCCGGGAACGCGACATCGGTCGTGCGCTTGGACCTGCTCGGGTGACGGCGGGAATGCTGCCCGTCATGGGAGCAGCAGACGGCGCCGCCCGTGGCGGCGGTGGCGACGGCGACGTGGTGGACCTGGCCGAGCTGATGGCGGTGTCCGCGGCCGTGGTCGGCTGTTACGACCGCGTCCTGACCGGCGACCGCAGCGTGCCGCCCGACCTGGACCGGGCGCTGGCCGGGGCCCGCGGGCTGCCCGGCCTGCCGGGGCGGGTGGGGTGGGCGATCGACCTCGTGGGCCGGGGGGCGACGGGGGCGACGCCGGCCGAGCTGACCCTGGCCATCGACACCCTCCGCCGGGTGGCGGGTCGATGTGAACAGAAGGGTAGGAAAGTACCTCCCATGTGAACATCACATTGCAAACTCGGCCGCTGAGGCCGATTCCATTCGGCAGTCAGTGGCCGAGGAACTACAGTCCGAGGCCCAACGCAACCAGTGATTCGATCACTACACAGGGGAGTCAGTCGACCGGTGAGGCACCGACGTGCACAGCCCGGTCACGGGGAAGGGCCCCCCCGGCCGGGGAGAACGAGGCACATCGTAGGAGCAGTCGCTCTCGTCGCGGCCGCCCCCGGCCTCGTGGCGTGCGGCGGCTCCGGGTCCGGCGGTGGCGGCGGCGAGATCGCCGGTCGGGCCAACCGCCCCGGCGACCGGGCCGCCCCGCCGGTCACCGCCCCGCCCGCCACCGACGAGGCGTCGCACCAGGACGTCACACGCCTCGTGGCGGAGGCCACCGGGCTGGCCGACCGGTTCTGGCGTGACCCCGGCATCGTCGAAGACCCCTCCCATCCCGACCTGGTCCGCTACCGCGAGCTCTACACCGACGACTCCCCCACGCCCGCCGCCGTCGAGGACGGCCTGCGGCAGATGGTCGAGCAGGGCGAGCACTACCGCCCGGCCGCCAGCGGGTTCATGCGCGAGGTCGAGATCTACCAGTGGTCCCCGCCGCCGGACGCGGACACCCTCTACTTCGACACCTGCTCGCTGATCGACCGCGAGCTGGTGGGGCCGGACGGGGCGGTCCTGTCCACCGACGCCCGCCTGCTGTTCGTGGGCGGCGAGGCCCGCCGCGTCGACGGCGAGTGGCGCTTCCACGGCCTCTCCAACGACGTCTCCCGCACGGTGCCGCTGGCCCCGGGCGCGGCCCGGCCCGGCACCTGTGCCGGCTTCGTCGAGGCGGCGGACGGGGGCTTCACCAGCGTCGACCCGACCGACCCGGCCACGGCCGCGCCCGCCCCGGAGGTGCTGGGATGATCGCCCGGCACCTGCGGCTCCCGGTCGCCACCCTGCTCGCCCTCGCCTCCCTGCTGGCCGCGCCCGCCGGCAGCGACGCCGCGCCGCGCCAGACAGAACCGCCGGGAGGCGAGACCTGCCTGCCGGCGAACGACTACTGCGTCGGCGCCGGCAGGCCCGGTGGAGGTGGCGGCGGTGGTGGTGGCGGCGGCCCCGGCGGTGGTGGCGGAGGAGGCGGAGGCGGCGGCCCGGTCTGCAGCTGGACGTCCGAGGTCCCGATCGCCGGTGACGGTCCGGCCGCTGGCCTGCCCACCGACCCCGGGGTCCGGCCCGCTCCCGACGCCGTCCTGCTGTGGGAGGTGTGCGAGGGCCGCATCACCGGCCGCCTGCAGTGGTGGGTGCCCGGCGATCCGCTGCCCGTGCGCATGACCGCCCGGGCTCTCGGCCTGGCCGCCCAGGCCCGCCTGGCCGGCAGCCTGCCGACGCCGGCCGTGACGTCCAGCCCCGCCGACGGTGTGGCCGCGCTCGTCGGCTTCCCGTCGTTCATCACGGTGGACAACTGGCAGGACCAGGTCACCGACCGCGAGTGCGACCCCAACTTCCCCGACTTCTGCGTGGGCATCGTGGCCCAGCCACGCCTCACGTGGGTCTCGGGCGAGCCCGGCGACCCCGCCGTGACCACCGAGGAGTGCGACGGCCCCGGCGTCCCGTTCGACCCGGCCGGCGCCGACCCGGAGGTCCAGGCCGAGGCGCCCGGCGCCTGTGCCCACACCTACATGCTCCGCACGGGCGTGGAGGGTCGCCCCCGCCAGTGGGAGGGCGAGGTCACGGTCGGGTGGACGCTCACCTACACCTCTCCGGAGGGCAGCGGCACGCTGCCGCCGGTCACCAAGTCGACGGCGCTGCCCCGGGCAGTGGACGAGGTCCAGACCGTGGTCGAGGACCTGGGATGAAGGGACCACAGCAGCTCATGAACAACGGCTCGCCCACCGTCACCGTCCCGCCGGCCGCCCCCGGCGGGGGCCCCGGCCTCGGCACCGCCACCGCCCCAACGGGCCGCGGCGCCCGGCGGGCCGTGCCCGTTCCCGCCACGCCCAGCGGCCTGCCCACCCGGCGCCGCTGGGGACGGGTGGCGCTGGGCGCCGTCCTGGCCCTGTTCGGCGCCTGGCTGGCCATGGTGCTGGTCGCCACCGCCGGCGGCCGCACGGAGACGCTGGCCCTGGCGGCCGACGTGGCCCGGGGCGAGGTGATCGAGCGCAGCGACCTGGCGGTCGTCCGGGTCGCGGCCGACGACGGGGTCGAGACGATCGCCGCCGACGACATCGACTCGGTCGTGGGCGAGGTGGCGGCGACCGACCTCCCCGAGGGGGCGCTGCTCGCCCCCGGCCAGCTGCTGGCGGACGGCGAGCGGCTGGTGGCCGCCAACGAGGTCGTGGTCGGCGTCCGCCTGAGCGCCAGCGCCGCGCCCCGTGGCGACGTGGCCTCCGGCACCCCGATCCTGGTCGTGGTCCGGCCCGCCAGCGGGGCCGACGGCGAGCCGCCCACCGAGGTCGCGGGCTGGCTGCGGGACCTGGGCGAGCCGCTGGAGAACACCGGCGCCCGGGAGGCGTCCCTCGTCGTGCCCGAGAACGCCGCCGGGCTGGTGGCCTCGGCGGCCGCCGACGAGCGCATCGCCGTGGCCACCCGCGAGGACACGGGCTGATGACGGTCTTCACCCTGGTCTCGGTCAAGGGCTCGCCCGGCGTCACCACCGCGGCGGCCGCCATGGCCGCGGCCGGTGTGGTGGGGGGCGAGAGGGTGCTGCTGGTCGAGCTCGATCCCTCGGGCGGCGACGTGCGGCTGCTGTCGACGGTGACGGCGGCCGAGCCCAACCTGGTCCACGCCGCCGCCGAGCTGCGCCACCCGCAGGGAGCCGGGGACGCGTTGGGGCCCCAGGCGGTCGACGTGCTGCCGTCGCTGCCCGCGCTGCTGGCCCCGGCCGGCGCGGTCGAGGCGGAGGCGGTGATGTCGTCGATCGGCGACGGCTGGGGCCCCGCGTTCCGG
>DASSUD010000019.1:0-12267 GCA_035707385.1 Acidimicrobiales bacterium
TTCGTTCGTGTCGGAGTCCGACACGAACGAACGCCGGAGTGGGCCTACGGGCGCTCCGGGCCGAGGCGCGGCCCGGGGGTGAACGTGATCGGGACCGACACCGGGGCCCGGTTCATCGCCGAGTGGTAGCGGACCTCGGCCCCCGGCTGCAGGCGCACGTCCGCCAGCCGCGGCACGAGCTCCTCGAAGGCGATCCGGAGGTTCATGCGGGCCAGGTTCGACCCGGCGCAGCGGTGGGGCCCGGCGCCGAAGGCGATGTGCCGGTTGGCGTCCCGGTCGAGGTCGAAGGTGTCGGGGGCCTCGAACTCGTCCTCGTCGCGGTCGGCCGACGCCCAGTAGATGATCACCCGCTCGCCCGCCTTCACCGCCCTGCCGCCGAGCTCGGTGTCGCGGCGGGCCGTGCGCCCGATGCAGATGAACGACCCGTCGAGGCGCAGCAGCTCCTCGACGGCGTCGGGGATGCGCTCGGGCTCGGCCCGCAGCCGCGCGGGGATCTCGGGGTGCTCGCAGAACCGGAGCATGGCCATCCCGAGCACGCCGGCGGTGGTCTCCAGGCCGCCGAGCACCAGCAGCATCACGGCACCGATCGCCTCGATGTCGTCGATCGGCCGGCCGTCGATCTCGGCGGCCAGGACGGCGTCGACGACGTCGCCCCGGGGGCCCTCCTCCCGCCGCCGGGCGAGGAACTGGGCGATCCAGCTGCCGAGGGCGACCAGGCCGTCCGCAGACCCGGGCTCGGTCGTCAGCGACGCCAGGGTCGCCCAGTCGTTGACCTGTTCGAGGTCGTCGGCCGGGGCGTGCAGCGCCAGGTCGAAGAACGCCAGGCCCGGGAACGGCCGGGCGAACGCCTCCATGAAGTCGCACTCCCCGCGCTCGACGAAGCCGTCGATCAGGCGCGTCACCAGCGCCCGCGTCGCGGGCTCCCACGGGGCGACGGCCGCCGGCGTGAAGTACCGGTTGATCAGCCGCTTGAACGTGCGCTGCAGGGGCGGGTCGACGGAGACCGGCGGGATGATCATCCCCTCGAGGCCCTCGCCGGTGCCGGCGGGCCCGACCGTGATGCCGAGCTGGTTGCTCCACGTCTCCCAGTCCTGGGCGATCCGGAGCACGTCCTCGTACTTCGTCGCCACCCAGTACCCGCCCTCGTAGACGTCGCTGCGCGCGACCGGGCACTGCGCACGGGCCCGGGCGAGCGTGCGATGGAGGTCGGCCCCCAGCTCGGGCGCGTGGATGTCGAAGTGGTCGACGATCCACTCGTCGCTGACGCCGCCGGTGCCGGCGGCCGGCTCGGCGCTCACGGGCGGGCCGGCGGATCGAGCTGGTACAGCCGCGTCGCCGTGTGCTGCAGCACCTTGCCGGCGATCTCGTCGTCCACGTCGCCGAGGGCCTGCTCGACCACCTCGCGGGGGCTCGGCGACTCGGAGGCCGGTCCCGGCGACAGGCTGGTGGCGTGGGGGAAGTCGGTCTCGAACATGAGGTTGTCGGCCAGCTTGTCGAGGACGGCGCGCACGGCGTCCCGCTCGAACCAGAACATCCCGTACACCTGCCGGTAGAGGTACTCGCTCGGCAGCAGCCGCTCGGGGTAGTCCTTGTGGGCGCCGACGTTCAGCCACTGCCAGTCCATGCTCTCGGCCAGGAACGGCAGCCAGCCGGCGCCGTTCTCGACCGACACGAACTTCAGGTCGGGATAGCGGTGGCAGACCCCGCTGAGCACCACCTCCGCGATGTTCTGGGCGTTCCCCAGCAGCACCAGCGAGCTCTCCCGGGTGAAGTCCATCTTCTTGGACTGGTCGACCGCCCCCTTGAGGTCCTCGGGGGCGTTCAGGAAGCCGACGTGGAAGTTCAGGCTCAGGCCCATCTCCTGGGCCTGGCCGAGCAGCGGCTCCCAGTGGTCGTCCACCAGGCGGGGCAGCCCGACCTTGTCGTAGCGGGCGGCGAACAGCACGCCCTTGTGCCCGAGGCCGTAGGCCCGCTTCATCTCGGCCACCGACTCGTCGACGTCCCAGAACGGCAGCATCATCATCGGGATGAGCCGCCCGGGATCGGCCGAGCACCACTCGACGAGCCAGTCGTTGTAGGCGCGTACGCACTCGGTGGCCAGGGCCGGGTCCATGTTCTTCAGGAACACGTGGCTGTGGAAGCCGAGGATGTTGGGGTACAGCACCTGGTAGTGCACCCCGACCTCGTCGTTGTAGGCGAGGCGGGCCTTGGCGTCGACGGCGGGGAGGAACGCCTCGGCGAGCCTCTTCGGGTGCGACGGCGGGAACTCGTGCCACCGGGCCTGGGCGAAGGCGCCGACGCCGTAGAGCTTGTGGTCGCCGATGTACCAGTAGTCCTCCTGCCGGCGCTCGTGGAAGCGCACGTGGGGGACGAGGTCGCCCCACTTCGGCGCCACGCGGGCGGTCCACAGGTCCGCCGGCTCGATGATGTGTGAGTCGACGTCGGCGACCGCGTAGCGCTCGCAGAGGGCCATGGCTGCGCCTCCAGAAAGAGAGTGACCGTTCACTAAATTACGAGGGCCCGGGAACGGCCCGCAAGTGGCCTGCCATGAGCAGGGGAGTCACGCTGAGGACCCCGCTCTCGACGGGCAGCAGCGCCCCCGTGATCCAGCGGGCCTCGTCGCTGGCCAGGAACCCCACGGCCCAGCCGACGTCCCAGCCGTCGCCGGGCGTGCCGAGGAGCCCGGCCTCGCGGCGCATCGTGTCCATGAACTCGGCCTGCGGCCCCGGCTGCTGGACCGAATGCACCATCGGCGTGGTGATGTGGCCGGGGGCGACGGCGTTGACCCGGATCCCCTGCCGGCCGTGCGAGTAGGCCATGTCGACGGTCATGGCCAGCAGCGCCCCCTTGGCCGCCGAGTAGGCGATCGTCCCGTCGCCCCGGATGGCCGAGATCGACGAGATGTTCACGATCGACCCGCCGCCGCCCGCGGCCATGACGGGCACGGCGTGCTTCGAGGCCAGGAACGCGGTCCGCAGGTTGAGGTCGAGGGCCCGGTCCCAGTCCTCCTCGCTGGTGTCGACGACCGTACCGACGAAGGCCCGGCCGATGTTGTTCACCAGCACGTCCAACCCGCCGAAGGCCTCGACGGCGGCCCGGACCATCGCCTCGCAGTCCGCCGAGCGCGTGCAGTCGGCGGCGAACACCTCGGCCGTGCCGCCCTCCGACCCGATGAGGGTCTTCGTCTCCCCGGCCCGCTCCGGCACCAGGTCGACGCACAGCACGCGGGCGCCCTCCCGGGCGAGCACGACCGCCGCCGCCCGGCCCGTGCCGACCCCGGGGCCGGGCGTCGACCCGGCGCCGGTGACGATCGCCACCTTCCCCTCCACCCGCCCCGCGCGCTCGGCCATCCGCTCCTCCTCCGGCTAGTACCTGGTCAGCAGGGCGGCACCGGCCTCGAAGCCGCCCACGTTCGACACGACCGCCACCTCGGCGCCCCGGACCTGGCGCGCCCCGGCCTCGCCCCGCAGCTGCCGCACGGCCTCGGCGGTGTGCCCGAAGGCGGCGTGCAGGCGGCCGCCCGAGAGCTGCCCGCCCCACGTGTTCAGCGGCAGCTCGCCACCGAGCCCGATGCGGTCGCCCCCCGCCACGAACGCGCCGGCCTCGCCGGCGCCGCAGAAGCCGAGCGCCTCCAGCCACCACACGACCTCGATGGTGAAGCCGTCGTAGAGCTGGGCGACGTCGACGTCGGCCGGCCGCAGGTCGGTGCGGGCCCACAGCGCCGCGCCGGTGGCGTGCCCGACGCGGGACAGGTCCTCCCACTGCTCCCACGACGGCCGCCCGTCCACCACGCCGGCCATGGCCTCGATCCGCACCGGGGCCCGCAGGCCCGCCGCCGTGTCCGCGGCCGACACGACGATCGCCGTCGCCCCGTCCACCGGCACGTCGCAGTCGTAGAGGCACATCGGCGTCGAGATCATCCGGGCCGCCAGGTAGTCGTCCAGGGTCAGCGGCTCCCGGTAGACGGCGTCGGGGTTGCGCCCGGCATGGGCGCGCTGCACGACCGGGATCCAGCCGAGCTGGTCCCGGGTGACACCGAAGTCGTGCATGTAGCGCGTGGCGTAGGGCGCCACCTGGACGACCGGCGACAGCATGCCGACGGGGAGCAGCCAGGCCAGCGGGCCCTCCGCCGCCGGCTTGGTGGCGCCGTAGGCGGGACGGCCCCCGGCGTCGCGGGCGGCGCTGCCCTCCTTCACCGTGCGGTACACCACCACGTGGCGGGCCTGGCCGGTGGCGACGGCCAGCGCCGGCCCGTAGAACGGCAGGCTCATCCCCTCGACCTGGCCCTGCCGCCAGGTCGTACGCAGGCGCAGCGCGTCCTGGACCTCGTAGAGGTTGCCGTTGGCGTAGCCGGGCAGGTTGGCGGCACCGCCACCGGGGAACATCGCCAGCCCGTCGACCTCGTCGAGCCCGAGCCCGGCGTCGGCCACCGCGGCCAGGACGGCGTCGAGGGTGAGCTGCAGCCCGGAGCGGTCGACCCGGCGGCCGATGGCCGACTGGCCGACGCCGGAGATGACCGCCCGGTGCTCGGCGACGTCCATCACCGGGCGGCGAAGCTCGGGATGGCGTAGCCGCCGGGACCGGGCTCGAAGCCGACGTCGACCACCATGCCGACGGCCGCCGCCTCGGGGGCGCAGCCGCGCAACCGCCCGGCCACGCGGACGCCCGGGTGGTCGCGGAACTCGACCAGCACGACGGCGTAGGGGACGTCGAGGCCGGGGAGCCATCGCTGGTGGTTGACGGTGAAGCTGTACACGGTTCCCGACCCGTCGACCTCGACCCAGCCCGTGTCCCGGGACCGGCACGCCCGGCAGATGCCCCGCGGGGGGAACGAGTCGGTGCCGCACGCCCCGCAGTGCTCGACGAGGAGCCGCCCCTCGGCCGCCGCGTCCCAGAACGGCTTCGTCTCCTCGGTGACCGCCGGGGGGATCCCGACCGGGGCGCTGGCCATGCGCTTGGAGAGTACACGCTCACTCGTCTCCGCTACGGTGCCGGCCGTGGCCTCCGCTCGCATCGCACTCGGCGCCGCCGCGCTGCCCGAGCCCGACCGCGCCTGGCTCGCCGCCGCCGAGCAGCTACCGCTCGACTCGGTCTGGCAGGGCGGGCACGTCCTCCCGCCGTCGGCCACCGGCGAGGCCGTGACCCGGCTCGCCCTGCTGACGGCGTGGACCGAGCGCGTGCGGGTCGGCAGCGCCGTCCTGGTCCTGCCCCTCTACCAGCCGGTCGTCGTGGCCAAGCAGCTCGCCGACCTCGACGCCCGCTCGGGCGGCCGGGTCACGGTGGGCGTCGGCGTCGGCGGCGAGTTCGCCGGCGAGTTCGCGGCCGTCGGCGTGCCGGTCGCCGAGCGCGGCGCCCGCACCGACGAGGCGATGGACCTCCTGCGGGCGCTGTGGCGGGGCGGGCCGGTCACCCATCACGGCCGGTTCTTCGACCTCGACGGCGTCCGGCTCCGCCCCGTGGCGACCCCGGGGGCCGCCGGGCCGCAGCCGGGGGGCCCGCCCCTCGTCGTCTCCGGCCGCAAGGAGCCGGCCATGCGGCGCGCCGCCCGGCGGGGCGACGGTTGGATGCCGTACCTCGTGTCCGCCGGCGCCTACGCGCGCTCGGTCGCCACCATCCGGGCCGAAGCCGACGCCGCGGGCCGCGATCTGGCGGCCTTCGAGTGGATGCTCTACCTCTACTGCTCGGTCCGGCCCGACGGCGACCGCGCCCGCGACGACGTGTCGTCGTTCCTCGGGCGGGCCTACGGCGACAAGCCGGGCGCCATGCTGGACCGCATCGCCCCGGCGGGGACCCCCGAGGAGGTTGCGGCCAGGCTCCAGCCCTACGTGGACGCCGGCGCCCGCCACATCGTCGTCTCCCCGGCCGCGCACGACGACACCTTCGAGGTGGTGCGGCTGGCAGCCGAGGAGGTCCTGCCACGGCTGACGGTGCCGGCATGACGGGACCGCTCGACGGCATCCGCGTCGTGGAGGTCGCCGTGGGGGTCAGCGACCTCGGCCTCGGCCATGCCGGCGGCGTCCCCGGCCGGGTCCTGGCGGACCTGGGCGCCACCGTGACCCGCATCGCCGGCCCGGCCGGCGCCGGCCTCGACGCCGGCGTGCCGTGGGGCCGCGTCTGGCACCGCGGCAAGCGGGTCGTCGCCACCGGCGACGCCGCCGAGGTCCGTGACCACCTGCTCCGGGCGGACGTGGCCTTCGTCTACGGCAGCGAGCCGCTGGTCGAGGGGCGGGGGCTCGGCTGGTGCGACGTGCGTGCCGGCAACCCCGGGCTGGTCTACGCCCGCTGCCGGCCGAGCCGGACGGCGACCGGCGACGTCGAGGACTTCGCCCTCCTCGTCGAGGCGCGTGCCGGCTTCTGCACCCAGCTCGCCGCCCACCGGCCCGGTCCGATGCTGGTCGACGTGCGGGCCAGCACGTCCGGTGCCGCGTTCCTGCTCGTGACCTCGGCCCTGGCCCTGCTGCGCAGGCGGGAGCTGGAGGGCAGCGGTGGCTGGGCCGAGACCTCGCTGTACGACGGGATGCTGGCCACCCTCGGCTGCATGATCGGGCGCTCCGAGCGGGCCGCGCCCAAGATCGAGTCGTACTGGGCCGAGGGTTCGTTCTTCCCGAACTTCCTGTATCGCTGCGGCGATGGCGAGCTGTTGCAGATCTGGTTCGGCGGCAAGGGGATGTACGACAAGGTGATCGAGGTCCTCGGGGACGAGCCGAGCACCGACGGCTACTACGCCGAGCAGATGAGCGGGTTGCTGGGCACCCGCGCCGAGCGCTGGCGCGCCACGTTCCTCACCCGGCCGCGGGACGCCTGGATCGACCGGCTGCGGGGCGCGGGCGTGGCCTGCGAGCCGGTGCTGGCCCCGGGCGAGGCCCTCGCCGACCCCCACCTCGCCGAGGTGGGCCTGGCCGTGCGGGCGGGCGACGACGGCCACGACGACGTCGTGCTCGGCGCGCCCATCGACGTGACCCCGGGGACCGTCGCCCACGATGCCCCGACGCCGGCCCCGGGCCCGCGCCTGCTCGAAGGGGTGAGGGTCGTGGACTTCTCGGCCTTCGTGGCCGGCCCGCTGGCCGCCGAGGTGCTCGCCGACCTCGGGGCCGACGTGGTGAAGGTGGAGCCCCCGGCCGGGGAGGCGATGCGGGCCGCGGCCTACGCCATCGCCGCCTGCCAGCGGGGGAAGCGCAGCGTCGCCATCGACATCACCGATCCGGATGCCCGGCCCGTCGTGGACCGGCTCCTGCTGTCCGCCGACGTCGTCCTGCACAACTTCCGCGTCGGCGTGGCCGAGCGGCTCGGCATCGACGCCGGCTCGGTCGCGGCCCTGAACCCCGGGGCGGTGCACTGCCACGCCAGCGCCTTCGGCTCGCACGGCCCGCGGGCGATGCTCCCGGGCAACGACGCCCTCATGCAGGCCGTGACCGGGTTCGAGGTGGCCAACGGGGGCGAGGGCAACGACCCGATCGCGGGGACGTGGATCCCCGTCGACATGTCCGGCGGCTGGGTGGCGGCGGCCGGCATCCTGGCCGGCCTGTACGCCCGGGCCCGGACCGGCCGGGGGCAGCGGGTCGAGACGAGCCTCCTCGGTGCCGGCATGCTCCTGCACGGCGGGGTCTTCCTCCGCGACGGCGGGGTCGTCCGGGGTCCGGCGCTCGACGCCGACCAGACCGGCTACGGCCCCGGGTACCGGCTCTACCGCTGCGCCGGCGACACGTGGCTGGCGGTGGTCGTCCCCGACGCCGGTGCGTGGGAACGGCTGCGCCCGCTCGCCGCCGGCCTGCCTGCGGCCTACGCCCCGCTGCGCGGCGGGGCCACCGACGCCGACGCCCGCACCGCGGAGGCCGTGCTCGAACGGGCATTCGCCGGGGCGCCGGCGGACCGGTGGCGGGCGCGGCTCCGGGCGCTCGGCGTGCTCGCCGAGGTCGTCGACGCCCTCGACCGTGACGGGTTCCGCCGGCGGATCCTCGACGACCCGCTCAACCGCCAGCTGGGCCGGGCCGTCGCCTACGAGACCGCCGACTGGGGCGGCTTCGAGCAGATCGGCCCGTTGCTCCGGTGCGGCCCGGACGCCGCCGGCGGTCCGTCGCTTCGCCTGCCCGGCGTCGGCGAGCACACCGTCGAGGTGCTGGCCGAGCTCGGCTGCACGGGCGACGAGGTCGACGCCCTGCTCGCCGACGGCGTCGCCCGCCAGGGCGGGCCGTAGCCGCTAAGGGGTGGCCGTGGCCTCCAGCGCCTCGCGGAACCCGCGGTGCAGGTGCTGGCAGGCGGGTTCGTTCCGCCCGAACACGATCGTGTCGACGAGACCGGTCCTGATCCCGGGCTCGGTGCGGGCGGCCACCCAGAAGTCCTCGCCGTCGACGACGGTCTCGCAGATCCACGGAGCCATCTCGACGAGCTTGGCGCGCTCGTCGTCGGGCAGCCCGGGACGTGCGTAGGCGGTGTGCAGCACGACCGACCGGTCGACCCCGTCGGGGAAGATCTGCCACAGCTCGATGTGCCGGCTGTCGAACGTCAGGCACGTGTTGGGGAAGAGCGAGTACTGGTAGCTGAAGTGGCGGTCGACGTCTCGCCACTGCTCCTCGGGCATCGCCCGCAGCTCGTCGATCGAACGGATGGCCGAGCAGTTCCGCAGGTGCGGGCCGAAGGCGTCGAAGGTGAGCACGCCGCCGTAGGCGTACGACTTCAGGGTGTCCCGGTGCAGGTAGTCGAAGTGGTAGTTCTCGCGGTAGGTGTCGAGGGTGACCTTCCAGTTGGCCCCGACCGGGTGGGTGTGGCTCTCGCCGTAGGGCTGCCAGGTGGCGAAGTCGAGCAGCCCCAGCTCCTCGGCGAGCCGGGGGCCTAGCAGCTCGTCGACGTCCACGGGCGGTCCGGGCCGGAGGCGCCCGACGACCAGCCCGTAGCCCTCGGCCACGGGGAGCGGGACGAGGCCCTTGTCCTCGCGGCGCATGCCGTCGAATGCGGCGGCCGTCGGCAGGCCGACGAGCTGGCCCGTGGTGTCGTAGGTCCAGGCGTGGAACGGGCACGTGAGGCGGCGGGCCTGGCCGCAGCCGTCGGCCACGCGGACGCCCCGGTGCCGGCAGGCGTTCGCCATGGCATGGACCTTGCCCTCGGCGTCGCGGGTGAGCAGCACCGGCGTGCCGCAGATCTCGACGGCCTTGTACGTGTTCGGCCCCGGCAGTGCGCCGGACAGGCACAGCACCAGCGGCCGGGCGAGGAACAGCCCCGCCAGCTCGCGCTGGAGGTGCGAGGCGGACGTGTAGATCTCGGCCGGCACCTCGAGGATGCCGTCGTCGAGGTCGGTCGTGCCGTTCTCGATGTGGTCGATCAGCCGGCGTGCGAGGCTGTGGTCCAGCGCTTCCCTGTCCACGGCGTCCCCTTCCGATCAGACTGTAAGCGAGTGTACACTCACTCCGTTCACCTGCCCACGGGGCGGCGACGGGGCTCTCACCGGCTTGCCTGATCGCTCCCGGGAACCGAGCCGTAGACCACCTCGAAGATGGCGGGTGCCTCGTACACGCGGTTGCGCTCCCGTCCGGTGGTCTCCACGAGATCGCCGCGCTCGACGAGCGTGTCGATGGCCGATTGTGCCGTAGGCCGGCTGACCCCGATCATCGTCTCGATCCGCTGGGCGGTGACGACGGGAACGGAGAAGAGCTGCTCCGCCAGGCGGATCACCGAGTTGGGTCGGCCCTCGTCGAGGAGCTCACTGCGGACCTGGTACTGGAGCTCGACGAGGCGCACGGTTCGCTCCTCGGAGTCACGTGCCTGCCGCCTGACGCCACGCAGGAAGAAGGCCAGCCACGGCATGAGATCACCCTTCTGGCTGGTGATCAGCAACTGGTCGTAGTACTCGCTGCGGTGCTGCTCGAAGTAGCCGGACAGGTAGAGCAGCGGCTGCGGCAGCGCGCCGCGCAGCACGAGCATCAGCGGGATGAGCAACCGTCCGATTCGGCCGTTGCCGTCCAGGAAGGGGTGGATGATCTCGAACTGGTAGTGAGCGACCGCGAGCTGGACGAGCAGGGGCAGGTCCTGCTCGTGGAGAAAGCGCTCCAAGTCGCTGAGCGCCACCTGCATCTCGTCGGGAGGTGGGGGCACGAAGACCGCGTCCTCCAGCGTGCTCCCGCCGATCCACACTGGGCTGGTCCGCAGTTCCCCCGGCGGCGGTGGTGGCCGCGCACGCCGTGGAGGAGCCGCTCGTGCATCTCCCGCGGGAGTCGGATCGACACGGGGAAGCCACCACGAACACGAGCGAGGCCGTGCTCCATCGCGACGACGTAGTTGCTGACCTCGGCAGCATCGTCCGCCGCCTCGGACGACGGAACCTGGCCCGCCTCGAACCGCAGGAGTTGGCCGACGTCGGTCCTGGTGCCCTCGATCCGGGAGCTCAACACGGCTTCCAAGCGAAGGTGGGGGCCGATGAGAAGGTGGGGATTGGGGATGAGGCGACCGACGCCACCGAGCCGGTGCACCGCACCGGTTGCCTCGTCGAGGAGCTTGACGACCTCGTCCGAGAGGGAGAGTCGACGGGGCACGGGGGTAGGGATGAACGCCCAGTACCCGGACTGGGTCCTACGGACCTCGCCACGCTCGCGAGACATGAAGGCATCTGGTCGCACCCGGACTCCTGGGTAAGGAGGCTTACCTTCCGGCCAAGGTAGCTAAAGCAATTGGCGTTCTACTTTAATAAGCGAGCCAGCAAACTGGATCGCCGCGCCGGGGTCCGCTGTAGCGGCTAGCTTCACCGCGCCGTCCAGCCGCCGTCGACGACGATGGTCTGGCCCGTCGTGTAGCGGCCGGCGTCGCTCACCAGCCACAGGACCGCCCCGACCATGTCCTCGGCCCGGCCCTCGTCGGGCAGCAGGGTGCCCCGGCGCAACCAGGCGCTGCCCTTCTCGCTGTCGTACAGCTCGGCGGTGATCTCGCTGCGGAAGAAGCCGGGCGCCACCGTGTTCACGCGGATGCGGTGCCGGGCCCACTGGGCGGCGAGCTCGGTCGTGAGCCCGGACAGCCCCGCCTTGCTGGCCGCGTAGGACGCTTGGGGGATGCCGGGGACCCCCACGTGCCCGCTGATCGAGGAGATGTGAACGATCGCTCCGCCGCCGGCGGCGACGAGGTGGGGGAACACCGCCTGCGAGAGGCGGAACGGCGCGACGAGGTTGAGCTCCAGCGTGCGCCGGACCGCGTCCAGGGGCTCGTCCTCGGCCCGGTTGCCCCCGACGATCGCACCGGCGGCGTTGACGAGGACCGTGGGCGGGCCGAGCCGTTCGACGACCTCGGGCACGACGGCGTCCAGCGCGGTGTCGTCGAGCAGGTCGCACGCCACCGCCACGCCCCCGGTCTCGGTCGCCAGGGCGTCGAGCCGGTCACGGCGCCGCGCGACGAGGGCCACCGACGCGCCGGCGCCGGCCAGCGTGCGGGCGATGGCGGCGCCGAGCCCCGACGAGGCCCCGGTGACGACGGCGACGGCGCCGTCGAGGGCGAACAGGTCGTTCGGCGTCACGAGCCACCCCATCACGGCACGTCGAGGACGACGGCCGTCGACATGCCGCCGCCGGCGCACATGGCGGCGACTCCGGTCCCGCCGCCCCGGCGCCGCAGCTCGTGGACGAGCGAGATGATCATGCGCGCACCGGTCATGGCCACGGGGTGGCCGAGGCTGCAGCCGCTGCCCTCGACGTTCACCAGCTCGTCGTCGATGCCGAGCAGCCTGACCGTCCCGACGCACATCGCTGCGAACGCCTCGTTGACCTCCCACAGGCCCACGTCGCCGATGTCGAGCCCCGCCCGCCCGAGCGCCTTGGGGATCGCCTTCGTGGGTGCCAGCCCCGTCTCGGCCGGCGGCACGCCCACGGACGCCCACGCCCGGACGGCGGCGAGCGGCGCCAGGCCGGCGGCCTCGGCCACGGTGCGATCGGCGACGACGAGCGCGGCCCCGCCGTCGTTGCGGCCCGACGAGTTGCCGGGCGTGATGCTGAACCCCTCGATCTCGGGGTGGATGACCTTGAGCGACGCCAGCTTCTCGAGGGTGGTGTCGCGGCGCGGGTGCTCGTCGACCGCGAAGGTCACGGTGGTGCCGTCGCGCCGGGTCACCGCGAGGGGCACGATCTCGTCGGCGAAGCTGCCGGCGTCGATGGCCGCGACGGCCCGCTGGTGCGAGCGGAAGGCCCAGGCGTCCATCTCCTCCCGGCTGACCGCCGCCTGGACGGCGGCGTTCCACCCGACGGTGATCGACATGTCCTCGCAGGGGGCGTCGGGCGTCTCGGGGTGGCTGGGCGG
>DASSUD010000020.1:0-4184 GCA_035707385.1 Acidimicrobiales bacterium
GCGGCGGTGGCGCCGGGCCGGCTGCCGAGGCCGAGGGAGAGCGCGCACTCCGCCAGGTCGAGGTCGTAGCCGGCGGGGGAGGCGTCGAGGCGGTTGGCGAGGTGCCGCAGCAGCCACGTGGCGGACGGGCCGAGGATGCCCAGCCAGAACCGCTCGACGTACATGGTGCGGGGGTCGTAGCCGACCTGGTCGACCACCGGGTCGGGCCAGGTGACCACGTGGAGGCTGCGCTTGTCGTTCGGGAAGTTGCGGACGTGCATTGCAGGGCTGTCTCTCCAGCGGTGATCGTCGGGTCGTCCAGGGGCAGGTCGCAGCCTGTCCGCCTCGTACGATGCTTGTCAAGGACTTCGATTATTTTTGATCGTTCGTGTGTACAGGACGATGTCCGGGTATCGTGGCGCCATGGATGTGGCGCCATGGACGAGGTGACCGCGCTCGCCGACGAGGTGCGGGGCTGGGTCGACGCCGCCGAGCGGGTGGTGGTCCTGGCCGGCGCCGGCATCAGCACCGACAGCGGCATCCCCGACTTCCGGGGCCCGAACGGGGTGTGGACCCGCAACCCCGGCGCCGAGAAGCGGGCGAGGCTGGAGCACTACATGGCCGACCCGGCGGTCCGGCGGGACAGTTGGCGGGCCCGGCTCGACCATGCCGCCTGGTCGGCCGAGCCCAACGCCGGGCACCGGGCCCTCGTCGCCCTCGAGGTCCGGGGCAAGCTCGACACGCTCGTGACGCAGAACATCGACGGCCTGCACCAGGCCGCCGGCTCCGACCCCGCCAAGGTGGTCGAGGTCCACGGCACCGTGCGCGAGGTCATGTGCATGTCCTGCGGCGAGCGGTCGCCGATGGACCGGGCGCTCGACCGGGTGCGGGCGGGGGAGGACGACCCCGACTGCCGCACCTGCGGGGGCATCCTCAAGTCGGCGACGATCAGCTTCGGGCAGAACCTGGTGCCCGAGGACCTCACGCGGGCCGGCGAGGCCGCCCGGCGCTGTGACCTGCTGCTGGCAGTGGGCTCGACGCTGTCGGTCTACCCGGTGGCCGACATGGTCCCGGTGGCCCGCATGGCGGGGGCCCGGGTGGTGATCGTCAACGGCAGCGAGACCGCCATGGACCACTTCGCCGACGCGGTCCTCCGCGGCTCGATCAGCGAGCTCCTGCCCCGGATCGTGGGCGCGTGACCCGCGCGGCCGGCCCGCACGTTCCGGCGGCGGTCGGCGTTGATCCGCACGGTCCGGAGGCCGGGGTTGTGCCGGTGGTCACCCGATGTGAGTAGCCTGCCCCCGATGGCTGCGCTGCTGGAGGCTGCGAGGCGCCGCAATCCTTTACCGTCCGGCACGGCCGCGGTCGGGGTTGGGCTGATCATCGCGGGTGTCTCCGCGTACGGGTTCCTGTTCGTCGCCGACAAGGCGCTGAGCAAGACCGAGTACTCGCCGCTCGGTGCGCTGTGGAGCCTCGTGTTCCTCGTCGGCCCCGGCCTGTTCCTCCCGCTGGAGCAGGAGATCAGCCGGGCGCTGGCCGAGCGGCGGGCCCGCCACCAGGGCGGGGCCCCCGTGTTCCGCCGGGCCGCGACCGTCGGCGTGGGACTCGGGCTGGGCGTGCTGGTCCTGCTCATCGTGTCGGCGCGCTGGACGGTCGAGCACCTCTTCGATCAGCAGCTCCTCCTGCTGGTGGGCCTGGCACTCGGCCTCGCAGGTGCGCTGGCGGGGCACTTGACCCGGGGCAGCATGTCGGGCAGCGGCCACTTCAAGGGCTACGGGACCTATCTCGGCGCCGACGGCTTCATCCGGGTGCTGGGCGCGCTGGCGTGCCTGATCATCGGCGTCAACACGGCCGGGCCCTTCGGCGTGGCCGTCGGCCTGGCCGGCCTGCTGGCCGTCCCCGTCGCGCTGCTGGTGCAGCGCCCCCAGCTCGAGGAGGGGCCCGAGGCCAGCCTCAGCGAGGTCGGGAGCGCCCTCCTGCTGCTGCTGGTGGCGTCACTGTCCGCGTTCGCGCTGATGAACATCGGCCCGGTGCTGGTGAAACTGCTGGCCGACGAGTCCCAGGCCGAAGCGGCCGGGCGCTTCGTGAACGGCGTCGTGATCGCCCGCATCCCCCTGTTCCTGTTCCAGGCGGTCCAGGCCTCGCTGCTGCCCAAGCTCTCCGCGCTGGCCCACTCCGGCCAGTTCGGGGACTTCCGGGCGGGGCTCAAGCGCCTGATGGTGGCCGTGACCGGCCTCGCGTTCGTGGGCACGCTCGGGGGCGCGTTCGTCGGACCGTTCGTGGTCGAGGTCATGTTCCCCCAGGCCGACCTCGGGGCCCGCACGATGGGCCTGCTGGCCGCCGGTGCCGGCCTCTACATGCTGGCCCTGGCCTGCGCCCAGGCCCTCATCGCGCTCGGCGGCCACCTCGACCAGGCCGTCGGCTGGTTCCTCGGCCTCGCCGCCCTGCTGGTGACGGTGATGGTCGCCTCCTCCGACCTGTTCCTCCGGGTCGAGGTCGCCCTGCTGGTCGGCAGCGCCGTGTCCCTCACCGTGATGCTCGGCCTCCTGGCCCGCCGGCTGGCGGCGGCCGGGCCGCTCCAGGTCGAGTCCGGCGACTTCATCGAGGCCCTCCACGAGGTGGCGATCGAGGCCTGAGCCCGGCGGGAACAGCCGGCCTGGCCGGATTGTTGAGTCGGTCGCTAGGCTTTTCAGGCGCAGGATCACGCCGCCACACGTCCGCACGAGAGGGTGCCCGATGCCGAGCTTCCGAGAGCTGCTCGCCGCCACCAAGTCCCAGATCCGCGAGGTCGACACCGCCACCGCCGACGACCTCCGCCGCCGACCGGGCGCCGTCGTGCTCGACGTGCGGGAGCCGGACGAGTACGAGCAGGGCGCCATCCCGGGAGCCGTCCACATCCCCCGCGGCACGATGGAGGGGTCGGTCGAGAACCGCATCACCGACAAGTCGGCCCCGGTCATCATCCACTGCGCCTCGGGCGTGCGCTCGGCTTTCGCGGCCAAGACCCTCGCCGACATGGGCTACGAGGACGTCATGTCGATGGCCGGCGGCTTCAACAAGTGGAAGGACGAGGGCCGCGACTGGTCCACGCCCCGCAAGCTGACGGCCGAGCAGCGCAACCGCTACCAGCGCCACCTGCTGCTGCCGGAGGTCGACGTCGCGGGGCAGCTCGAGCTGCTCGACGCCCGGGTCCTGCTGCTCGGGGCGGGCGGCCTCGGCTCCCCGGCCGCCCTCTACCTGGCGGCGGCCGGCGTGGGCACGATCGGCATCGTCGACATGGACGTGGTCGACGAGTCCAACCTGCAGCGCCAGATCCTCCACAACGTCGACCGCATCGGCGAGCGCAAGGTCGACTCGGCCAAGAAGACCCTGACCCAGCTCAACCCGGACGTGAACGTCGTGACCCACGACGTGCGCCTCGGGGCCGACAACGTGGTCGACGTGCTGTCCGGCTACGACATCGTGGTCGACGGGGCCGACAACTTCCCCGTCCGCTACCTGCTCAACGACGCCGCCCTCAAGCTGGGCATCCCGGTGGTGCACGGCTCGATCTTCCGGTTCGAGGGCCAGGTCACGGTGTTCAAGCCCCACGACGGGCCCTGCTACCGCTGCTTCCTCCCCGAGCCGCCGCCGCCGGAGCTGGCCCCGTCGTGCGCCGAGGCCGGGGTGCTGGGCGTCCTGCCCGGCATCGTGGGCTCGATCCAGGCGGTGGAGGCCATCAAGCTGATCCTCGGCATCGGGGACGACCTGTCCGGCCGGCTGCTGGCCTACGACTCGCTGGAGCAGTCGTTCCGCACGTACAAGATGCTGCGGGACCCCCAGTGCCCGACCTGCTCGATCGACCCCGAGCAGATCGTCATCGCGGAGTACGACGAGCTCTGCGCCCCCCACCCGCTCCAGCCGCCGCCCGCGTAGCGGGCCGGCGACCGGCGCCGACCAGGGAGACGGGCGAGGTCCGACCGGCGCGCTCGCCGTCCCGGATCGCCGACCCGCTGCTACTGTCGCGCCCTTGGGGCCGCCAGGTCGGCGGGCTCGCACCATCCGTGCGTTGGGGGCATCGGATACCGCCGGTCCGCCCACCGCGACGACGGGTTCGGTTTCCTCATGATCATCACCAGGACACCGTTGCGCATCTCGATCGGCGGCGGTGGCACCGATCTTCCCTCCTACTACCGGCGCGGCGGCGGGTACGTCATCTCGGCCGC
>DASSUD010000021.1:0-3596 GCA_035707385.1 Acidimicrobiales bacterium
CGGGCGGCCGCCTCGCCGTCCCCCAGCCCGGCCCAGCGGCCGCTCGCCCCACCGTGGGGCAGGTAGCGGCCGCCCCGGCGCAGCGCCGCCACCAGCGGTGCGCTGACGTCGCCGCCCACGCCGTCGAAGGCCACGTCCAGCCCGCCGGGGACGACCGCCGCCAGCCGGTCGGGCCACCCCGGGACCCGGTAGTCGATCGCGGCGGCCGCCCCGAGGCCGGTGGCCAGGTCCCGTTTGGCGGCGGCGCCGGCCAGCGCCACGACCGTGGCCCCGGCGCCGTGGGCGATCTGCACGAGCAGGCTGCCGACGCCCCCGCCGGCGGCGGTGACCGCCACGGCCTCGCCGGAACGGATACCCGCGGCCCGGGCCAGGCCGAGGGCGGTGCGCCCGTCGGCCAGGAGGGCGAGGGCGTCGCGCCGGCCCAGCCCGGCGGGGATGCGGTGGAGGTCCGCGGCGGCCGCCACCGCCCGGGAGGCATAGCCGCCCCGGCCCCCGGTGGCGGTCACCACCTCGGTGCCGAGCCAGCCGGGGTCGACGGCCTCGCCGGCGGCCACCACGGTGCCCGTCACGCCGTTGCCGAGGACCAGGGGGAAGTCCTCGGGCCGGATGCGGGGGAACACGCCCGAGCGCATCTGGGTGTCGACGAAGGTGATGGCGGCGAGGGAGACGTCCACCACCACCTGCCCGGGGCCGGGCTCGGGGTCCGGGCCCTCGACCGGTTCGAGCACGCCGGGGGGACCGGGACGCCGGGCGATCACGGCACGCATGGCGGTCGAGCCTGTCACACCGCCGTGCGGGCGGCCTCGGTGCCGCCGAGGAAGGCGCCGCCCACCACCAGGTGCATGACGGCCAGGGCGGCGGCGGTGCCGCTGTCGGTGTCGGCGGCGAAGGGCATGACCATCGACCCCACGGCGAGGACGGCGGCGACGATCGCCAGCGGCCGGACCAGCCCCGGCCGCCACCGCCCGACGAGGGCGGCGACGAGGAACCCGAGGACCAGCGGGATGGCCGTGGCCCCGACCACGACGCCGGCGTCGACGTCGGCCGGCTCGCCGCCGTCCACGACGACGAAGGAAGCGTCGGCCGCGGTGCCGATGGCGAGGATGACGAGGTTGGCGGCGATGGCGACCAGCAGCGCGAGGCCCCCGGCCTGCCACCGTCCGAGCCGCCGGGCGGGCCCCGCGGCGGTGTCTGTGGTGTGGGTGGTGGTGTCCATACTGCCGACCGTAGATGCTAAAGTTAACTTCAAGTCAAGAGGTGGAAGGATGGGGGCATGCCATCGCCGAACCGAGTCGCCCCCACCGGGGAGATCGTGGCCATCGAGCAGCGGGGGTCGTTCATGGGGAACCGCGGGTGCCTGCACCGGCGACCCCGGGAGATCGCCCGGCCGTGGCAGGTGCGGCGCTGGATCACCTGCGTCCTGTCGTACAAGGGCTGGGAGGCGCCGCGCTGGGAGCCCGGGCGGTGGACGCCGCTGTTCTTCTGGGACGAGGCCGTGGCACTGGCCGCCGGGCACCGGCCGTGCGCGCTGTGCCGCCACCCCGACTACGCCCGCTGGCTCGACGCCTGGGAGGCCGCCCACGGCGAGCGGCTCCGGGCCGATCCCATGGACCGGCGGATGCACGCCGACCGGCTCGACGGGCGGGCCCAGCGGCGGCACCGGCGGCCGTGGCGCGACCTGCCCGCCGGTTCGTTCGTGTCGACCGCGGCGGGCGGCACCCCCGCGCTGGTGCTGGGCGACCGGTTGGCGCCCTGGTCGCCCGCCGGCTACGGGCGGGCGCTCGACCGGCCGGAGCGGGGCGACGCCACGGTGCTCACGCCCGCCTGCACCGTGGACGTCCTCGCCCACGGCTACGCACCCGCCCTCCATCCCACCGCCGGCGTGCCAGGATGACCGCCGTGGGGAGCAGCGACGGCAGGTTCGACGGCCGGGTCGTGATCGTGACCGGGTCCTCCAGCGGCATCGGCGAGGCGACGGCCCGGGCCTTCGACACCGAGGGCGCCCACGTGGTCGTCAACTCGTCGTCGTCGGTGGAGGCCGGCGAGAAGGTGGCCGCCTCGCTGGCCCGCGGGCTGTACGTGCAGGCCGACGTGTCCGACCCCGACGCCTGCGCGGCCCTGGTGGACGCGGCGGTCGAGCGGTTCGGCCGGCTCGACGTGCTCGTGAACAATGCCGGCATCACCCAGGTCATCCCCCACCACGACCTCGACGCCGTGACCGACGACCTGTTCCGGCGCATCCTCGAGGTCAACGTGCTGGGCCCCTTCCGCCTCACCCGGCTCGCCCTCCCCCACCTGCGTGCGGCCGGCGACGCCAGCGTCGTCAACGTCACCTCGGTGGCGGGCGTCCGGCCCACGGGCAGCTCGGTCCCCTACGCCGTGTCCAAGGCGGCGCTCAACCACCTCACCGCCCTGCTGGCCAACGTGGTTGGCCCGGAGGTCCGGGTCAACGCCGTCGCCCCCGGCCTCGTCCGCACGCCGTGGACGGCGGAGTGGGGCCCCGTGCACGACAGCATGTCCCAGCGGGCCCCCCTGGCCCGCTCGGGCGAACCGGGCGACATCGCCACCGCCATCGTCGACGTGGCCGCCTCGCCCTATCTCACCGGGCAGGTCGTGGTGGTCGACGGCGGGTTCAGCCTGCGCTGACCGCCGCGCCCGTGGCCCGGGTCGCGGCCGGGCGCGACACTCGGCCCATGACGGAACGACTGCGGGTCCACAACCTCGCCATGCCCGTGGACGGCGACACGGCCGGCCACGGTCAGAGCGCGGGCGCGTGCGTTCGAGGCGGCCGGCGGCGCCGACGCGCGGCTGGCAGGCGGCGCGTCGCCCGCGGTCACCCATGTCGGCTGGGCCGTTCCTGAGGCTGCTTTCGCTGTATCTGACGCACCGCGAGCTGTCTCTTGGTGGGTGCTCGGTCACGGCCGAGAGGTTCACAGGCGGCTTCCGGCCGCCAGGGCGGCGCCACGTGTCCGGCCCGCCCCGGCCGGAACGGAACAGGGAGGCATTCGCGCATGAGCGCATCTGGAGTTGCCGGTCTCGTCCAGGGCCTGGCCGTGGTGCTGTTCGGGGCCCTGCTGGGCGGGCTGCTCGGCGGTGTCGTCGGGGCGGTGATCGGCGTGGTCGTACTCGGCCTGTTCGCCATCCCCTACGGCCGGGCGGTCGCCCACGGAGAGATGTACGCAGGCGACGCGCTCGGCATCTGGCGGTGCGTGCTCGACGCGACCTGGAGCGTGCCCAACACCGCGGCCGGCGCGATCTACTACGGCGTCCACCGCCTGACGGGCAACACCCACGACGTCACCAGGACCAAGGGCAGCGGGGCCATCTGGCTGGTCAAGGGCGTGGTCACCAAGTACGCCACCACCATCGGCACGGTCAAGGCCGGCTCGAACGAGTACATCGACGAGCACGAGATGATCCACGTGTTCCAGGCGCGGCTGTTCGGGCCGCTCTATCTGATCGGCGTGGGGCTCAACTACGTCGTCGCCACGATCCTCCCGTACTGGCTGCTGTTCAAGAACCGGCGGAAGATCACCGGGTTCGGGTCGTACTTCGAGGACGGCGTCTACCCCAACGTGTGGAACGAGCTCTGGGCC
>DASSUD010000022.1:0-2666 GCA_035707385.1 Acidimicrobiales bacterium
GCCTCCGTGAGCGCCGCCAGCAGCTCGAGGACGTCGCGGTCGCCCAGCGCCCCCGCCACGGCCTCGATGGTGGCGGGGTCGTCGATGTCGCGGCGGGTGGCGACGTCGGCCAGCAGCAGGTGGTGGCGGCACAACGCCGCCAGCACCGCGGCGTCGTGGGGGTCGAGACCCATCCGGGGCGAGATCTCGGCCAGCAGGGCCACGCCGTTGTCGGTGTGGTCGCCCCCCTGGCCCTTGCCGATGTCGTGGAGGAGGCCCGCCAGCACCAGCAGGTCGGGGCGCCGTACCCGCCCGGCCAGCGCCCCGGCCCCGACCGCGGCCTCCCACAGGTGCCGGTCGACGGTGTAGCGGTGGTAGGCGTTGCGCTGCGGCTTGGATCGCACCTGCGGCCACTCCGGGAAGTAGCGCTCCCAGATGCCCTGCTGGTCGAGGGCTTCGAGCAGCAGGAGCGCCGGCGGCCCGGCCAGCAGCTGGTCGACCAGCGCGGCCCGGGTGCCGGGGGTCCAGGGCACCGGCGGGGCCGGCGACTCGGCGGCCAGCCGGGCCAGCGTGGCGCGGTCGAGCTGGGTGCCGTGCCGGGCCGCGGCGGCCGCGGCGCGCAGGGCCAGCGCCGGGTCCTGCCCCACCGCCGCGTCGTCGCGCAGGTGGACCTCGCCGTCCCGCAGGACGAGGCCGCCCCCGAGCGCCCGCTCCCGGCGGGCCCGCCCCAGCGGCCCGGTCAGCGAGCTGTCGATGCGGGCCCAGGCGTCGTCGCTGGTCCAGGCGATGGTCCGGGCGGCATGGGCCACGGCCCGCATGAGCATGTCGGCGTCCGGGTAGCCGAGCGCGGCCGCCACCGCGTCCTGCTCCTGCAGCAGCAGCCGGTCGCCGGGCCGGCCCGTGCGCCGGTGCAGCTCGACCCGCGCGGCCAGCAGCGTGTCGTAGGCGTCGCCCAGGCTGGCGTGGTCGTCGCCCCACAGGATGGTGCGGGCCGCCTGCGCCCACGCCAGGGCGTGCACGTCGCGCATGCCGCCCCGGCCCTCCTTGAGGTCCGGCTCCAGCAGGAAGGCCACCTCGCCGGCCCGCCGGTGGCGCTCGCGCACCCGGGCGCCGAGGGCGGCGAGCCAGCGCTTGGCCCGCTTGCGCCACTGGAGCTCGGCCTTGGTGACGAGCTCGGCGCTCAGGCGGCGGTCACCGGCGAGGTGGCGGGCCTGCAGCAGCCCCGTCGCGGTGTCGAGGTCGTCGGCCGCCAGCGCCAGGGCCTCCTTGACCGTGCGCACGGCGTGCCCGAGCTTCAGCCGGGCGTCCCAGATCGGGTACCACAGCCGGTCGGCCAGCTCCCCGATGTCGGACCGGCCGGCGTGGAGGAGCAGCACGTCGATGTCCGACTGCAGCGACAGCTCGCTCCGCCCGTAGCCGCCCACGGCCACCAGGGCGACGCCACCGGGGTCCCCGCCCTCGACGGCGACCGTGAACAGCTCGCCGAGCCACCGGTCGACCTCGCCGGTCCACGCCTTGCACAGCTCGCGACCCGCCAGCGAGTCGTCGGCGGCGAGCTGGGCCCGGGTGTCGAGGATCGTCATCCCTGGGCCCGAGGGTACCGGCGTGCCCGCGCCGACCACCGGGGCGATCGGCGCGGACACACAGAGTTCACAATGCGTCGGTGTCCAGTTCGCCGGTGCGGATGCGGACGACCCGGTCGACGGGCGCGATCCATATCTTCCCGTCGCCGATCTTCCCGGTGCGGGCCGCGTCGGCGATCACGTCGGCGAGCCGGTCGGCGTCGGCCTCCCCCGCCAGGATCTCGATGCGGACCTTGGGGACGAAGTCGATCGTGTACTCGGCGCCCCGGTAGACCTCGGTGTGCCCGGCCTGGCGACCGAAGCCCTGGACCTCGGTCACCGTCATGCCGGTGATGCCGGCCTCCTTGAGCGCCGCCTTGACGTCGTCGAGCTTGAACGGCTTGACGATGGCAGTGATGAGCTTCAACGGTGGTCCTCCGGGTCAGTCCGCGTAGGCGACTTCGGCGTGCTGGGACAGGTCGAGGCCAGTATCTTCGTCTTCCTCGCTCACGCGCAGCCCCATGGTCACGTCGATCACCTTGCCGATCACCAGGCTGACACCGAACGAGTAGACCAGCGTGACCACCGAGGCGACGACCTGGTCGACGAGCAGGTCGGCCCCGCCTCCGAGGAACAGGCCCTCGTTGACGATCACGTCGGGGTTGATGGCCGCGTCGGCGAACAGGCCGAGCAGCAGCGACCCGAGCAGGCCGCCGACCAGGTGGACGGCGATCACGTCGAGGCTGTCGTCGAACCCGAACGCCTTCTTGATGCCGAGCGCCAGGTAGCACACCGCGCCGGTCACGAGGCCTATGTAGACGGGCGCCATGCCGCCGACGAAGCCGGCGCACGGCGTGATGGCGACGAGGCCGGCCACGGCCCCGGAGGCGGCGCCCAGGGTCGTGGCGTGACCGCCCCGGATCCGCTCGACCACCAGCCAGCCCAGCATGGCGGCGGAGGCGGCCAGGAAGGTGTTCATGATGGCCTGGGCGGCGATGCCGTCGGCCGCCAGGGCGGAGCCCGCGTTGAAGCCGGCCCAGCCGAACCACAGGATGCCGGTCCCGAGCACGGTCATCGGCAGGTTGTGGGGTGGCATCGGCGTGTCCGGGTAGCCCCGGCGCCGCC
>DASSUD010000023.1:0-8096 GCA_035707385.1 Acidimicrobiales bacterium
CCAGCCCGCCGGCGACCGACCACAGCAGCAGCGAGAGCTGGTTCACCGGGATGCCGAGGAGCCGGGCCCGGTCCATGTTCTCGGCCATGCCGCGCACGGCCATGCCCGCCTCGGACCGCAGCAGGAACCAGGTGAGCACGATCAGCACGCCGGGCACTACGGCCAGCAGCAGCACGTCGTTGCCGGTGAAGACGACGGGGTCGATCTCGAAGGTGTTGTCCGACAGTGTGGTCTGGACCTTGGGGACGACCTCCGGTGCCCCCAGCCACCCGGGGAGGAAGATGGCGATGCCACCGAGGAGCTGGGCCAGGCCGATGGTGGCCACGGTCAGCACCAGCCGGGGTGCGCTGGCGAAGCGGCGGACGATGAAGCGCTCGACGAGGGCACCCACCGCCACGCCGGTGGCGATGCCGGCCAGCGCCGCCTGGCCCCAGTTCCAGTCCTTGCCGACGGCCAGGGTGGCCGCCACCGCCCCGCCCAGGCTGCCCATGGCCCCGTAGGCGAAGTTGATGACCCGGGTCGTGCGGTACGTGAGGACGAGGCCCACGGCCAGCAGGCCGGTGGCCGACCCGAACAGGGCGCCCTTGGCCACGATGCCGGCGGGAACGGTGTCGGGGGCGACGACGGTGGCGGCCGCCAGGACGGCGCCCACGAGGCCGACGAGGAGGTACGAGCGCTTCACGGGAACACCTCCGGGTCGCCGGGCGGCAGCTCGCCGTCCGGCCAGCGGGTGCCGAGGTCGAGCCAGGTCCCGGGCCTGCCGTTGAACGGCGACACCGCGTCCGGGTCCCACCAGATCTCCCGCAGGTCGGAGACCGGCGTGTAGTGGTCGGGGGAGAAGTCCCAGCGGCCCGCCTGCCCGGTGGTCGGCGGGAAGGCGAACAGCCCGGTCTCGAACGTCTCGGGCGTCAGGTTCGGGCCCGCCATCTGGATGCCGAGCACCAGGGTGAGGAGCTGGGCATAGATGAGGTCGACGAGCTCGGACGGCTCGTCGTCGCGCACCGACCGGTAGGCGGCGTGGGCCTCGCTGGTCTGGGGCGACTGGGCCACGGCCCAGCGGCTGCCGCCGAAGGCCCGGCCCCACTGCTCGCCCGCCCGGTTGGCGATGATCTGCCCGCCGAGGTCCATGTCGATGAAGCCGACGCCCGCCACCAGCCACTCGGGCTCGTAGCCCTGGGCGGCGGCCTCCTCGGCCAGGTACATCTGCATGATCGGGTCGCAGGCGCACGACACCGAGGTCACGTTCTCGGCCTTGACCTGGGCCAGGACGCTGGCGGCCTGGGTCTGCAGCGTGGCGACGTCGAGCGTGTAGGAGACCCGCATCGTGACGGCGTTGCCCTCGGCCGCCAGCCCCTCCTCGAAGCTGTCCATGCACTGCTGGTACTCGAGGTTGTTGGGGGCGATGACGGCCATCGTCCGGGGCTGGCCGGCGAGGTCACCGCCGGGGAACAGGGCCTCCCGCCCCAGCAGCCGCTTGTTGGTGTACTCGGCCGACACCGTGCTCACCGCCGTGCAGTCGGGCAGGTTGCTCCACGCGTAGGGCCGGCGGGCGTTGAACCACTCCCGGGACATGTAGGGAGCGCCCACCGAGATGACCTGGTTGCGGTAGAGGGCGTCGGCGTAGGGCTGGCTCAGCCCGGTCATGTCGGCGAAGGCGCCGATCTCGTCGGCCACCCGGATGCTGTCGTTGGTGGCGGCGTCCTGGCCGGCTCCGAGGAACTCCTGGAGCAGCTGGCCCCGCCCGTCGTAGGAGACGAGCTCGATCTTGCGGCCGTAGAGCTGGAAGTGGTTGTTGAAGTACTCGGCGAGGGCCTCGGCGGTCCGGGCCATCTCCTCGTTGGACTCGTCGAGCTCCACGCCGCCCAGGTCGGCCAGGAGCTTGAGCAGGTTCTGGTCGGCGGACTTGCGGTAGGTGATGCGGACGGTGTCGGCGGTGACGCCCCGGGACGTGGCGCCGCCGTTGTCGCCGGTGAAGGCGAAGCACGGCGGCGAGTAGGACATGCCGGGCACCTGGGGCCCGTCACAGGCGGACACGGTGGTGCCCCACCCGCTGGCCGGCTGGCCCTCGCCCACCTCGGTGGCGGTGCCGCCGCCGGCGGCCGCCACGTCGTCGGGAACCTGCGAGGGCACCACGGCCACCATGGCGATGAGCGCGGCGACGAGGACGACCAACGGCGCGTAGCCCCTGAGCGCCCGGTTCTCCGCGCCGCGCAGGCGTCGCCGCTTACCGCTCATCCTCAGCTCCCCCCCTGGACACCGACACGACCCGACATCCCCCGCGGGCCAACCATGACACTAGCTACCGCGATCGTGGTCTGCAGCACCGACCGCGCACCATCGACCGCAGTACGGGTCGGTAACCTCTAGGTACGACTCTGCGCGCGCGGCGTCAGCCCGCCGTCGCGCCGGCGTCTCAGGACTTGGCGCGCTTGGCGGCCCGGGCCCGCACCGACTGGTCGAGGACCGTCTTGCGCAGCCGCACCGACCGGGGGGTGACCTCGGCGCACTCGTCGTCGGCGATGTGCTCCAGGGCCTGCTCCAGCGACAGGTTGCGGGCCGGGATCAGCTTCTCGAAGCTGTCGGCCGCCGCGGCCCGCACGTTGGTCAGCTTCTTCTCGCGGGTGGGGTTGACGTCCATGTCGTCGGGGCGGGCGTTCTCGCCGATCACCATGCCCTCGTAGACCTCGACGCCGGGCCCGACGAAGAGCTGGCCCCGGTCCTGGAGGTTGATCAGCGAGTAGGCGGTGGTCAGGCCGCTGCGGTCGGCCACCAGCGAGCCGTTGCGCCGGGGCCGGATGTCGCCGGCCCACGGCTCCATGCGCTCGAACACGTGGTGCAGCAGCCCGGTGCCCCGCGTCTCGGTCAGCAGCTCGGTGCGGAAGCCGACCAGCCCCCGCGCCGGGACCAGGTGCTCGAGGCGGACCCAGCCGGTGCCGTGGTTGGTGATCTGGGCCATGCGGCCCCGGCGCAGCGCCAGGAGCTGGGTGACCACGCCCAGGTAGTCCTCCGGCACGTCGACGGTCACCCGGTCGACCGGCTCGTGGCGGACGCCGTCGATGTCGCGGGTGAGCACCTGGGGCTTGCCCACCGTCAGCTCGAAGCCCTCGCGGCGCATCATCTCCACCAGCACGGCCAGCTGCAGCTCGCCGCGGCCCTGGACCTCCCAGGTGTCGGGCCGCTCGGTGGGCAGGACACGGATGGAGACGTTGCCGACCAGCTCGGCGTCGAGGCGGGACTTCACCAGCCGGGCGGTGAGCGAGGTCCCCTCCCGGCCCGACAGCGGTGAGGTGTTGGTGCCGACGGTCATGGCCAGGCTCGGCTCGTCGATGGTGATGACCGGCAGGGGTCGGGGGTCGTCGGGGTCGGCCAGCGTCTCGCCGATGGTGATCTCGGGGATGCCGGCCACGGCCACGATCTCGCCCGGACCGGCCTCGTCGGCGGGGACGCGGTCGAGCGCGTCGGTGATGTACAGCTCGGTGAGCTTGGCCCGCTCGATGCTGCCGTCGGCCCGGCACCAGGCCACGTTGCGGCCCTTGCGCAGCACGCCGCTGCGGATGCGGCACAGCGCCAGGCGGCCCACGTACGGCGAGGCGTCGAGGTTGGTGACCAGGGCCTGGAGCGGCATGTCCGGGTCGTAGGCGGGTGCCGGGATGTGCTCGATCAGCAGGTCGAGCAGCGGCTTGAGCGTGGCGCCCTCGGGCAGCCCCTCGCCGTCCGCGGGCCGGTCGACGGAGGCCCGGCCCTGGCGGGCCACGCAGTACACGATGGGGAAGTCGAGCTGGTCGAGGTCGGCGTCGAGGTCGAGGAACAGCTCCTCCACCTCGGACACCACCTCGGCCACCCGGGCGTCGGGCCGGTCGACCTTGTTGACCACCAGCACCACCGGCAGCCGGGACTCCAGGGCCTTGCGCAGCACGAAGCGGGTCTGGGGCAGCGGGCCCTCGCTGGCGTCGACCAGCAGCAGCACGCCGTCGACCATCGACAGGCCCCGCTCGACCTCGCCGCCGAAGTCGGCGTGACCGGGCGTGTCGACGATGTTGACCTTCACGTCGCCGTAGCGGACCGCCGTGTTCTTGGCCAGGATCGTGATGCCCTTCTCGCGCTCGAGGTCCATCGAGTCCATGACCCGGTCGGCCACGTCCTGGTGCTCGCGGAAGGCGCCGGACTGCCACAGCATCTGGTCGACGAGGGTGGTCTTGCCGTGGTCGACGTGGGCCACGATGGCCACGTTGCGGAGGTCGGTCCGGGTCTGCACAGAACGACAAGCCTACGGCCCGCGGGGTGTAAACCCTGCCCATGGACCTCCACGAAGCCCTGTACACGACCCGGGCCATGCGCCGCGTCCGGACCGACCCGATCCCCGACGACGTGCAGGCCCGCATGCTCGACGCCGCGGTGCGGGCCCCCAGCGGTGGCAACACCCAGGGCTGGCGCTTCCTGCTCGTCGACGACCCCGGGGTCAAGGCGCGGCTCGGCCCGCTGTACCGGACCGGCACCGAGCGCCTGTGGGCCGAGGTGTACCCCGACCGGGTCGCGGCGGTGGCCGCCGACCCCGACGACCCCCTCAACGCCCAGACCGGCCGCATGATCCGCTCGGCCCAGCACCTGGCCGACCACTTCGAGGACGTGCCGCTCTACCTGTTCGCCTTCACCCGCAACGACCCGACCGGCGGCTCGATCTACCCGGCCGTGTGGAGCGCCATGCTGGCGGCCCGGGCCGAGGGGGTGGGCAGCGCGCTCACCACGATCCTCGGGTTCTTCGCCCCGAAGGAGACGCTGGAGATCCTGGGCGTGCCCGAGGGCAAGGGCTGGATGCTGGCCGCCACGGTGTCGTTCGGTTACCCGACGGGCCGGTGGGGCGTGGCCGGCCGGCGCCCGGTCCACGAGGTGACCTACCGCAACCGCTGGGGCGACCCGCTGGGCTTCGAGGTCCCGGAGCCGCTGTGGCCCGCCGGTACGCTCGGGTGATGCACGACCGGCACGCACCGTTCACCGGCATCGGGGTGGCGCTGCTCACCCTGTTCGACCGGGACGGCGGCCTCGACGCCCCCGCCACCGCGGCCCACGCCACCCGCCTGGTGGAGGCGGGCGTGGCCGGCGTGGTGGTGGCCGGGTCGACGGGCGAGGCCGCGGCCCTCGACCCCGACGAGCGCAGCGCGCTGCTGGCCGCGGTGCGGGGCGCGGTGGGCGACCGGGTGCCGGTGCTGGCCGGCACGGGCGCGCCGTCGGCCCGCCAGGCGGTGGCGCTGTCCGAGCGCGCCGCCGCCGAGGGGGCCGATGCCCTGCTGGTGCTGTCCCCGCCGGGGACCGACGACCCCCGGCCGTACTACGACGCGGTGGCCCGTGCGGTGGACGTGGCCGTGCTGGCGTACCACTTCCCCACCGCGTCGGCGCCCGGCATCCCGGTCGACGTGCTCTGCAACCTGCCGGTGTCGGGGGTCAAGGACTCGACCGGCGAACCCGCCCGCCTGGCGGTCGAGATCGACGAGATGGGCGAGGGCGTCTTCACCGGCAGCGCGTCGCTGCTGCTGCAGGCCAACGCCATGGGGGCGTCCGGCGCCATCCTGGCCCTCGCCAACGTCGACCCCGACGGCTGCCGGCGGGCGTGGGAGGGTGACGGCGCCTGCCAGCGGGCGCTGGTCAACGGCCACCGGGCCGGGGCCCTGTCCGGCATCGCCGGCCTGAAGCGCGCCCTGGCCGGCCTGCACGGGACGTCGCTGACGACACGGGTGGCCTAGTCCCGGAAGCGGGCCTGCAGCTCGAACTTGAGGATCTTGCCGGACGGGTTGCGGGGCAGGGCCCCGACCAGCTCGAGCTGCTCGGGCAGCTTGCGGGTGATGAGGCCGGCACCCAGCAGGTGGTCGGTCATCTCCGCGAAGCTCAGGGGCTCCTGGCCCTCGGCCGGGACCACGACCGCGCAGGCCCGCTCCCCGCTGGCCGGGTCGGGCAGGCCGACGACCGCCACGTCCGCCACCTTGGGGTGGGTGAACAGCAGGTCCTCGACCTCCTTGGCCGAGATGTTCTCGCCCTTGCGGATGATCACGTCCTTGAGCCGGCCCGTGATGGTGAGGTTGCCGCCGGCGTCGAGCGTGCCGAGGTCGCCGGTGCGGAACCAGCCGTCCTCGTCGAAGGCGGCGGCGTCGAGGGCGCGGTCGAGGTAGCCGAGCGTCACCTGGGGGCCCTTGGCCCGGACCTCGCCCTCCTCCCCCACGCCGGCCTCCTTGCCGTCGGCGGTGACGATGCGCAACCGGGTCCCGGCCACCGCCGGGCCCTCGGTGCCGGCCAGCACGTCGTCGGGGGCGTCGTGGTGGTTCATGGTGAGGATCGGCGCCTCGGTCAGCCCGTAGCCCGACACCACGCCGGCCCCGAACGCCTCCTTCAGCTCGTGGTGGAGGCTGGGCGGCTTGGGGGCACCGCCGCCGGGGAAGGTGCGGACCCGGGGAAAGAGCTTCTCGCCCTCCGGCAGCGCCCGCTGGGCCGCCAGGTACGTCTGGTGGAAGAAGGTGCCGGCCCCTGCCTGCGTGATCCCCTCCCGGCGCAGCAGGTCGATGGTGGTGGACGGGTCGAACGCCTGGTCGAGCACGAAGGTCAGCCCGTAGGCCAGCGCCGCGTAGGTGTAGACGCCCCCCGCCACGTGGGTGATGGGGAACACGAAGGCGAAGCGGTCGTCCTCGGCCAGGCCCAGCCGCTCGGACATGCCGACCGACGCGGCGCGCAATGAGCGGTCGCCGTGGCGGGCGCCCTTGGGCTCGGCCGTGGTCCCGGACGTGTAGTAGATGAACCGCACCGGCACGTCGCCCTCGGCCCACATGTCGTCCCCGGGCGGGTCCGGCAGGGCGCCCGGGTCGCCGTCGGGCAGGGCCCGGTCGGCGGCCAGGACCTCGGTGCCGGTCCCCTCGGTCACCTCGGCGGCCATCGCCTCGTAGTCGAAGCCGCGCCACACCGACGGGACGATCAGCAGCCGGGGGGCGGCCTGGCGCACGATGAAGCCGACCTCGCGCTGGCGGTAGATCGGCAGGATCGGGTTCTGGACCGCGCCCAGGCGCCGCAGGGCGCCGAACAGGACCATCGCCTCCAGGGTGGTCGGCTGCACCCACGACACCACGGTCCCGTCGGCCACGCCCCGGGCCGCCAGGCCGGCGGCGGCCCGCTCGCAGCGCGCCCGGTAGTCGGCGAAGCTGAGCCGGCGGCCGGTCTCGTCGACGGCCATCTCCCGGTCCGGCGTCGCCTCGGCGCGCCGGACGACCAGATCCCAGATGTTGCGAGCCTCGAGCACGGCGCGCCCCTCCCCCTGTTTCTGACGACTCGTCAGAGACTACGTGTCACAGACCGAGGAAGCTGTCGAGCCCCAGAGTGAGCCCGGGGTGCTGGGCCACCTGCTTGACGGCCAGCAGCACGCCGGGCATGAAGCTGTCCCGGTCGTAGCTGTCGTGGCGCAGCAGGAGCGACTGGCCCGTCGTGCCCAGCAGCACCTCCTGGTGGGCCACCAGGCCCTGCAGCCGCACCGAGTGCACCCGGATGCCCGCCGGTCCCCTGGCCCCGCGGGCCCCGGGGACGACCTCGGTCTCCGTCGGGTCCGGCGCCCAGTCCCCGGACGCCTCGGCCATGCGGCGAGCCGTGAGCACCGCCGTGCCCGACGGGGCGTCGACCTTGTGGTTGTGGTGCAGCTCGACGATCTCGGCCGTCTCGAACCACGGGGCCGCCAACTCGGCGAAGCGCATCATGAGCACCGCGCCGATGGCGAAGTTGGGGGCGATCACGCAGTTCGAGCGGGTGAACGCCTTGGCCATCTCGGCGTGGTCGTCCTCGGTCAGCCCGGTGGTGCCGACCACCGCGTGGACCCCGTTCTCGGCGGCCCACGCCAGGTTCCGGCGGGAGGCTTCGAGGACCGTGAAGTCCACGACGACGTCCACCCCGGTGGCGAGCAGCGTGGACGGGTCCGGGTCGATGTGGAGGTCGGGCACGTCGACGCCGGTGGCGTGGCGCAGGTCGAGGCCCGAGTGGTAGGGGTCGATGGCCCCCACCAGGGTGAGCGCCGGGTCGCCGGCCACCGCCCGGCACACCGTGCTGCCCATCCGCCCGCCCGCCCCGAACAC
>DASSUD010000024.1:0-9414 GCA_035707385.1 Acidimicrobiales bacterium
GCGGCCCGGGCCTTGAGGATGCCCCCGCCTGCGTAGATGACGGGCCGGCGGGCGGCCAGGATCAGCTCGGCCGCCTGGCGGATCATCCGGGGGTGGCCCTTGGTGGTGGGGCGGTAGCCGGGGAGGCTGGCGGCCACCTCGTCGTCGGAGGGCCAGTACCACTCCATCTGCGAGCGGGGGTTCTTGGGGTCGACGATGTCCTTGGGCACGTCGAGCAGGACCGGGCCGGGCCGGCCGGTGGTGGCCAGGTGGAACGCCTGGCGGACCATGAGCGGGATGTCCTGGGCCTCGGTGATCAGCTCGTTGTGCTTGGTGACCGACCGGGTGATGCCGACCGTGTCGCACTCCTGGAAGGCGTCGGTGCCGATGGCCGCGAACGGGACCTGGCCGGTGATGCACACCAGGGGCACCGAGTCCATGTAGGCGTCGCACAGGGGGGTGACCACGTTGGTGGCGGCCGGGCCGGAGGTCACCATGCACACCCCGGGGCGGCCGGTGGCGTGGGCGAACCCCTCGGCCATGTGCCCGGCGCCCTGCTCGTGGCGCACGAGGATGTGTCGGATGGGGCTGTCGATGATGGGGTCGTACACCGGCAGGATGGCACCGCCGGGCAGGCCGAACATCACCTCGACGCCCTCCATCTCGAGGGCCTTGATCAGGGCTCGTCCGCCGTCGATGGTCATGGCGGTTGCTCCTTCGGTGCAGGTGTGAACGAGGGCCGAAAACTGGAACGACCTCCCGGTGGGAGGTCGGAAAGGCGCACGCGGGTTTGGGGACCGGCGTGCGCTAGGCGAGGACTACGAGCGTGGTGAGGCGTCGCATCGGGGGCCAAGCATCGCGCGGGGCGCCACGACCGGGCAAGGCGGATGGTCGAGGGTACGCCCGGTCAGGGCAGGATCGGCGTCCAGCCGTCGATCAGGCTCGCACCGTCGAGTCGAGTTCGGCGCTGCGTGCGTCTACCTCGAAAAACGTTCACCTGGTGATCGTTTTTCAAGGTAGATGCACGATTCCGTCACGCATGGCGGCGGCGGAGACGCCACCAGTGGAGGCCACGATGCGGGCCGCCGCCCGGCTGAGCGGCACCAGGTGGTCCCGGTCGATCTTGTCGAGGGTGTCCATTGCGTCGAACAGGTAGTGGGGCGCGGCCAGGAAGTTGACCAGGGGCACCCCCTCCAGGTGGTAGAAGCCGCCGTCGGTCGGCGGGTGCTCGCCCAGGGCGTCGGGGGCCAGGATCATCGAGCGGTGCAGGCGCTCCGCCACCAGGGCCTCCGCCACCGCCGACTCCAGGGCGGGGTTGCGGCTGGTGAACCACCAGCGGGGCACCGGAAGCCCGGGGCGGCCGTCGTCGCGCACCTCGAGGGCGGCGTGCTCCAGGTGCAGCTCCAGCACCACCGACGCCAGCTCGGCCCCGTGGGCCTCGATGTAGGCCCGCAGCCCCGCGCCGCCGACCATGTGGCCGCCGTGCAGGACGAACACGAGCCGGTGGGGGCGCAGCGGCGGCGGGACGGCGGCCCAGGTCGCGGCCTGGGCGAGGACCAGGGCGATGCCGCTGGCGTCCTCCACCGCCGAGGCCCACGGGCCGTCGTGGTGCGACCCGATCATCACCACCTCGTCGTCGGCCCCCGGCAGCTCGCCCACCACGTTGTGGGTCGTGACCGGGCGGCGCTCGGACTCGACGGTCAGCCGGGCCCGCACCGGGCCCTCGCCCAGCATCCCGTGGAGGCGGGCGCCCGCGCTGGCCGACACCCAGACGCCGGGTATGGGCCGCTCGGCGCCGTCGTAGGGGACGTAGTACTCGCACGAGTCGCCGGGGTAGCCCGCCAGCACGCCCACGAAGGCCCCGGCCCCGGCGGCGATCGCCGGCTCCATGACGGCCTGGATCTCGATGCCGAACGGCAGGACGTGGTCGCGGGCCAGCGTGCCCTCGGGGTCGACGGCCCGGCCCGCCAGGTCGGCCGGCGCGCTGCCGCCGGCCAGGAACGTCCGCGCCGGCAGCCGCAGCAGCGTCACGTCGTACAGCGCGGCCCGGCCCGCCACCGCTCCCGGGTCGGCGCCGTCCCAGGCGGCCAGGTCGAGCTCCAGCCCGTCGGCCGGGGCGGCGTGGGGCAGCGGGAAGCACGGCACCCGGGTGGTGGCGCCGCCCGGGCCGGTCACCTCCAGCGACCAGTCGACGGGCTCCCACCGGGGCACCTCGACCGGCTCCAGCCGGACCCCCTCGAGGCCCAGCTCCCGGAACCGCGCGGCGCACCACTGCTCGGCCCACTGGTCGGCCGGGTACCCCGGACGCCGGACCCCCCGCTCGAACACGGTGGCGATCCAGCCGAAGATGGTGTCCCCGGCGGGCACACTGCTCAGATCCGCTCCGGTCATACCGGCAACGGTGGCACACTGGCAGGGTCCCGATGCGTCCGTTCGCCCGCACGCCGCGTGTGATCCGCGCCGGGCCGCAGCTCCGAACAGTGCCCCGTGGAGAGGACGTGCCTCATGGAGCAACGGCGTCAGGGCAGATGGGCGGAGGGGGTGCTGGTCGAACGGCTCGCCGGCGGCGACGACACCGCCCTGGCCGACCTGTACGACCGCTACGCCGGCTTCGTCTACGGGCTGGCCAACCGCATGCTCATGAACCGCCAGGCGGCCGAGGACGTGACCCAGGACGTGTTCGTCGCCCTGTGGGAGAACCCGGGGCGGTTCGAGCCCGGCCGGGGAACGCTGCGGGGCTTCCTCGGCACCCTGACCCACCGGCGCGCCGTCGACCTCATCCGCCGGGAGGACGCCCGCCGCAAGCGCGAGTCCCGGGCCCCGGCCGACGCCCCACCACCCGACCTGGCCGAGACGGCGGCCCGCACCGACGCCTCGGGCCGGGTCCGCGACGCCCTGGCGCTGCTGCCCGCGGCCCAGCGCCAGGCCCTGGAGCTCGCCTACTTCCAGGGCCACACCTACCGGCAGGTGGCCAACGTGCTCGGTATCCCCGAGGGCACCGCCAAGTCCCGGCTGCGGCTCGGGCTGCAACGCATCGCCGAGATCCTCCGACCCGAACTGAGCGACCGATGGGCATGAACGACCAGCACCAGGCGGACCCGACCCTCGACGACCTGGCCGTCTTCGCGCTCGATGCCCACGACCCCGCCGAGGAGGGCGTCATCGCCGCGTACCTGCGGTCCGTGCCCGGCGCCGCCCGCTGGGAGCGGACGCTGCGAGACGTGGCCGGTGAGGTGGCGGCCGCCGCCGCCCCGGACACCGGCCCGCCCGGCGACCTGGGGGCCCGGGTGCTGCGGGCCGCCGCCGCCCACCGCCCGGCTGCGCCCCGGGTGGCCGGTGCCTCGCCTGTCGAGGTCCACCGGGTCGAGCTGTCCCGCCTGGTGCTGCTGCTCGCGGACCTCGGGCCCGGCGACTGGTCCCGGCCGGTCGACCCGCCCGAGCTCGCCGGTTGGACGGTGCACGACCTGGCGGTCCACGTGATGGCCAACGAGTCGCTGATGGCCGACCACCTGGGCGAGCCCGTCCCGGGCGTGACCGAGACCGAGCAGGACAACGAGGGCCGGGCGGCGGCCGCCCGGGCCCGCCACCGCGGGCTGCCCCCGGCCGCGGCCGTGGCCGAGCTGGAGGCGGCGGCCGAGGTCGTCGACACGGTCGTGTCCACGATCGTGGCCACCCGGGGCGAGAGCGGCCTCGACGACCGGATCGAGTGGTGGGGCGGCCCCTCCGCCATCGGGGTGGTGCTGCTCGTGCGGGCGTTCGAGGCCTGGACCCACGCCGACGACGTCCGTCGGGCGCTGGGCCGGCCCGAGGTCCCGCCCCCGCCGGCGTCGATCCACACGATGGCGTCCCGGGCCTGCGGCTTCGCCCCCGCCCTGCTGGCCGCCCGGGGCGCGCACCACCCCGGGCGGGTGGCGCGCTTCCGGTTCACCGACCTCGCCCCCGATGCCGCCTGGGATGTGGACCTGGGCGTGGTGGGCAGTGTCCGCCCGGCCGGCGACGGCGAGGTCGACGCCGAGCTGGCGATGACGGCGCTGGCCTTCTGCCGCGGCATCAGCGCCCGCGTCCGCCCCCAGGACATCGAGGTGGTGGCCACCGGCGACGCCGGCCTGGCGACCCAGGTGGTCGAGGCCCTGCCGGCCCTGGCGTTCGTCTGATGCTCGCTTGACACTTTAGTAAGCAGAATCTTAAATATGGCATGGACCTCGCCACACTCGAGCGGGCCTGCGCCACCACCGAGCCCGTCGTCGCCCGCGTCACGCCGGACCAGTACCTGCTGGGCACCCCCTGCACCGACTGGGACGTCCACGACCTCCTCAACCACCTCGTGGGCACTCTGGCCCTGGGCCGGGCGCTGCTCGGCGACGTGGCGCCGGAGGTGGCCATGGGCCCGGGCCAGCTGCCGCCCGGCGACCTGGTGGGCGACGACCCGGGCGGCGCCTACCGCCGGGGCGTCGAGGCGCTCCTCGCCGCGGTCGACGACGGCGCCTTCGCCCGCAGCCACACCACACCGCTGGGCGAGATGCCCGGGGCCGCCCTGGCGGGCTTCACGATCCTCGACATCGTGGTGCACGGGTGGGACCTGGGGCGCGCCACCGGCCGTCCCGTGGCCGTCGACGCCGCCCTGGCCGAGGAGCTGCTCGGCTTCGCCCACCAGGCCTTCGCCACCCAGCCCCGCCGCGGTCTCCTGGGGCCCGAGGTGGCGGTGCCCGCCGACGCCGGCCCCACCGAGCGCCTGGTGGCGTTCACCGGCCGGACGCCGTGAGGCTCCCGTGAGCACCGACGCGGTCCTCCACGCGCTGGCGGAGCCCCAGCGCCGCCGCATCCTCACGGTGGTGGGCGACGGCGAGCTGGCGGCGGGCGAGATCGCCGCCCACTTCGCCATCACCCCCCAGGCCGTCTCCCAGCATCTGCGGGTGCTCAAGGACGCCGGCGTCCTGCGCGAGCGGCGCCAGGGCACCCGCCGGCTCTACGCGCTGCGGCCCGAGGCCATCGAGGACGTGCGGGCGTTCCTCGACCAGCTGTGGCCATCGTCCCTGCGGCAGCTCAAGGACGTGGTGGAGAACGACATGGACGACAAGGAGCGGGAACAGTGACCGACGCCTACCGCGCGTCGATCCGGATCGAGGCCACGCCGGACGACGTCTTCCCCTACCTCACGGACCCGGCGCTCATGGTGCGCTGGATGGGCGAGTGGGCCGACCTGGTCCCCGAGCCCGGGGGCACGTTCGCCCTCGACATCCGGGGGTTCCCGGTGCGGGGCGAGTACCGCACGATCGAGCCGCCCCACCGGGTCGTGTTCACCTGGGGTGCGCCCGGGAACGGCGCGGTGCCACCGGGCTCGTCGACCGTGGAGGTCACGCTGACCGCCGACGGCGACGGGACCGTCCTCCACCTCGAGCACCGCGACCTGCCGCCCGAGGCGGTCCCCGGTCACGGGCTCGGCTGGGACCACTACCTGCCCCGCCTGGCCGTGGCGGGCGCGGGAGCAGATCCCGGTGCCGACCCCGGGCACCTGAGCGGGAAGGCCCCGTCGCTCAGGCCTCGGTGATGGCGCCCCGCTCGGCGCCCGACGCCAGGCGGGCGTACTTGGCCAGCACGCCGCTGGTGTAGCGGGGGGCGGGCAGCTTCCAGTCGCCCCGGCGGCGGGCCAGGGTCGGCGCGTCGACGTCGAGGTCGATGGTCTTGGCGGCCACGTCGATCACGATGCGGTCGCCGTCGGCCACGAGGGCGATGGGGCCGCCGTCGGTGGCCTCGGGCGCCACGTGGCCGATGCAGAAGCCGTGGGTGCCGCCGGAGAACCGGCCGTCGGTCACGAGCGCGCAGTCACCGCCCCGGCCCGCACCCTTCATGGCGCCGGTCACGGCCAGCATCTCGCGCATGCCGGGCCCGCCCTTGGGCCCCTCGTAACGGATCACGACCACGGTCCCCGGCTCGATGGACCCCGCCAGGATGGCCTCCATGGCCCCGTCCTCGCCGTCGAACACCCGGGCCGTGCCCTCGAAGCGGTCGAAGGAGATGCCCGCCACCTTGACCACCGCTCCCTTGGGGGCCAGCGAGCCGGTCAGCACCGCGATGCCGCCGAGGGCGTGGATGGGCCGGTCGAGCGGGTGGATGACCTCGCCGTCGGGTTCGGGCGGGTCGATGGCCGCCAGGTTCTCGGCCACCGTGCGCCCGGTCACCGTCAGGCAGTCGCCGTGCAGCAGCCCGGCCTCCAGCAGGTGCCGCATGACCACCGGCACGCCGCCGATGCGGTCGATGTCGGACATGTGGTACTTGCCGGCCGGCTTGGTGTCCGCGATGTGGGGGACCCGGGCCGCCACCCGGTTGAAGTCGTCGAGGGCCAGCTCGACCCGGGCCTCGGCGGCGATGGCCAGCAGGTGGAGCACGGCGTTGGTGGAGCCGCCGAGCGCCATGACCACGGCGATGGCGTTCTCGAACGCCTCCCTGGTCATGATCTGGCGGGGGCGGATGCCCTGGCGCAGCAGGTCGACCACGGCCAGGCCGGAGGCGTAGGCGACGTCGTCGCGCCTGCGGTCCACGGCGGGGGCCGAGGCCGAGCCGGGCAGCGACATGCCCAGGGCCTCGGCCACCGACGCCATCGTGTTGGCGGTGAACATGCCTGCGCACGACCCCTCGGTGGGGCAGGCGTTGCGCTCGATGGCGTCCAGGCCCGCGTCGTCGAGGGTCCCGGCGGCGTGGGCGCCCACGGCCTCGAACACGCTGACGATGTCGAGCGCCTCGCCGTTGTGGTGCCCCGGCAGGATCGAGCCGCCGTACACGAACACGCTGGGGACGTTGATGCGGGCCGCGGCCATGAGCATGCCGGGCAGCGACTTGTCGCAGCCGGCGAAGGTGACCAGGCCGTCGAGCCGCTCGGCGTGCATCACCGTCTCGACCGAGTCGGCGATGACCTCGCGGGACACGAGCGAGGCCCGCATGCCCTCGTGGCCCATGGAGATGCCGTCGCTCACCGCCACGGTGGTGAACTCGATGGGGAACGCCCCCGCGGCCCGCACGCCCTGCTTCGACCGCTTGGCCAGCCGGTCGAGGGGCAGGTTGCAGGGCGTGACCTCGTTCCACGACGAGCACACGCCGACCTGGGCCTTGCCCCAGTCGTCGTCGGTCATGCCGATCGCCCGCAGCATGGCCCGTGCCGGCGCCCGCTCGTAGCCGTCGGTGACGTCGCGGCTGCGAGGCTTGATGTCGACGCTGGTCTCGCTGGTGGGCGTGTCGGGCATGCGGACCAGCGTAAACCCGCACCGCCGCCACCCGCGACGACTAACCGATTTGGCGTCTCTCACGTCGCATGTGCGACGTGAGAGACGCCAAATCCGGTAGGTAGGGACGGATGGCCGCCGAGGCGCGCTTCCGGCGCCGCAGCCCCTACGACCGCGAGATCGCCCGGCTGGCGATCCCGGCCTTCGGCGCGCTGATCGCCGAGCCCGTCTACATCCTCAGCGACACCGCGGTGGTCGGGCACCTGGGCACGCCCCAGCTGGGCGGGCTGGCGGTGGCCTCGACGATCCTGCTCACGCTGTACGCCGTCTTCATCTTCCTGGCCTACGGCACCACCGCGGCGGTCAGCCGCCTGCTGGGGGCGGGGAACGAGGCGGAGGCCGCCCACCAGGCGGTCCAGTCGCTGTGGCTGGCCGGCGTGGTGGGCACGGTGCTGCTGGCGGTGGGCCTGGTGGTGGCCGAGCCGCTGGTGGCGCTGGTGGGCGCCGAGGGCGCGGTGCGGGACAACGCCCTCGTCTACCTGCGGATCAGCCTGTTCGGGGTGCCGGCCATGCTGGCCGTGCTGGCGGGCACCGGCTACCTCCGGGGGCTGCAGGACACCCGCACGCCACTGGCCGTCGCCACCGGCACCGCGGTGCTGAACCTCGCCCTGGAGATCGTGCTGATCTACGGCTTCGACCAGGGCATCGGCGCATCGGCGCTGTCCACGGTCGTGGCCCAGACCGTGGCCGCCGCAATCTACGTCGGGATGATCGCCCGGGCCGCCCGGCGGCTGGGCGTGGAGCGGGGGCCGCACCCCGCCAGCCTGCGCACGCTGGTGCGGGTGGGACGGGACCTGCTGATCCGCACGGCGGCGCTGCGGGCCGCGCTGGTGGTGGCGACCGCGGTGGCGGCCCGCCTGGGGACCGTCGACCTGGCGGCCCAGCAGATCGCCATGGAGATCTGGTCGGCGCTGGCCTTCGGCCTGGACGCCGTGGCCATCGCCGGCCAGGCCATGGTCGGCCGCGCCCTGGGCGCCGGCGACGGCGCGGGCGCACGGGGCGCGGGCCGCCGGATGATCGAGTGGGGGTTGGTCCTCGGCGTGCTGGTCGGCGCGGGCGTGCTCGCCACCCGGGCGCTCCTCCCCCACGTCTTCACCGGCGACCCCGCGGTGCTCGACCTGGCGGCCTTCCTCCTGGTGTGGGTGGCGCTGATCCAGCCGCTCAACGGCGTCGCCTTCGTGCTGGACGGCATCCTCATCGGGGCCGGGGACATGGCGTTCCTGGCCCGGGCCATGGTCGGGGCGGCCGCCGTGTTCATCCCGCCGGCGGTGGCGGTGGCGGCGCTGGACCTCGGGATCGGCTGGCTGTGGGCCTGCATCGCCCTGCTCATGGCGACCCGGGCCGCGTCTCTCGGGGTGCGCTTCGCCGGGACGCGGTGGGTCGTCCTCGGGGCCGCCCGGTAGCGGTCTAACGTGTTCCTGTCGGGAACAACAGGGGGAGGCGCCTGATGACCACGATGCTGCTGATCGGGACCCGCAAGGGGCTGTTCGTGGCCCGCAGCGACGACCGCGCCACCTGGGCGGTCGAGGGCCCGGCGTTCGCCATGAACGCCGTCTACGCGGTGGCGATCGACAGCCGCCGGGCCACGCCCCGCCTGCTGGTGGGGGCCGACAGCGAGCACTGGGGCCCGTCGGTGTTCCACTCCGACGACCTCGGCGCCACCTGGTCCGAGACCGAGGGCGGCGCGCTGCGGTTCCCGGAGTCGACGGGCGCGGCTCTCACCCGGGCCTGGCAGCTGCAGCCCGCGGGGGCCGCAGAGCCGGACGTGGTCTACGCCGGGGTCGAGCCCGCGGCCCTGTTCCGCTCCGACGACGGCGGCGCGACGTTCTCGCTCGTCGAGGGACTGTGGGACCATCCCCACCGGCCCCGGTGGCAGCCGGGCGGCGGCGGGCTGTGCCTCCACACGGTCGTCCCCCACCCCACCGACGCCGACCGCATGGTCGTGGCCGTCTCGGCCGCCGGCGTGTACCGCACCGGCGACGGCGGCAAGTCCTGGGAGGCGTCCAACAGCGGCATCACGGCCTGGCACAACCCGGACCCGCACCCCGAGTTCGGCCAGTGCGTGCACAAGATCGCCCGCCACCCCGAGCGGCCCGACGAGATGTTCCTGCAGAACCACGGGGGCGTGTACCGCAGCCGCGACGGCGGGGCCAGCTGG
>DASSUD010000025.1:0-23752 GCA_035707385.1 Acidimicrobiales bacterium
CAAGTCGTCAGCTTTCACCCGCGCCGAGCCCGACCTGCCGGCGCTGACGCCCCACGAGGCGGTGGACCGCGGCGCCCGCCCCTTCACGGTCGACGCCACCTGGGGGGGCGGCTCGTGGCGGGCGGTGGCGCTGCCGCTGGCCGACGGCTCGGGGACGGTGGTCCTCGCCACCAGCCTCGGCGAGGTCGAGGCCACCGTCGACCGGCTCGTGAAGATAGACGTGCTGGTGGGCCTGGTGGTGCTGGCCGGGCTGGCCGTGGTCGGCTACTCGATGGTGCGCACGGCCCTGCGCCCGCTGGCCGAGATCGAGCTGACCGCAGCCGCCATCGGCCGGGGCGAGCTCGGCCGCCGGGTCCCCGACCACCACCCGGCCACCGAGATGGGGCGGCTCAGCCGGGCGCTCAACGCCATGCTGGAGCAGATCGAGCGGGCCTTCGGCGCCCGCGCCGCCTCCGAGGCGCGGGCCCGGCGATCCGAGGAGCGCATGCGCCGGTTCGTGGCCGACGCCAGCCACGAGCTGCGCACCCCGCTCACCTCGATCCGGGGCTTCGCCGAGCTCCACCGCCAGGGGGCGGTCACCGACCCGGTGGCCGTGGCGGACCTGCTCGCCCGCGTCGAGGACGAGGCGACCCGCATGGGCCTGCTGGTCGACGACCTGCTGCTGCTGGCCCGGCTCGACCAGGAGCGACCGCTGCAGCTGGCGCCGGTGGACGTGGGGGCGCTGGCCCGGGCGGCCGCCGAGTCGGCCCGGGCGGCCGCCCCCGACCGCGCCGTCGAGGTGGCCGTCGACGGGGCGGACCTGGTGGTGGCGGGCGACGAGCCGCGCCTGCGCCAGGTGGCGGCCAACCTGCTGGACAACGCCCTCGCCTACTCCCCCGCCGGCGCCCCGGTGACCGTCCGGGTCGGGCCGGTGGACCGGGACGGGCAGGCGCAGGTGGCGCTGGAGGTGATCGACCGTGGGCCGGGCCTGACCGCCGAGCAGTCGGAGCGGGTGTTCGAGCGTTTCTACCGGATCGACGCGGCCCGCAGCCGGGCCCAGGGCGGGACGGGCCTCGGCCTGTCGATCGTGGCCGCCATCACCCGGGCCCACGGCGGTGCCGTCGAGGTGGAGAGCACGCCGGGCGCCGGGGCCACGTTCCGTGTGCTGCTGCCCCGGTCACCGGCCCGGGACGCCGCTCTGGTCGAGTAGCGTCGTGGACGGCTTGGATCTGTGCGCGGCTGCGGCGATCCCGCGGCGGGACGTTGACACCTATGACTGTCGTCATGATGATCGATCGGATGGGAAGGGGATCTCGGCGTCACCGGACCGAGGTCCCGGAGCAGGATGGTGGCCGGCGTGCACCGTACGGGACGGCGCCATGACCGAGAGCCCCTTCCGGCCGCGCACCGTCCGGATCCATGGCCACGACGTCAGCTACCGCATGTCGGGAGAGGGACCGACCGTGGTGTTGATCCACGGGATCGCCGGGAGCTCGACGACATGGCGGGCGGTGATGCCGGCCCTGGCCGAGCACTACACGGTCATCGCCCCGGACCTGCTGGGCCACGGGCAGTCGGCCAAACCCCGTGGCGACTACTCGCTGGGCGCCTACGCCAGCGGCGTACGCGACCTCCTGGCCGTCCTGGGCCAGGAGCGGGTCACCGTCGTCGGCCACTCGCTCGGCGGCGGTGTGGCGATGCAGTTCGCCTACCAGTTCCCGGAGCGGATCGAACGGCTGGTGCTGGTGGCATCGGGAGGGCTGGGCAAGGAGGTCAGCCCGCTGCTGAAGGCGGTGACCCTGCCCGGCGCCGAGTACGTGCTTCCCCTGCTGCTCCACCGGCGGATCCGGGAAGTCGGCGAGTGGCCCGCGGGCCTGGCCCGCCGGGTGGGATGGCGCCCCAGCGTCACGCTCGCCGAGGTGTGGCGCAGCTACACCACGCTGACCGACAGGCACGGCCAGCACGCCTTCGTCCACACCGTCCGGTCGGTCATCGACGTCGCCGGCCAGCGCGTCAGCGCGCACGACCGGCTCTACCTGGCCGAGGCGCTGCCGACCTTGATCGTCTGGGGCGACCAGGACCGGATCATCCCCGTGGCCCACGCCCACCTGGCCGCCGAGGCCATGGGTGGCGCTCGGCTCGAGATCCTCGAGGGAGCCGGACACTTCCTGCCCTGGCGGAACGCAGACTGGTTCCTCGGCGTCCTCGAGGACTTCCTGAAGTCGACGACCCCCACACACGTGCCCGAAGCGCGCTGGCGGGAGCTCCTTATCAGCGCGCCGCCCGACGACGAGAAGGAATGACTACCGCGACCGCGAGCTCTCGATCAGGTCGAGATCGCGATTGATGAAGCGGTTGTGGGCCGTCAGCTCGTCGAAGAGGACGCCGAGCGCCCCGGCGACGCTGCCGGCGTGCGCTTCGATCGGACGGTCGAGCTCCTCCCCGCTCAGCGTGTCGACATAGCTGCGGAGGCCGGCGATCCGCCCGTGGAGCACCTGGCACGCCACGTCGAACGCAGGCCGGGCCTCCGGGTCGATGGACGAGCCCGGGAGCTTCGGGGGCATGAAGCTGGGGGGCAACCCGATGGGATGGAACGGGTCCGGGTGGCCGAGGATCACCTTCGACAGCCAGAGGTCGATCAGGAGGACGAGATGCCTCAGCGACTCGACCGCCGACCACTCGTCGTCGACGCGCCGGTGGCGGTCGTCGTCCGGGAACGACGAGGCGCGGAGCATCGTCCTCTCGAGGTCGGCCGTCGCGGAAGCCGCTGCCTCGCGGGCGGCGTCGACGCTGGGCACGGGGCGGACCGGCGGAGGCGGAGGTGGTACGCCGCTCCCCGCCGCGCGGTTCGGTGCTCCCTGCGTCTCAGCCACGAGCTTCCCCCCACCGGTTTGGTTTCGGACAGTGTCCGGGCCAGCGGTCGGAGCGAACCTACCGCACCTGGCCCGATCGATTTCGACGCCGCGGCGCCGCGGCCGCCGGGGCTGCGTATCGTCGTCGGTGGTATCGGATCGACCTCCGATGAAGCTGCCGGTCAGGAGCGATCTTTGAAGAAATCGATCGACTTCTCCTTCGACGACCACCCCGCCGACGACGACGAGCGGGCCCGGGTCGCGTGGGCGGTGGCGGTGGTCGACGACTGCGAGGGCTGCGACGACCTGCGCATCGAGGTGACCCTGGAGGACGAGGGGGCATCGGGCACCGGCGTGACCGCCCACCTCGCGGCGGCCACGGCCCGGCGGCTGCGGGCGGCCGTGGCCGCGGCGCTCCGGGAGGTCGGGGAGGACCCGGGGCCCTGACCCGTGACAAAGTGCACAGGTTGCAAGCTTGCAGTCAGTGCATCTTTCGCTAGCCTGGCGACGATGCCCGCCACCGTCGCCACCCCGGTCCACGGCCCGGTCCACGCCCCGGCCTCCGCCCCGGCCGGCCTGACCCGCAAGCAGGTGCTGATCGTCTTCTCCGGGATCATGCTCGGCCTGTTCCTGGCCTCCCTCGACCAGACGATCGTGGCCACCGCCCTGCCGACCATCGTGGGCGACCTCGGCGGCCTGACCCACCTGTCGTGGGTGGTCACGGCCTACCTGCTGGCCGAGACGGTCTCCACGCCACTGTTCGGCAAGCTCGCCGACCTCTACGGCCGCAAGCGCCTGTTCCAGAGCGCCATCGTCGTCTTCGTGGCGGGCAGCGCACTGTCGGGCACGGCGACCTCGATGGGCCAGCTCATCGCCTTCCGGGCCGTCCAGGGCGCGGGGGCCGGCGGGCTCATCGTGCTGGCCATGGCCATCATCGCCGACGTGGTCAGCCCCCGGGAGCGGGGGCGCTACCAGGGCTACTTCGGTGCGGTGTTCGGCGCCGCCAGCGTGGCCGGCCCCCTGCTGGGCGGCTTCTTCACCGACCACCTGTCCTGGCGCTGGGCCTTCTACGTCAACCTCCCGCTCGGGATCCTCGCCCTCTTCGTGACCAGCGCCGTGCTACCGGGCGCCCGCCCGCGCCGCCAGGCCCGCATCGACTGGGCGGGCACCGCCCTGCTGTCGGTCGCCATCGTGTGCCTCGTGCTGTTGACGACCTGGGGTGGCGCCGAGCACGCCTGGGGCTCGCCCGTGATCGTCGGGCTCGGGGTGGGCACGGTCGTCGCCGGCGCCGCCTTCGTGGCCGTCGAGCGCCGGGCGGCGGAGCCCGCCATCCCCCTGCACCTGTTCCGCATCCGCACGTTCGTCGTCGCCATCACGGTCAGCTTCGTCGTCGGCGCCGCCATGTTCGGCGCCATCACCTACCTGCCCGCGTTCCTGCAGGTGGCGAACGGCGCGTCGGCCAGCAACTCCGGCCTGCTGCTCGTGCCCGTGATGGGCGGACTGCTCGCCAGCTCGATCATCGCCGGTCAGGTCGTCAGCCGCACCGGCCGCTACCGCCGGTTCCCCCTGGCGGGAATGGCGCTGTCGGTCGTGGCGGTCTACCTGCTGTCGACGCTCGGGACGGGGTCGAGCCGGTGGGAGTCGGGCCTCTACATGGCGCTGTTCGGCGCCGGTCTCGGGCTGGTGCTGCAGATCCTGGTCCTGGCCACCCAGAACGAGGCCCCCGCGGCCGACCTGGGCGTCGCGACCTCCACCGTCACGTTCTTCCGGACCGTCGGGGGCTCGGTCGGTGTCGCCCTCTTCGGCGCCCTGTTCAACGACCGCATCGGCGAGCTGCTCGGCGTGGCCGCCCCCTCGGCCATGACCCCCGAGCAGATCGCGGCCCTGCCGGCGGACCAGCAGGCCGCCACCGCGGCCGCCTTCGCCGACGCCATCACCACGGTGTTCCGCTACGCCGTGCCGCTCCTGCTGGCCGGGTTCGTCGTCACCTGGCTGCTGCGGGAGGTGCCGCTGCGCACCCAGTCGGGCGAGGCCCGCAAGGCCACCGATGCCGGGGCCACCGGCGGGCCGGCGACCCCGGCGCTCACGGTGGAGGGCGCGATGGCCGCCGACCGGCCGGCACTCGTGCTGGACTGAGGCCATGAGCGAAGGGCTCCGCGAGCGCAAGAAGGCGGAGACGCGCAAGGCGTTGTCCACGGCGGCTCTGCGCCTGGCGCAGCAGCTCGGCCCCGACGGGGTGACCGTCGAGGCGATCGCCGAGGCCGCCGGCGTGTCCCCCCGCACCTTCTTCAACTACTTCGGCTCCAAGGAGGACGCCCTGCTCGGCGTCAACCCCAACGAGACGACCCAGCTGCTCGCCGACCTCGTGGCGAGGCCGGAGGGCGAGGGCGCGCTCGAGGCGCTCCACGGGATGGCGCGCCGCGCCGCGGCCCGCCTCGAGGCCGAGGCCGACGACATGTGGGCCCGCTACGAGCTGGCGCAGTCCCACCCACCGCTGGCCATGCGCCGGGCCGCCCGGTTCAGCGAGGTCGAGCGCGTGCTGGCCGAGGAGATCGCGCGGCGCACCGGCCTCGACGTCGACCGCGACCCCTACCCCATGCTGGCGGTGAGCACCGCGCTGGGGGCGATCCGGGTGGCGATGGCGGTGTGGCACGACCGGGGCCGGACCTGCGCCCTCGCCGACGCGGTCGACGAGACCTTCACGCTGCTGGCCCGGGGCCTGCCCTCGCCGATCCCGGCCGCCGGCGGCTGACGCGACGTGCCGACCGGCGGGTCGCCCCGAGCTGCCCGGTCGCCCACGCCGGTCGGTTCGGTCCTACCGACCCGCGGGTTGGTGGCGGCCGGGCAGCCGAGGGGGCTGTGGTCGCAGCGGGGCGGCGGACCCGCGGCGACACTCGCTCCACCTGTTGCACCTCGCGTCAACAGTGGCGGTCCGGCCCGCCGCTGATGACGACTATCCCTACCTGGCTCCCCCGAGCCCGTGCCGCGAGTATCGGTCAGACGAGGTCGACTGTCAACGCTTTTATTGACCCTAACGTCGATATATAGCCCAGTTACCGAAGAGTAAGTTGTTACACCTCGCGTGCAGGAATATGGTGCATGGCGTGACGGCAGCTCAAGCACCCACTCCCAGCGACGAGCGCCCTTCGCAGAAGCGGGTGCGCAAGCACCCCGACACCCGGCGCGCCGAGATCGTCGCGACCGCCCGCCAGGTCTTCGCGGCCACCGGCTACGCGGAATCCGGCCTGGCCGAGATCGCCAGCGCCGCCAGCGTGTCGAAGGGTCTCCTCTACCACTACTTCCCCGAGGGGCGCCCCCAGCTCTTCGTCAGCGTCATGCAGGGCCTGCTGGCCGAGTTCCAGCAGCGGCTGCGCCAGGCGTCGAAGATGCCCTTCTCCCCCCGCACCCGCATGGAGCAGCTGCTCGCCGCGCTGTTCGGGTTCTTCGACGAGAACCCGGCCGCCTACCGGCTGCTGTTCCGCGACCCGTGGGTGACGCACGACGAGACCGTCGAGGCCTCCGCCATCGCCACCCGCGTGCAGATCGCCTCCGAGCTGGCCGCCCTCATGGCCGGCTCGGCGCTGCCCGCCGACGACCTCGTCTCGGCCAGCACCGGCATGCTCGGCTTCGCCCTCGCCAACGTCGAGCTGTGCATCGCCGGGCAGGTCGACGCCGAGACGGCGTGGCGGGTCACCTGCGAGTACGCGACCTCACGCTTCCTCGACTGAGGCGTCGCAGGGCTCGGGGACCTCGTCCCCGACGAGGCGGAGCCGGACGACCGGCGCCGGCGGGCCGCCGCCGTCCTCGTCGGTCGCGCCCAGGCGGGCCACCACCCGGGTCCCCTGCCCCGGGGCGCTGTCGATGCGCAGCGTCCCCGCCCCCAGTGCCGTGCAGGAACGCATGACCTCGATGCCCGACTCGAAGAGCGTCCCGCCCGGGTCGAACCCGGACCCGTCGTCGGCCACCTTCACCTCGACCACCCCGCCCACCGACCGGATCGTCACGATCAGCTGCGAGGCGGATGCATGGCGCCACACGTTGCTCACGGCCTCCTGCACGATGCGCAGCACGATCGCCTCGGTGGGCCAGTCGAGCATCAGCGCGTCGTCGACGTTGACGGTGAGGCACGGGCCCCGGCGGTCGCCGTACAGGCCGTCCACGTAGGCCTGGATCGGGGCCGTCAGCCCCCGGGAGCGGGCCCGGCCCGGCTGGTCGGCGGCCAGGGGCTGGACCGCCAGCATGAGCTGCCGGAGCGACTCGGCCTGCTTGCCCAGCTCGTCGCGGACCAGCGCCGAGGCGCCCGCCATCGGCGCGTCGCCCCCGGTGCGCACGAGCGTGCTGGTCTGCATGAACGACACGAAGGTGGCGTAGGCCGACACCGCCTGCTCGTGGAGCTGGGCCGCCACCCGGTGGCGGTCGTGGTCGCCCCGCTGCATGAGCTGTGCCAGCAGCTCCCGGCGGGTCTCGGCCGCCCGCTCGACCTCGCCGTACAGCCGCCGGGTCTCGCGCATGCCCGCCAGCTGGCGCAGGGCGGCCAGGACCACCAGCACCGCCAGCACCACCAGCGAGTAGACCGGCGCCCACGGGTACCGGCTGTGCAGGGCCAGGGTCGTGACCAGCAGGACCGGCACACCGGCGAGAATCAGCGCCGCCGGGATCCACGAGGCCCGCACCTGGCTGGCGGGCGGCAGTCGGTCCAGTCCGGGCGAGATGGTGCTCGGCACGTACAGAGGCACGAACGACAGCAGGCTCATCGTGAGCGCGTGCAGGGCCAGGACGGGCACGCCCGGCAGCGCGAAGCCGGTCGTCCCCTGGGCGGTCTGCACCACGGCGTTGACCAGGCCCACGAACACCAGCGCCAGGCCCGGCACCGCGACGCGGCGGGCCGCGCCCTGGAGGCGGGTCACCAGCAGCACCGTCCAGTACGCGCCGAAGACCATGCACGGCACCACCAGGGCGGCGGGCAGGGCGTACCAGTGGTCCTCGGCCTCGACGACGCGCTCGCCGAAGACGAGGGCGGCCGGTGCCGTCACGACGATCACCGACATGAGGCTCTCGATGAGGTCGATCGAGGTGGCCCGCCCGCCGGAGCGGGCCCGGACCATCATCACGATCGAGATCATCAGCAGCGCGGCGATCGCGCCGATGACGACGGCGTTGACCGCAGTGGGGAGGCGCAGGTCCGTCCTCGTGCCGGCGATCATGGCGCAACCGACCGCGTACATGAGCACGACGGCCGAGAGCCACAGCCACCAGCAGCGGTTGTCCGGCGCGGGCGAGCGGCGGGCCGCCAGCCAGGTGTGCACGAGGGCGGGCGTCGTGTACAGCCCGCTGGCCACGACGGCGAAGACGACGAGATAGCCGTCGGTCGAGTCGATGGCGCCGGCCGCGAGGATCACGATCGGCAGCGACAGGGCCATCCACGCCAGCGCCGCCCGCCGCAGCCGCCGCGAGAACGCCCAGGGCAGCGAGCCGCAGGACTCGCGCGCGGGACGATCGCCGGCGTTCGTGACGCGACTCGCTCGCCTCTGCCCGACCGCGGACATCGGCATCGGCTCCCCCTTCACCCCCTACCGCCGCCGCTCCGAATATGTACAAGCGCCCCTACGGACTGTCAACCGAACGGGCGGTCCACATACGGATACCGCCACGCGGCGCGGCGGGCGCCTATTGTTCGTGGGCGTGTACCTCGAGTTGACCGACGAGCAGCTCGAGTTGCGCGACAGCGCCCGCTCGGCGCTGGCCCGGGAGTGCCCCCCGCGGCGGGTGCGCGACATCGCCGCCGGGGCGACCGGGGCCGGCGACCTCGCCACCGCCCTCAACTGGTTGGGCTGGCCCGCCCTCACCATCGACGTCGACCTCGGCGGGCTGGGCCGCAGCTTCGTCGAGCTGGCCATCGTCCTGGAGGAGATGGGCCGGGCCGCGGTGCCCGGGTCCTTCCTGCCCACCCAGGCGCTGTTCGCCCCCGTGGTGCGGGAGGCCGGCACCACCGCCCAGGCCCACCGCTTCCTGGCCGGCGTGGCCGCCGGCGAGCTCTCCGGCACGCTGGCCCTGCACGAGGGAGGTCGCTGGGACCCCCTGACCGTGGTGGCCACGGCCGAGCGCGACGGCGACGGCTGGCTGCTGCGGGGCCACAAGCAGCACGTCCTCGGGGCCCCCGACGTCGACGAGGTGGTGGTGGCGGCCCGGCGCGAGACCGGCACCCTCGGCCTGTTCGTCGTGCCGGCCGCCGAGCTCACCTTCAAGCGCACGACCAGCCTCGATGCCACCCGGTCGCTGGCCAACGTGGAGCTGAACGGCGTCTGGGTCCCGGAGGCCCGGCTGCTCGGCGAGCCGGACGTCGACGCCGGCAAGGCGCTGGCCTCGGCCCTGTCGGTGGCCACCGTTGCCCTGGCGCTCGACGGCCTGGGCGTGTGCGCCGCGCTGTTCGACGCCTCGCTGGCCGCGGCCCGCGAGGGCGAGGCCACCCACGTCGGCCAGGCCACCGAGCACACGCTGGCCGACATGCTCGTGGCCATCGAGACGGCACGGGCGCTCACCTACCAGGCCTCGTGCGCAGTGGCGGAGGGTCACGCGACCGCGGCCCGCGTGGCGTCGTCGGCCAAGGCCGCGGTCGGCGAGTGCCAGCGGCTCGTCAGCGCCGCCTGCCTGGAGCTGCACGAGACGCCCGTCGACCGCGACGGCCGCGACCTGCGCCTGTGGGTCGGCCGGGCCAAGGCCGACGACCTGCTGTTCGGGTCGTCGGCCGACCACCGCCGCATCATCGCCGACCAGATGCTGAGCGCCAGCCGGGCGCGCAGCTCCCAGCTCGCCGCCGCCCTGGTCCGCTGACCCGCGGCCGCTACCGGAGGTGGAGCCCGAGCACGCGGCCGGCCACCCGGTCGCGCTCGGCGGCCAGGCCACCCGCGGCGGCCGAGTCGGCGGTGGCGCCCAGCCACTCGCTGGCCCACGACCCGCTGGGCCACGAACGCGGCCCGTCGAGGCCGAGGTCCAGGCCGTCGGTGCCGAGGCATTCGAGCCCGGTCTGGTAGAGGCGCTGCTCGGTCTCCCGGGTCACGAGGGGGAGCATGGCCAGCTCGGGGTTGGCGCGCCCTGTCCCCTGCTTGGCCAGGGCGCGGTAGGCCAGCGCCCGCACGGCGTCGGCCTCGACCTGGTGCCCGGCCAGCGTGTGGCGGAACACGGCGTCGTCGGCCAGCCCGCGCCCGCGCCCGACGTCGGTCAGCGCGTCGAGCGCCCGTTGGATGGCCAGAAGGCTGGTGATCCAGCGGACCGAGCGGAGCCGGGCCCGGACCGACTGCAGCGCCGGCCAACCCTGGTCCGCCGCGCCCACCACGTCGGCCGGGTCCACCACGACGTCGTCGAGTGACAGCTCGCCGCCGTCGCCGTCGGGGCGGGTCACGCCCGGCCGGGACAGGTCGACCGCCACCACGCCGACCTCCTCGAACCGCCTGCCGGCCGCCACCGCCCGGACCCCGCACAGGCACCGGTCGGCGTGCGCCGCGCCAGCCGGCGCCGGGACGGTGCCCCGCACGACCAGCTCGCGATCGCGCTCGCTCACGGTGAGCGGGGCCGACTCACCGCCCGGGGCCTCGACGGCGTCGACCGCCACGCACCACGTCGTCTCGCCGTGCAGCGTCGCCGGCACCCATTCGTCGCGCTGGCGGTCGTCGCCCATGTCGATCAGCGTCGGCGCGCACACGTCGAGACCCTGGGGGTTGACCGTGCGCGGCAGCCTCCGGCGGGACAGCTCCTCCAGGTAGATCATCTGCTCGACCGCGCTGGCCTCCCGGCCGCCCAGCTCGGCCGGCCACCGGGGCACCAGCCAGCCTGCGTCGAACAACGCCCGCTGCCAGTCGCGCGCCCACCCCGGCATGTGCCCGCTCGACAGGGGCGGATCGGACATCCTGTCGGCGGCCGGCTCGTTGCCGGCCAGCCACTCCCCGAGCTCCGCACGGAACCGTGCCTCGGCACGGCTGTCGGACAGGCGCACGCCGGTACGCTACCGCCGGCCCGAGGCGTCGGGGTGGAGCTGGCCCTCCCGGGCCGTGGGGTCCTCCCGGCCGTTCTCGTCGCCCGCCTCGTGCCGGGCCGCGGGACCCGGCGCCGGCGGTGGCGCCAGGGCCCGGGCGATCTCGTCGGCCACCCGCGGCAGCAGCGGGGCGGCGATCAGCGCGCGCAGCCGCTCGACCACCGCGGCCGCCACCGCCCGGGCGACGTCGGTGTCCAGGTCGCCGAGGGCGTCGAGCGTGGCCGCCAGGTCCGGCCCGGGGGTCGAGACCACGACCGTGTCGACCAGATGCGGCTCGTCGACCGGTACGGGCTCCGCCTCGTCGACCGGTACGTGCTCCGGTTCGGGCTCGGCCTCGTCCACCCGCTCGTCCTCCGGCTCGGGTTCGGGCTCGGGTTCCGGCTCGGCCGCGCCGCCGAGCCCCAGTACCCCCGGCAGCGGCCGGGCGTGGACCAGCGCCAGCCGGTTGGTGCAGCGGGTCAGGGCCACGAACAGCGCCCGCATCCCGTGCTCCGACTCCTCGACGATGGCGGTCGGCTCCACGACGACGACGACGTCGAACTCGAGACCCTTGGCGTCGTCGGGGGTGAGCACCACGACCGGCGCCGCCGCCGGGCGCAGCTCCGGCGACCAGGCGATGCCCGCGGCGTCGAGCCCCGCCACGAGGGCAGCCCGCGCCGAGGGCGGGGTGACGACGCCGACGATGCCCGTGCCCAGCAGCTCGCGCACGCTGGCCACGACCTCGTCCACCAGCTCGCCCGCCGCGGGGACCACGGCCACCTCGTGGCCGGAGGCCCGCACCGCCCGCGGGCTCCCCAGCCCGGGGGCCGCCTCGGGCAGCAGCCGCATGGCCACCTCGTGGACCTCCGCCGGCAGGCGGTAGCCGTACTCCAGCTCCACCGCGGTCGCCGTGACCCGCTCGTGGCGCAGGCAGGCCACCACGGCGTCCCACGACTGGTGGGCCCACGGGCTCGTGGCCTGGGCCAGATCCCCGAGGACGGTCATCGAGCCGGTGCGCGAGCGGCGCCGGATCGACTCGAGCTGCAGGGGCGACAGGTCCTGCGCCTCGTCGACCACGATGTGCTCGTAGGTGGCAGCCACCCCGTTGAGCAGGGCCTCGGCCGCGTCCAGCAGCGGGACGTCGTCGACCGACCACTGCCAGTTCCCGACCCGGGTGCCGGTGGGGAGCGCCAGCATCTCCAGCTCCGACTCGGCCAGCGTGCCCGCCCCCGCGCCCAGGAGCTGGCGGCGGGACGACAGCAGGTCGACGAGGAAGCCCTGGGGGGTGAGGCTGGGCCACACCTTGTCGAGGTGGTCGTCGATCGCCCGGGCCGACTCGCCCTGCACCGGGATGTCCAACGCCGCGGGGTCGCGCTCGCCCAGCCCGGCCAGCGCCGCCCGCACCTCGGACACGAGGAACGCCCGCAGCATCCGGTAGGCCTCGTTGTGGGGGCGCCCGGCGAGCTGGCGGGCCCGGGTGGCGATGCGCCGCCCGTCCAGGCGCACCGTGCGGCCCTCGACCTTCAGCTCCACGTCCTGGGCGTCGATCTGCTGGCGGTGGCGCATGCCGCGCAGGATCAGTCGGAGCATGCGCCGGTCGCCCTTGAGCCGGCGCAGGGCCGGCGGGTCGACGCGCCCCACCCGGACCCGGGGGCCGAGCGCCCGCAGCGGTAGCTGGACGACGGCCTCCTCGCCGAGCGTGGGCAGCACGGCCGAGATGTAGTGCACGAACGCCGGATTGGGCCCGACGATGAGCACGTCGTTCGCCTCCAGCCGGTCGCGCCGGTTGAACAGCAGCCACGACACCCGGTGCAGGCCCACCACGGTCTTGCCGGTCCCGGGCCCGCCCTGCACCACCAGCAGCTGGTCGAGGTCGCGACTGATGACGTCGTACTGGGCGGCCTGGATGGTGGCCACGATGTCGCCCAGCTCGCCCGAGCGGGCGCTGCCCAGGGCGTCGAGCAGCGCGTCGGTGAGCACGGGCTCGGGCTCGCGGCCGTTGGCGATGGCGTCGGCCAGGTCGCGGAACACCAGGTCCTCGATCTCGCGGATCTGGTTGCCCGTGCAGCGGAACAGCCGGCGGGCGTCGAGGCCCTCGGGCTGGTCGGGCGTGGCCGTATAGAAGGGGGCGGCGATGGGCGCCTGCCAGTTGACGACGACGAGGTCGTTGTCGTCGTCCCAGATGGCGCCCTTGCCGATGTACCAGCGGTCGTCGGCCGCCTCGATGCGCCCGAAGGCGATGGCCTCGTCGGGGTCGGCCAGGCCCAGCTTGCTCACCCGCTTGCGCAACTCGATGGCCGCCTTGGGGTTGGCCGCCAGCCGGGGCGCGCGTGCCATGCCCGCCTGCTGCCGGTCGCGCAGGGCGAGCGCCCGGTCGAAATAGGCCTGCTCGCTCGGCAGGTCCGGATGCATTCCCCTGTCGCCTCTCCCCACAGGACCGGTGCCTGGTGCTCGCCCGTCGGCACGTGCGTGCGGCACTTCCCTGCACGTGCGCGTGACCGGAGGTTAACGCGTGGGACTACGGGCACGCGGGGTGGCGGCCGTCACCCCTGAGGGCGGCGACCTGGGGTCGCGTATGCCTCACCCCCCGGCGCGGGTACCCGTAGTCCAGCCCAGACGAGGAGGCTTCACATGGGTCTGCTCCACCGAGAGCCCGACGTCGAGCGTGCCGACGACCGCGTCGGGCGGACCGACCGAGACATCGACAACGACGGCGTCCCCGACTCCGTCGAGCGCCGCGACCAGGGCAGGACCGGCATGTTCGGCCGCCGGCCGTGGCACCGCGACCGCGACGACGACGGCGTGCCCGACGACCGCGACCAGCACGACGACCGGGACGACACCCTGGTCGAGCCCGTGCGCCGGGAGCGGGTGCACCGCCCGTTCCACCTCGGCAACCTGCTGGCGATCGCCGCCGGTGCGGCCCTCGCCATCATCGGGATCGTGGCGCTCGTGCGCGGCGACCTGAACGAGTCGTGGGACACCCCGGTCACGACCGTGCTCGACATCGACCACACGCCGCTGCTGGCGGCCCTCGAGGTGGGTGCCGGTGCGCTGCTCGTCCTGTTCGGGATGACCGGCCGGCGCTTCCTGGCCATGCTCGCCGCGGTGGGCGTGGCCGTGGCCGCCGCCGTTGCCGCCGTCGAGCCGGGCCGGCTCGCCACCCAGTACGCCCTCGAGGAGTGGTGGGCGTGGACGGTGGCGGGCGTCGCTGCCTTCGTGGCGCTCGTGCTGATGCTGCCCAGCCGCCACCGCGAGGTTCCGGTGACCGAGCGCCGGTTCCACCGCCGGGGGCCGGTCACGACCTGACGCCCGATCGCCCGGTTCCGTCCGCGGGGGCGGGGTGCTCCGGCATCCCGCCCCCGTGGCGCGTCCCGGCCCCGGTGCGGCGGTGGGCGGCGACGAGCACCGCGGTGCCCGCCACCGAGGCGGTGAGCGAGGCGGCCAGCACGGCCAGCTTGGCCTCGTCGACGGTGGCCGGGTCCTCGAAGGCGAGCCCGGCCACCAGCACGGACACGGTGAAGCCGATGCCGGCGAGGGCGCCGACCCCGGCGATGCCCGGCCAGCCGGCGCCGTCGGGCAGGCGGGCGAGGCGGAGGCGCACCGCCAGCCAGGCGGCGGCGGTGATGCCGAGCGGCTTGCCCACGACGAGGCCGACGAGGACGCCGGCCGCGACGCGCGAGCTGGCGGCGTCGCCCACCGCGCCCCCGCCCAGCGGGATGCCGGCATTGGCCAGGGCGAACAGGGGCACGACCACGAAGCCGGTCCACGGGTGCAGCCGGTGCTCCAGCCACTCCACCACGGACACGGCGTCGCGGGCCAGCGTCCGGGTCTCGTGGGCGGCCGCCAGCGTCGACACGTCCGCCAGGGCGCCGGCGTCGATCAGCTCGGGCTGGCGGGCGGGTTGGGTCGGGGCCATGAGCCCCATGACCACGCCGGCCAGCGTGGCGTGGAGCCCGGCCTCGTGCATGGCGAGCCACAGGCCCACGCCGAGCGCCGCGAACGGCAGGTGGGACCGCACCCGCGCCACCCGCATGGCGGCGACACCGGCCACCAGCCCGGCGGCGGCGGCCAGGGCCGGCACGTCGATGCGGTCGGTGTAGACGACGGCGATCACCAGGACGGCCCCGATGTCGTCGACGATGGCCAGTGCCAGCAGGAACAGCTTGAGGGAGGCCGGCACCCGCCGGCCGACCAGGCTCAGCACGCCGATGGCCATGGCGATGTCGGTGGCGGTGGGGATCCCCCACCCGCCGGCGTGCTCGCCGCCGGCGTTGATCGCCAGGTAGAGGGCGGCCGGCACGGCCATGCCCCCGAGCGCGGCGACGGCGGGCAGGGCGGCCTGGCGGCGATCCCGCAGCTCGCCCTCGACCAGCTCGCGCTTGATCTCCAGGCCGACGACCAGGAAGAACAGGGCCATCAGCCCCTCGCTCACCCAGGCGCGCAGGTCGAGGTCGAGGGCGTGGCCGGCGAAGCTGACGCCGAGTCGGGTCTCCCACAGGGCGCGGTAGCCGGCGTCCCACGGCGAGTTGGCCCACACCAGAGCGGCCACGGCCGCGGCGACCAGGACGACCCCGCCCGCCGCCTCCGTGTGCAGGAAGTCGACCAGCGGCCGGATGAGCGTCGGCGGCTGGCGCTGGTCACGACCGGGTGCGGACACCGCTCGGATGGTACGGCACCGGGTGTTCCATGCATTCTTGCGTTCGCTCGTGTCGTTTTCAGGCACGAACGAACGCCAAACTGCGCTCCGAAGGCCCCGGCACCGCGCAGGGGCGGCGTGGGGTCACATCACGAGCCGGCTTCGACGATCCGCAGGTCGCGCTCCGCGCTGTCGCCCAGGGCCCGGAGCGCCGCCTGGTAGGCCTCGCTCTGGTAGGCGGCGACGGCCTCCTCGACGCTGCCGAACTCGATGACCGTGGTGCGCTCCATCAGCCCCGACTCGAACACCCGCGCCGGCAGGCCCCGCGCCAGGAACCGGCCGCCGGCGGCCCGCATGGCCGGTCCGGCCAGCTCGGCGTAGGCGGCGAGCTTCTCCGGGTCCCGCACCTCGCGGAACGTGTTGATCCAGTAGGCCTTGGCCATCGCTCGGACTATACGGGTGCGGCCATGCGCCGCCTGGAACCGTCGGGCGCCGTAGGCTGGTGCCGGCGATCGGGGCGGATCGAGATGATCTATACGTTCGACGGCTATGAGCTCGACCTCGACCAGTTCGAGCTGCGGCGGGACGGCGACAGGGTGGCGGTGGAGCCGCAGGTCTTCGACGTGCTCGCCCACCTCGTCGAGCACCGCACCCGCGTCGTCTCGAAGGTCGAGCTGCTCGAGACGGTGTGGAAGACCACCTTCGTCACCGAGTCCGCGCTGACGAGCCGGATAAAGGGCGCCAGGCAGGCGGTGGGCGACGACGGGCGGTTGCAGCGGATGATCCGCACCGTCCACGGGCGCGGCTACCGCTTCGTCTCCCCGGTCGACGTCTACGTCACCCCCGCTTCGCTTCCGCCGGCCGCGTCGCATCCCACCGAACCCCCGGTCGCCGTGAGCCAGGAGATCCGGTTCTGCCGGTCGGCTGACGGTGTGCAGGTGGCGTACGCCTCGTCGGGGGAGGGGCCACCGTTGGTCAAGGCGGCGAACTGGCTGTCCCACCTCGACTACGACTGGGAGAGCCCCATCTGGCGCCACTGGCTGCAGGAGCTGTCGCGCCGGCACCGGCTCGTCCGCTACGACGAGCGCGGCTGCGGGCTGTCCGACTGGGTCGTCGACCACCTGTCGATCGACACCAAGGTCGCCGACCTCGAAGCCGTGGTCGACGCCTCCGGCCTGGAACGCTTCGCCCTGCTGGGCATGTCCGGCGGGGGGCCGGCATCGGTGGCCTACGCCGCCCGACACCCCGAGCGGGTGAGCAAGCTCGTGCTGTACGGCGCGTTCTCCCGGGGACGCATGGCGCGGGCTCGCACCCCCGAGGAGAAGCGCGAGGCCGACCTCATGGTCGAGCTGGCGGAGCTCGGCTGGGGCCGGGACGACCCGGCGCTCCGCCACGTGTTCACCCTCCAGTTCATGCCGAGGGGCACACGCGAGCAGTGGGCGGCCTTCGACGAGCTCCAGCGCCGTACCGCGACGCCGGCCAACGCGGCGCGCATCATGGCCGCCACCGCCGACCTCGACGTCACCTCACTGGCCCCGCGCGTGCAGGCGCCGACCCTGGTCATCCACTGCCGTGACGACCGGCGGGCGCCGCTCGCGGAGGGGCGGGAGCTGGCCACGCTGATCCCCGACAGCCGGCTGGTCGTGCTCGACAGCGCCAACCACATCCTGCTGCGCGACGAGCCGGCGTGGTCACGGTTCGTCGCCGAGCTGAACAGCTTCCTCGACGGCTGAGGGCACCGCCCGGCGTGCCTCGGGCGACCTCGACCCGTCTCCTTGGCCGTGGGGACGAGCGGTCGCGTACGGTCGTCGCCATGACGCCGGACGAGATCGCCGACCTCGTGCACCTGCGCCGGGCGCGCGACCTCATGGACCGCGACTACGCGCAGCCCCTCGACGTCCCGGCCATGGCGCGTGCCGCGCTCATGTCGCCCGCGCACTTCTCGCGCAAGTTCCGTGCGGCGTACGGCGAGACGCCCTACTCCTACCTCATGACGCGCCGCATCGAGCGGGCGAAGGCCTTCCTGCGCCAGGGGATGTCGGTCACCGATACCTGCGTCGCCGTCGGTTGTACGTCGCTCGGCTCGTTCAGCTCGCGCTTCACCGAGATCGTCGGCGAGACGCCGTCGCGGTACCGCGCCCGCGACCACCGCGACCACGAGGCCGTTCCATCGTGCGTGAGCATGGTCGCGACGCGACCGCGACGTCGCCGGGTCGCCGTGTGAGCGCGGCCGGCCTGCACCCCGAGCAGGATCGGAGAAGCACGCGACCGGTCAGTGCTCCTACGGTCGTCGCATGGCAGTGACCGTCTCCTCGATGTTCATCCCCGTCCACGACCCCGACGCCGCGCTCGGCTTCTACCGCGACGCGCTCGGCCTCGAGGTCCGCAACGACGTCTCGTCCGGGGGCTTCCGCTGGGTCACCGTCGGCGGCGCGGGCCAGGACGTCGACGTCGTCCTGTTCCAGCCGCACGGCGGTCGTTCCCAGGCCGAGGGCGACGCCCTCCTGTCACTCGTGACGCAGGGATCGCTGCAGGCGGCCATCTTCAGCTCGGACGACCTCGACACCACGTTCGAGCAGGTCCGGGCATCGGGCGCCGAGGTTCTCCAGGAGCCGGTGTCCCAGCCGTGGGGGGCGCGCGACTGCGCGTTCCGCGACCCCTCGGGCAACCTCGTCCGCATCGCGCAGGCCTGACCGACCACGATGACGGACACGGAGTCGCCCGCGCGGCACGTTGCCGACCGCCACGATCTGATCCGCGTGCACGGCGCGCGCGTGAACAACCTCAAGGACGTCAGCGTCGAGCTCCCGAAGCGCCGGCTGACGGTGTTCACCGGCGTGTCCGGCTCGGGCAAGAGCTCGCTGGTGTTCGGCACGATCGCCGCGGAGTCGCAGCGCCTGATCAACGAGACCTACAGCACCTTCGTGCAGGGCTTCATGCCGACGATGGCGCGGCCCGAGGTCGACGTGCTCGACGGGCTGACGACCGCGATCATCGTCGACCAGGAGCGGATGGGCGGCGACGCCCGCTCCACGGTCGGCACCGCCACCGACGCCAACGCGATGCTGCGCATCCTCTTCAGCCGCCTCGGGCAGCCGCACATCGGACCGCCGAACGCGTTCTCGTTCAACGTCGCCTCGGTCCGAGCGAGCGGTGCGATCACGGTCGAGCGCGGTGACCACAAGACCGTTCGGGCGACCTTCACCCGCACCGGTGGCATGTGCACGCGCTGCGAGGGCCGGGGCACGGTCTCCGACTTCGATCTGTCCGCGCTGTACGACGACGCCAAGTCGCTCAACGAGGGTGCGCTCACGATCCCGGGCTACAGCATGGACGGCTGGTACGGCCGCATCTTCAGCGGCTGCGGCTTCTTCGACCCGGACAAGCCGATCCGCAGGTTCACCAAGCGTGAGCTCCACGACCTGCTCTACAAGGAGCCGACCAAGATCAAGGTCGAGGGCATCAACCTGACCTACGAGGGGGTGATCCCGAAGATCCAGAAGTCGATGCTGTCCAAGGACGTCGACGCGCTGCAGCCGCACATCCGCGCCTTCGTGGAGCGGGCGGTCACCCTCACCGCCTGCCCCGACTGCGGCGGCACCCGGCTCAGCGAGGCGGCTCGATCGTCGAAGATCGCGGGGATCAGCATCGCCGACGCTTGCGCGATGCAGATCAGCGACCTGGCCGAGTGGGTGCGGGGCCTGGACGAGCCGTCCGTCGGGCCGCTGCTGGCAGGGCTGCAGCACACGCTCGACTCGTTCGCCGACATCGGGCTGGGCTACCTCTCGCTCGACCGCTCGTCGGGCACGCTGTCGGGCGGTGAGGCGCAGCGCACCAAGATGATCCGGCACCTCGGGTCGTCCCTCACCGACGTGACCTACGTCTTCGACGAGCCGACGATCGGGCTGCACCCCCACGACATCCAGCGGATGAACGACCTGCTGCTGCAGCTGCGCGACAAGGGCAACACCGTGCTGGTCGTCGAGCACAAGCCGGAGGTGATCGACATCGCCGAGCACGTCGTCGACCTCGGCCCGCGCGCCGGCACCGAGGGCGGCCAGGTCGTGTACGAAGGAACCGTCGAGGGGCTCCGCGCCAGCGACACGCTCACCGGGCAGCACCTGGACGACCGCGCCACCCTGAAGCCGTCTGTGCGGACGCCGTCGGGGGTGCTGGAGGTGCGGGGCGCCAGCGCCCACAACCTGCGGGACGTCGACGTCGACATCCCGCTCGGCGTGCTGGTCGTCGTCACCGGGGTCGCCGGCTCCGGCAAGAGCTCGCTGATCGACGGGTCGGTGTCCGGGCGGGACGGGGTCGTGACGATCGACCAGGGCGCGATCCGCGGCTCACGGCGGAGCAACCCGGCGACCTACACCGGGCTGCTCGATCCGATCCGCAAGGCGTTCGCGAAGGCGAACGGCGTGAAGCCGGCGCTCTTCAGCTCCAACTCCGAGGGCGCCTGCCCCACCTGCAACGGCGCCGGGGTCATCGAGACCGACCTGGGCATCATGGCCAGCGTCACCACCATCTGCGAGGAGTGCGAGGGGAGGCGGTTCCAGCCGGCGGTGCTGGACTACCACCTCGGCGGCCGCGACATCAGCGAGGTGCTCGCGATGTCGGTGACCGAGGCCGAGGCGTTCTTCGGCACGGGCGAGGCGCGCACGCCGGCCGCCCACAAGATCCTCGACCGGCTCGCCGACGTCGGGCTCGGCTACGTCACCATCGGCCAGCCGCTCCCCACCCTGTCCGGCGGCGAGCGGCAGCGGCTCAAGCTGGCCACCCACATGGCCGAGAAGGGCGGGGTCTACGTCCTCGACGAGCCGACCTCCGGCCTGCACCTCGCCGACGTCGAACAGCTGCTCGCCCTGCTCGACCGGCTCGTCGACTCCGGCAAGTCGGTCATCGTCATCGAGCACCACCAGGCCGTCATGGCGCACGCCGACTGGATCATCGACCTCGGCCCCGGCGCCGGCCACGACGGCGGCCGGGTCGTCTTCGAGGGCACACCCGCCGACCTCGTTGCCGGCCGCGCCACCCTCACGGGCGAGCACCTCGCCGCCTACGTCGGCTCGGGTCCCGACCCGTCCTGACGGGTCGACACGACCACGCCATGGGCGGCCTCGCTCGCCGGCGCGACACTGTCCGCATGGCGACGACTGCGGTAGGCGGTGACTTCGGCGGACCAGACGCAGTGCCCGGCTGCTGGTGCTGCGGCGACCGGACGGTGCGAGCGAGCCTGCTCCGGCTGGGCGAGCGTCCCGAGGTGGGGGTCTGCTTCCGGTGTGTCGGGGTGCTGGCCGGCCGCAAGCGGGAGATCGAACGCCGAACCCGGGCGGCCCCGGCCGGCTGGCCGATCCGGCGGCGGGCGCTGTACCGGCTCGGCTACAACCGCTGCTGATGGAGATCACCTGTGCCGGCTGCGGCTGCCTCGTGGAGCGGGGTGTGGTCGTGCGGCCCTGCGGGAGCCACCCCGACTGCTGCTGCCGGGACCTGCCCGTGCGCGGGCAGGACGAGGCGTAGGCATGGCGTGCGCCTGCTGCGGCGAGGAGCGCCGGACGGTCGCGCTCCTCGCCCGGGACGACGTCCGGCTCTGCCGCGTCTGCGTCGAGTGGCTGGCCGGCCAGCTGGGCGTGACGTCGACGCCGACGCTCCCCGTCACGGACCTCGGGGAAGCGACCTCGTTCTACGAGCGGGCCGGGTTCGGCGTGCGGGTCTACATCGACGAGAACGGTGAACCAGGCGGGTTCGCGTTCGTCGACTTCGACGACCAGAGCGTGTTCGATCTCGGTGTCGAGGACATCGACCCGTCACGCAACGGTGCCGGCTGCTACCTCGTCGTGCCGGACCCCGACGACTGGCACGCCCGCATGACGGCGGCCGACCTCCCGGTGACACCGATCGCCGACCAGCCACACGGCATGCGCGAGTTCACGCTGACCGACCCGTCGGGCAACCGGGTCCGCATCGGCCGCAGTCTCGGCTAGCTGTCCGGGAAAAACGGAACTGACCAGGGCGTTCGCCCTGGTCAGATGGGTGGGCCGTGAGGGATTCGAACCCCCGACCCCCTGCGCGTCATGCAGGTGCTCTAGCCAACTGAGCTAACGGCCCGTGGACGGAGCAAGCTACCACACGCCGTAGCGGGCTCCTCCATCAGATGCGTGGCGGGTCGGGGGTGCCGATAGCCTGGTCCGATGGCTCGAGACCGAGGCACGCCGCGACCGGATCCCGCCCCGGACCCGCTCACGCCGGAGCTGGCGCCGTTCGTGGCGCTCGCCCGGGCGCGGCTCGAGCAGGACACGTCGGGCCTCGACCACGAGGCCGCCGTCGAGCACCTGGAGGCGGCCGTCGCCCGGGCCTCCCTGCAGGCCTCCCGCCTGGGGTTCCTGTTCCCCGGGCCCGAGCCGGCCGGCGCAGGTGCCGCCGACGCCATCGCCTTCGGCGACGGGTCCGTGGTGGTCGTCCAGCACGTCGGCGACCCGATCGACGGGTGACGCCGGGCCGTCGCCGGCTCAGAGGTTGCCGCGGGCGTCCTGCGCCCGCTCGATGGCCTCGAACAGCGCCTTGAAGTTTCCGGCGCCGAAGCCCTTGGCCCCCTCGCGCTGAATGATCTCGAAGAACACCGTCGGGCGGTCGCACAGCGTCTCGGTGAAGATCTGCAGCAGGTACCCGTCCTGGTCCCGGTCGACCATGACGCCCAGCTCGGCCAGGTGCTCCCACGGCAGGTCGACGCCCGCCATCCGGCGGCGGGCCTCGTCGTAGTACTCGGGCGGGACGGTCAGGAACCGCACCCCCCGGTCCCGCATGGCCCGCACCGCCGCCACGATGTCCGGCGTGTGCAGCGCCATGTGCTGCACCCCCGGCGAGCGGTAGTAGTCGAGGTACTCCTCGATCTGGCTCTTGCGCCGGCCCTCGGCGGGCTCGTTGATGGGCAGGACGACCTTGTCGTGGTTCCACACCACCGTCGACATCAGCGCGGAGTACTCCGTGGAGATCTGGTCGTCGCCGAAGTGGACCAGCGGATCGAAGCCCAGCACGTGCTCGTAGTAGCCGACCCATTCCTCGAGGTGGCCCCGCTCCACGTTGGCCACCACGTGGTCGAAGCGGGTCAGCCCCACCGGCGGGCCCGACGGCGCCGGCAGCATGGGCGGGCCGAAGCCGGGCGCGAACTCGCCCGCGTAGGCGGACCGGTCGAGGAACGTGTGCACCGTCTCGCCGTACGTGCGGATGGCGGCGTGGTGGATGGCGCCCAGCTCGTCGGTGTCGACCGCCGGCGGGCGTTCGGCCAGTGCGCCCCGGGCCAGCGCCGCGTCGTAGGCGGCCTCGGCGTCGTCGACGAGGAAGCAGATGTCGCGCACCCCGTCGCCGTGCATCCGGACATGCTCGGCGATCGGTGAGTCCGGGGTGAGCGCGCCCGTGACCAGGAAGCGGATCCGCCCCTGCTGCAGCACGTGGGAGATGCGGTCCCGGCGGCCGGTCTCGGGGCCGGCGTAGGCGACGATGTCGAACCCGAAGGCCGAGGCCAGGAACCCGCTGAACGCCCGGGCGTTGCCCACCCACCATTCGATGTGGTCGATGCCGCCGAGCGACGGCGGCTCGGTCGGCTGGTGGCTGTCGTGCTCCGGTGCGGTCGCGGTGGTCATGCCCATCTGCTCCCTCGTCGGCGTCGGGGCGACGGTGGTCGACGTGTGGGACCCAGGAAAGAGCCGGCGCGCGGTTCCGTCAATACGGGCGTCAGGTACTGCGCATTTTGGTCAGCTGCGACGCGAACGTGGTAGACACATTGCTCATGTTGCCCACCGGAATCGACGCGCTCGACGCCCGGCTGATTCGGGCGATGTGCGATACCCCGCGTGCCGGTGTCATGGAGCTCGCCCGGCAGCTCGGCGTCGCCCGCGGGACCGTACAGGCGCGGCTGGACAAGCTCCAACAGCGGGGGATCATCTCCGGCTTCGACCCCGACCTGGACCTCCGGGCCATGGGGTACGAGGTGCTGGCCTTCGTGAGCCTGGAGATCGCCCAGGGACGGCTCGACGACGTGTGCCAGCACCTGTGGGAGATCCCCGAGGTGCTCGAGGTCCACACGGTCACCGGGCCCGGCGACCTGCACTGCCGGGTGGTGGCCCACACGAACGACCACCTCCAGGCGGTCATCAACCGCATCCTGGAGACGCCCGGCATCGACCGCACCGCCACGCAGATCGCGCTGACGGAGCAGCTCCGCTACCGGGTCCTGCCGCTGGTCGAGCAGGCCATCGACGACCAGCCGATGGAGGG
>DASSUD010000026.1:0-8501 GCA_035707385.1 Acidimicrobiales bacterium
CACCACCGGATGATCGACGACCGCCGCCAGGCCAGCCGGCAGGTCGCCGCCCACGGCGACGACGCGCTCGACGAGAACCGGGGCGGTGGCGACGTGGAGGAGGAGGCCTTCGCCGCCATGTCCCGCCACGAGGTCGAGGACCTGCTGGCCGTGCTGTCGCCGGACCAGCGCGAGGTGGTGCTGCTGCGCATCGTCGCCGACCTGCCGGTGGAGGAGGTGGCCCGATTGGTGGGCAAGCAGGAAGGCGCGGTCAAGGCCCTCCAGCACCGGGCGCTGGCCCGCCTGCGCCGCCACCTGGCGCGCACCGCCGTACACACGACGCCCTGAGCCATATCCTCCCTACGCTGGGTAGCGTTCGCGTGGGTAGATGACCGATCTCGATCTCGGCCGGCATGATGCCGACGACATCATCCGGGCCATGGCCGCCACCTTGCGGGCCAGTGGTCAGCACGCGCCCGCGCCGCCGATGCGGCTCGACCTGCGGGCGCAGATCGCGCTGTCAGAGCCGGGGCGAGGGGCCGGGCCCGAGGGTTGACAGGAGCGCCCGGCCGGCGGCGAGGTCGGCCCGGGTGTCGGCCGTGACCAGGCCCAGCACCCGGATGGTCGGGCCGTCGGTGACCACGGTCGTGCGGGCCAGGTGCTCGGCGTAGCCGTCGAGCAGCGCCGGCAGGACCTCCCCGCACAGCCACCCGAGCCGGTCGGCCGTGGAGGCCGCGGCGGGCGGCGCGGGCGCGCCCGGCGGCGCCACCACCAGGTCGGCGACGGCCAGGTGGGGGACCGCCGGCAGCAGTCCGTGCCACAACTCGGCCCGCCAGGCGTGGTGGAGGCTCTGCTCGGCCATCCGGGCCTTGGCCGCCGGCTCGGGCGTGGTCGGGACCCAGGCGCCCAGCGTCTCGAAGAGCCGCTGCTCGATCCAGGCGTGGTGCCCGATGCGCCGGGAGCTGTCCTCCAGGGTCTCCGCCGCCGGCGCCATGGCGGTCATCCTGGCACGGCGCCGTCGCGGCGGGCGAGGGCGGGGGGCAGCACCTCCGCCACCGCCACGGCCACCAGGATCAGCGCGCCGCCGGCCAGCGTGGCGGTGGTCATCTCGTCGCCCGTGGCCCAGCCGAGCAGCGCCGCGAACACCGGCTCCAGCAGGAGGATCAGGGCCGCCCGCGTCGGGGTCACCACCCGCTGGGCCCAGGCCATGGCGAAGAAGGCGAGCGCGGTGGCGAACAGCCCGGTGAAGGCGGCCGCCGCCCACGCCGACGCGGGCATGGCCAGGCCGCCGGTCACGACGCCTGCCGCCAGGCACGCCAGCCCCACGGTGGTGACCTGGACACAGGTGAGGCGGATGGCGTCGTGGCGGTCCGCCGTCTCGCCCAGGATGACGATGTGGGCGGCGAAGGCCACTGCGCACCCCAGGGTCAGCACCTCGCCGCGGCCGAACGCCACGTCGGGGCCCCCGGTCAGCAGCACCAGCCCGGCCACGGCCAGGACGAGGCCGACCAGAGTGAGCGGGTGGGGGCGCCGCCCCAGCGCCACGAACGTGATGACCGGGACGAACACCACCAGCAGGTAGGTGATGAACGCCGACGTGGACGAGCTCGTGTACTGGAGCCCCACGGTCTGGAACAGGTAGCCGACGAGCAGCGCCGCCCCGCCGGCGATCCCGTGGCGCAGCTCCCGGGGCGCCGCCGGGCACCGCCGGGCCAGCAGGCCCAGCGCCGCCCCGGCGATCAGGAACCGCACCGCCAGGAACGGGACCGGGTCGGCGTCGGCGACCGCGTCCTGCACCACCACGAACGTGGTCCCGAAGAAGAACGCCGCCACCACCAGCGCGGTGTCGGCCTGCCACCGGGCGGCCGGGGGCCCGGGCGGCCCCGGCGGGACGTCGGGGGCCGGGAGGGGGACGGCGGCCTCGGACACGCGGCCGGTCAGGCCCCGGGCCGGGCCCGTCCCAGCAGGGCGTCGAGCTCGGCCAGCGCTCCCGCGGGCGGGTCCCCGACCAGGATCGTGCGCAGCCCGGCCCGCCGGGCGCCGGCCAGGTTCCCCTCGACGTCGTCGAGGAACACGGCCCGGGTGGCCGGCACGCCGAGCAGGTCGAGCGCGTGGGTGAAGATGGCCGGGTCGGGCTTGCGCATCCCGACCGACGAGCTGTCCACCACCACGTCGAACAGGTCGTCGACCGCCACCAGCGAGCGCCAGGTGTTCGACCCCTCCGCCACGTTGTTGGTGATCAGGGCGGTGCGATAGCCGTCGGCCCGGAGCCCGGCCACATGGTCCACGACGTCGTCGTGCACGACCAGCTCGCCGAGCAGCCGCTGCAGCGGCGCCAGGTCGAAGGTGGCGCCGGTCGCGGCGGCGAGCGCCTGGACCTCGACGAACCAGGCCTCCAGCGTGATCTCGCCGCGCTCGAGGCGGTGCCAGGGATGGTCGGTGTCCTCGTGGTACGGGCCGACGATCAGCTCCAGGTCGCCCCCGCCCGACGCGGCCAGCGCCGGCCACGGCGAGGTGGTCAGGACGCCGGAGAAGTCGAACAGGACCGCCTCGAACGACGACATGGGCGACAGCATCGCCGCTGGGCGGGGCGTGCCCCTAACCCCGGTAGCGGTTGGTGATGGGGACGCGCCGGTCCTTGCCGAAGGCCTTGGGCGTGACCCGGACGCCGGGGGGCGTCTGGCGGCGCTTGTACTCGGCCAGGTCGACCAACCGCGTGATGCGCTCGACCAGGGCGGCGTCGAAGCCCATGCCCACCAGCTCGGCCCGCGTGCGGTCGTCCTCCACGTAGGCCTCGAGGATGGGGTCGAGGACCTCGTAGGGCGGGAGCGACTGGTCGTCGCGCTGGTCCGGGCGCAGCTCCGCCGACGGTGGCTTGGACAGCACGTCCTCGGGGATGATCGGGCGCCCGGCCCGGGCGTTGCGGTCGCGGCACAGCTCGTAGACGAGCAGCTTGGGCACGTCCTTGATGACCGCGAACCCGCCGGCGGTGTCGCCGTAGAGGGTGGAGTAGCCCACGGCCATCTCGCTCTTGTTGCCGGTGGTGAGCACGAGCCAGCCCCGGAACTTGTTGGAGAGCGCCATCATCACGACGCCCCGGATGCGGGACTGGAGGTTCTCCTCGGTGACGTCGGGGTCGAGGCCGGCGAAGCTGGGCGCCAGCATGTCGAGCAAGGCGGCGTGGGCGGGCTCGATGGGGATCACCCGCTGCTCGATGCCCAGCTCGGCGCACAGCTTCTCGGCGTCGGTCAGCGAGTGGTCGGACGAGTAGCGGGACGGCATGAGCACGCCGTGGACGTGCTCGGGGCCGAGGGCGTCGGCGGCGATCACCGCCACCAGCGACGAGTCGATCCCGCCCGACAGGGCGATGGCGACGTCGGTGAAGCCGTTCTTGACGACGTAGTCGCGGGTGCCGACGACCAGCGCCTCGTACACCTCGCGCACCGGCGCCAGCGCCGGCACGATGCCGGGGTCGCGGTGATCGGCCGGGTCGGTCACCCGGGGCTCCGACGAGACGACCACCACGGGCAGCGGGGCCTCGGTGGCCCGACCCCGGGGGTCGAGCAGGCGCTTGCGGAACACGGGCTGCACCTCGACGTCGCAGATCACGGTCTCTTCCGTGAACTGCCCGGCCCGGGCCACGAGCCCGCCGTGGGTGTCGAACACCATCGACGCCCCGTCGAAGAGCAGCTCGTCCTGGCCGCCGACCTGGTTGACGTAGACGAGGGCGCAGGAGGCGTCGGACGCCCGGGTGGCCAGCATCCGCTCCCGCTCGGGCAGCCGGCCGGCGTAGTAGGGCGAGGCGTTGATGTTGACGACCAGCTCGGCGCCCCCGGCCGCCTGGGCCGCGATGGGCCCGGTGGGGCTGAAGGCGTCCTCGCAGATCGACACGCCCACCCGTACGCCGCCCACCTCGACCAGCGGCGAGTCCCCCGTGCCGGGGGCGAAGTAGCGCTGCTCGTCGAACACCGCGTAGTTGGGCAGGTTGCGCTTGTGGTAGACGGCCTGGACCTGGCCGCCGGCGCACACCGCGGCCGCGTCGTACAGGTCGCGCCCCGCGTCCACGAAGCCGACGACCGCGGCGCAGGCGCCGCTGCCCGCGGCCACGCGGTCGAGCACCCGCCGGTTGTCGGCCACGAACCCGGGCTTGAGCAGCAGGTCCTCGGGTGGGTAGCCGGTCAGCGCCAGCTCCGGGAACACGGCCAGGTCGCATCCCTGCGCCTCGGCGCCGGCCAGCGCGGCCAGGACCCGGTCGGCGTTGCCGTCGAGGTCGCCGACGGTCGTGTTGATCTGGCACAGCGCGACACGGAGGCGGGCCACACCGCGAGGCTACGGCCCACGGCGTAGAACAAGGACGTGGATATCGGCGACCTGGTGGATCGCAGCGCCGATCCCGGTGCCGTGCGGACCGCCCTGGACCGGCTGGGCGGCGACGTCCGCGACCGGCTCGACTCGTCGCCCTCGCTGGCCGAGGCACTGGTGACCGTGGTGGCCGCCAGCCGCAGCTCCACCCGGCTGATCGAGACCGAGCCCGGTGCGCTCGACGTGCTGGCCGCGCTCGACGGCCCGCCGCCCGCCGAGCCGGTGGCCGAGGCGGGCGACGCCGACGACCTGGTCCGGCGCAAGCGGCTCGCCCAGCTCCGCATCACCGCCCGGGACCTGCTCGGCCTCGACGACCTGGAGGCCACCACCGCCGCGCTGGCGCACCTGGCCGGCGGTGTCCTCGACGCCGCCGTCCGGCTGACCGGGGCGGCCGGCATGGCCGTCATCGGCATGGGCAAGCTGGGCGGCCGCGAGCTCAACTACGCCAGCGACGTCGACGTCCTGTTCGTAGAAGGCGACGCCCGCCGCGCCCGGGCAGTGATGGAGGTGGCGCGGCGCTGCTTCCGGGTCGACGCCAACCTCCGTCCCGAGGGACGCGACGGGGCTCTCACCCGGTCGGTCGACAGCTACGTCAGCTACTGGAACCGGTGGGCGGCGCCCTGGGAGTTCCAGGCTCTGCTCAAGGCGGCGCCGGTGGCCGGTGACCCCGACGTCGGGCGGGCGTGGGCCTCGGCGGCCACGCTCGCGCTGTGGAGCCGCCGGCTGAGCGCGGACGACCTGCGGTCGCTGCGGGCGCTCAAGGCCCGCGCCGAGGCCGAGGTCGAGCGCCGCGGGGTCGCGGACCGGGAGGTGAAGCGTTCGCCCGGTGGCATCCGGGACATCGAGTTCGCGGTGCAGACGCTCCAGCTCGTGCACGGCCGGTCGGACCCCGAGCTGCGCTCGCCCACCACCCTGGTGGCCCTGGCCGAGATGGGGGCGGCCGGCTACGTGGCGGCCGACGACGCCGAGGGCCTGAGTGGCGCCTACCGCTGGCTGCGCCGGGTCGAGCACGCCTTGCAGATCGAGGACGAGCGCCAGACGCACACGCTGCCCGCCGACCGTGACCAGCGCCGGCGCATCGCCCGGGTCCTCGGTTACCGGGGCACGCCCGAGGCGGGGGAGACGGACGCGTTCGACCGCGACCTGGCCCGGACCCGCAACCTGGTGCGGTCGATCCACGAGCGCCTGTACTTCCGGCCCCTGCTCGACTCGCTGGCCGGGGTGGGCGCCATGTCCCCCGAGGCCGCAGCCGAGGCGCTGGCCAGCTTCGGGTTCGCCGACGCCGAGCGGACCCGGGCCGCCGTGCGGGAGCTGACCCGGGGCCTGACCCGCTCGTCCCGCATGATGCGCCAGCTCCTGCCGCTGGTGCTCGACTGGCTGTCGAACTCGCCCGACCCCGACCTGGGGCTGCTGGGGTTGCGCAAGCTGGCCTCCGGTGAGCAGCGGGTGCTGGAGCTGGCGCACGCCTTTCGGGACAGCCCCGAGGTGGCCCGGCGGCTGTGCGAGCTGCTGGGCACGAGCGGGTTGCTGGGCGAGATCCTGGTGGCCAACCCCGACCTCATCCCCCGGCTGGCCGACTCGGGCCAGCTGCAGATCCTGCACCGCGGCGCCCTGGTCGACTCGGCCGCCAACACGCTGGCGTGGCGGGACGACCTGGGGGAGCGCCAGCGGGCCCTGCGCCGCTGGCGTCACCGCCACCTGCTGGGCATCGGCGCCAGGGACGTGTTCGACCAGGCCGACGAGACGACGGTCGGCCGTGACCTGACGGCGCTGGCGGAGGCCACGACCGCCACCGCGCTGGCCGAGATCGAGCCGCGGGTGCCCGTGGCGGTGGTGGCGATGGGCCGGTTCGCCGGCGGGGAGCTGTCCTACGCCAGCGACCTCGACGTGCTGTTCGTCCACGAGGGCGACCCCCAGGAGGGCCTGCGGGTGGCGTCGGGGCTGGTGCGGTTCCTGGCCGGCGCCACGCCGGCCCAGCGCATCTACCCGATCGACGCCACGCTGCGGCCCGAGGGGCGCCACGGGGCGCTGTCCCGCAGCGTGGAGGGCTACGCCGCCTATCTCGACCGCTGGGCGCAGACCTGGGAGCGCCAGGCGCTCACGAGGGCCCGGCCGGTGGCGGGCGACGCCGGGTTGGGGGAGCGGTTCCTCGACCTCCTGGCCGGGGCGGTGTGGGACCGGCCGTTCACCGCCGAGCACGAGCGGGAGATCCGGCGCATGAAGGCCCGCATCGAGCGCGAGCGCATCCCCCCGGGCGAGGACCCCGAGTTCCACCTGAAGCTGGGCCGGGGCTCGCTGTCCGACGTCGAGTGGACCGTGCAGCTGCTGCAGCTGCGCACGGGGGTGCGCTCGCCCTCGACGATGGGGGCCCTCGAGGCTCTGGTGGCGGCGGGGGCGCTGCCGGGGGCGGACGCCGCGGTCCTCGGGGACGCCTACCGGTTCTGCGAGCGGGCCCGGAACCGCTGGTGGCTGGTCGGGTCCGGGCCGCCGGCACCGGACGCGCTGCCCCAGCGGCCGCGGGACCTGTCCCACCTGGCCGCATCCCTCGGCACCACGGCTCGCGAGCTGCGGGAGGACTACCGGCGCGTCACCCGCCGGGCCCGGCGGGTGGTCGAGCGCCTGTTCTACGGCACCGCATGACGGCCGGTGCCAAGATGACGCTCACGTCAGTGCCCGAGGGGGGAGCCCGAGATGCCCGTCACCGCCGAGGTCCAGTCGATCCTCACCATGATCGCCGCCGCAGGCGACATACCGATCGCCGAGGTCACCCCCGAGCAGATGCGGGAGATGTACGCGGCGCTCGGCGCGCTGGGGTCCAAGGCCGAGATGGCGTCGGTGACGGACGCTGCCGCCCCCGGGCCCGCCTGCGACGTGCCGGTGCGGGTGTACGTGCCCACCGCCGAGCCGGGGCCGCGCCCGGTGCTCGTGTACTTCCACGGGGGCGGCTGGGTCATCGGCGACGTCGAGACCCACGACTCCACCGTGCGGGCGCTGGCCGAGGCCAGCGGGGTCACGATGGTGTCGGTCGACTACCGGCTGGCGCCCGAGCACCCGTTCCCGGCCGCGGTGGACGACTGCCTGGCGGCGGTGCGGTGGGTGGTCGACAACGCCGACTCCCTCGACGTCGACCCCGCCCGGCTGGCGGTGGGCGGGGACTCGGCCGGTGGCAACCTGGCGGCGGTGGCGGCGGCCGCCCTGCGGGACGCAGGCATCCCCGTGGCCTTCCAGCTGCTGGTGTACCCCGTCACGGACGGCACGATGGGCGCCGCGTCCTACGCCGAGAACGCCGAGGGCTACTTCCTCACCCGCGACACGATGACGTGGTTCTGGGGGCACTACGTGGGCGACGGCGACCGCACCGATCCCCGGGTGTCGCCGGTCCACGCCCCCGCCGAGGCCCTGGCCGGGCTGCCGCCGGCGCTGGTCATCACCGCCGAGTTCGACCCGCTGCGGGACGAGGGCGAGGCCTACGCCCGGTGCCTGGCGGACGCCGGGGTGGCGGTCACCACCAGCCGCTACGACGGCGTCATCCACGGGTTCGTGTCGATGGCCGACATGATCCCCGAGGGCCGGGCGGCGGTCGCCGAGGCGGGCGAGGCGCTGCGCCGGGCGCTCGCCTGACCCGGGCCGGCCGCCCGGCGCCCGCGCCGCCCGGCGGGGGCGTCCGAGGGGCCCCGGCCCATGGGCGACAATGGGGGCCTTGAGCGGCCCCCTCGACCTCTCCTTCGTCACCTCCGCGGCCGACGCCGGCCGCCTGCCCGACTCCGGGGCCGAGGTGGCGATCGTCGGCCGGTCCAACGTCGGCAAGTCGTCGCTGCTCAACGCGCTCGGCCGCCGCAAGGACCTGGCCAAGGTGTCCAAGACCCCGGGCCGCACGCAGCTCCTCAACTGCTTCTCGGCCGGCGAGGGCGCCACCGTGGTCGACTGCCCCGGGTACGGCTACGCCAACGTGTCCAAGACGACCCGGGCGTCGTGGCGCCGGATGATCGAGGGCTACCTGCTGAGCCGGGACCCGCTGACGATGGTGCTGGTCCTGGTGGACGGCGAGGTGGGCCCGACGCCGCTCGACACGCAGATGCTGGACTGGCTGCGCGACAACGCCATGCCCCACACCGTCGTGGCCACCAAGCACGACAAGGTCCGCTCGTCGCACCGCGAGA
>DASSUD010000027.1:0-4454 GCA_035707385.1 Acidimicrobiales bacterium
CGACCTGCGGAAGGGATAAGCGCTGAAAGCATCTAAGTGCGAAGCCCGTTCCAAGATGAGGTTCCCCACAGGGTTAACCTGGTAAGGCCCGTGGTAGACGACCACGTTGATAGGCCGGAGGTGGAAGCACGGCAACGTGTGTAGCCGACCGGTACTAATCGGCCGAGGGCTTGGATTAACAATGATCTTCGTGCTCGCTATGGAGTCCTCAGGGAGCGGACGCCCGTTGGCGTCCCCCGAGTGACAAGAGATTTCGGTGGCTATGGCGGAGGGGTCACACCCGTTCCCATTCCGAACACGGAAGTTAAGCCCTCCCGCGCCGATGGTACTTGGCGGGAGACTGCCTGGGAGAGTAGGTCGCCGCCGGATTTCGCTTTGAAGAGGGCCGCCCGAAGGGGCGGTCCTCTTCGCGTTTTCGGCCAGGTCGTTGCCTGGATTCGGCGAAAGTAGGCTGCACTCATGGCTCCACCTCGACCCCAGGGCGGCGACCGCGGCGGCCCGCCGTCTCGCGGTCGCGCCCGACCGGGCGCAGGTCCCCGAGGTGGCACCGGCAAGCGCGCCCCCCGGGCCGGTGACGACCGCCGCGGCACGACGGGGCGAACGACGGGTGACCGCCGGCCCCGCTACGGCGACGAGGGCCGCTCGGGCGCGTCCGGGCGCCGCGATCCGCGGCCCCGCTACGGCAACGATCGACCCGCCGGTGAGCGCGGTGGCGGCTCTGACAGGTCGCGTGCGGGCGGCAGGGCCGGCGCGGTTGGTGACCGCCGCCCCCGGTCCGGCGACGACCGACCCGCCGGCGGTCGTGCGCCCGGCGGTGGTGGCGATCGGCGGCCCCGCTACGGCGACGATCGACCCGCCGGTGAGCGCGGTGGCGGCTCTGACCGCTCGCGTGCGGCCGGCAGGGCCGGCACGGCTGGTGACCGCCGCCCCCGGTCCGGCGACGACCGACCCGCCGGCGGTCGTGCGCCCGGCGGTGGTGGCGATCGGCGGCCCCGCTACGGCGACGATCGGCCGGGCGGTGAGCGCGGTGGCGGCTCTGACCGCTCGCGTGCGGCCGGCAGGACCGGCGCGGCTGGAGAACGGCGGCCCCGGTACGGCGACGACCGGCCGGGCGGTGGGCGCGGTGGCGGCGCTGACCGGTCGCGTGCGGGGGGCAGGACCGGCGCGGCTGGAGAACGGCGGCCCCGGTACGGCGACGACCGGCCCGCGGCTGCGGGGGAGCGGGGGAGTGGGCAGCCTCGGTACGGAGCCGACCGGCCCGGCGCCCGCCGGCAGGGGAGTGGCCGGCCGGAGCCCGAGCGGTACGACGACCGGGAGATGCGCGGTCCCCGGAGCTGGGGCGGGCTGGCCCGCAGGGGCGCGGGGCGGGCAACCTCCGCCTCGGACGCTTGGCGCGCCGCGGGGCGGGACCCCGCCTCGACCGGCGGCGCCGCCGATCGCGGATGGCAGCCCGAGGAGTGGATCGACGAGGGCGAGCTGCGCGACGAGGCCGCCGACGCGGTCGGGCGCAGCCGCCGTCCGGCGGGCGGCGGGGCACCCGCTCGCAAGGCCCGCCGGGCCGCACCGGCCGATGCGCCGGCGGCGGGCGGCGACGGCGCCGGTGACGACGTGCGCCGGGTGGTGGCCCCCAACCGGCTGGCCCGGTTCGAGTCCCGCCTGAAGGATGCCACCGACGCCTTCCGCCGCGAGCGGTACGAGGACGCCCGCCGTACCCTCCGCCCCCTGGCGGAGCAGGCGCCCGGTGCCGCCTCGGTGCGCGAGCTGTACGGCCTCACCCTCTACCGGCTCGGCCGCTGGGCCCAGGCCGCCCGCGAGCTCGAGGCCTTCCGCACCCAGACCGGCGGCACCGAACAGCACCCGGTCCTCGCCGACTGCTACCGCGCCCTCGGCCGCTACGCCGACGTCGAGGAGCTGTGGGAGGAGCTGCGGGCCGCCAGCCCCTCGGCCGAGCTCGTCGCCGAGGGCCGCATCGTGGCCGCCGGCGCCCTCGCCGACCAGGGCCGGCTCGACGAGGCGATCGAGCTGCTGTCGGCCGGCACCAAGCCGACCAAGCGGGCCAAGCTCCACCACCTGCGCGTCGCCTACGCCCTCGCCGACCTCTACGAGCGGGCCGGCGACCTGCCCCGGGCCCGCGAGCTGTTCGGCCTCGTGGCCGCCAGCGACCCCGACTTCGTCGACGTCCAGGCCCGGCTCCGAGCGTTGCGGTAGCTGCCGCATTCCGCCGGACGTGCCGCTGCGCGCCGGCAGGCCGGTTCGGTGGAGTGAGTGCCGGCGCAAGCACAACGGGCGGCGAGAACGTCACGCCTGCGCCGGCACAGCTCGGGGGCGGCTACACGGAGATCCGCCCCGCCCCGGCCCCGGCGGTCACGATGCCCTTGACCGTGCTCGCCGGGTCGAGGCCGTACGTGTACGGGATCCGGGCCACGCTGCCGGCGCTCTGCGGCGATCCCGACCCCACGAAGTGGTTGCTGCGGTGGACGAGGGCGCCCGGGTCGGAGTCGGCGTAGCCGACGAGCGTCGGCTCCTCCACGTTCTCGAAGTAGTTGCCCTCGACCAGCACCCCGGCGTTCATCGTCGAGGCCACGCCGTACTCGTTGCCGGAGTAGAAGTTGTTGTACACGTGCACCGGGTTGCCGAACCGCACCCGGGGATGCCGGGTCCCGCTGCCGTCGAACCAGTTGTGGTGGTAGGTGACCCGCAGGTGGCCCACGTCCTGGGACGCGTTGTCGTCGCTGTGGCCCAGCAGCATCGACTTGTCGTGGTCGAACACCCGGTTCCACGACACGGTCACGTAGTCCGACGCCCGCTTGATGTCGACGGCGCCGTCGTAGCCGCCGGTGAACGAGTTGTGGTCGATCCACACCCGGGTCGACTCCTGCACGTTGACGGCGTCGTCGTTCCAGCCCCGGAACGTGAGGTTCCGCACGATCACGTTGCTGGCGCCCGAGATGGTGAGCCCGCAGCCCGCGATGGTGGCCCCGGCGTTGCCCACGATCGTCTTGCCGGACGCCACCCGCAGCATCCCCGTGCAGCTGATCGTGCCCGACACCCGGATCACCCGGGGGCCGCTCGCCGACAGCGCGCTGGTCAGCGCCGACGCACTGCTCACGGTCGTCGTGCCGGCGCTGCCCCCACCCGTCGTGCCCCCGCCCTGGGTGGCCCAGCCCACCAGGCCGGTGGCGGGGGGAGGTGGCGGCGGGGGCGGGTCGCCGCCGACGGAGCCGACGGGGACGAGGCGCCACTGCTGGTTGGCCCCGCCCGTGGCCGGCCACTGGACCACGTCGCCGCCGTCCGCCGTCGACCAGGTCCAGACCTCCATCGCCTGGCCGCTGTTGCGGTTGAGGAGGTTCACGTAGCCACTGCCGGCATCGGTCAGCCGCCACTGCTGGTTGGCACCGCCGAGGTCGCTCCACTGCACGACGTCCGCCCCGCCCGCGGTCGAGGACCCGACGACCTCGAGCGCCCTGCCGCTGTGCCGGTTGACCAGGCGGTACCAGCCGCTGCCCGAGCTCACGAACCGCCACTGCTGGTTGGCGCCGCCGAGGTCGGCCCACTGGACGACGTCGCCGCCGTTGGCCGTGGACCAGCCGAACACGTCCGCGGCCTTGCCGCTGTGGCGGTTGATCAGCTTGTACCAGGTGTCCGTCGACGGGGCCGCCTGCACCGGCGCCGAGGGGGCGGCCCCGGCCGCCAGGGGTGCCGCACCCCCGCCGGCGGCGGCGGCCACCACGAGCGCCGCAGCCAGCAACGCACTGCGGGCCCGCCGGCGCACGGCGGGCGCCTCCGTCCTTCGCTCGCTCCCGAACATGGCATCCCCTCCATTGGTGTCACCGCACGTAGATCGCCGGGCGCGGCGGCGTGGCCATGCCGTCGAAGGCCACCGCCATCCGGTACTGGGGGTCGTGCATCAGCGTCGTGATCCGCCGGTCGGTGGGCGCGGTGGTCGCGTAGATCCGCAGCGCCCGGCTGTCGGCCGCGCGCCACACCACCTCCCCCCGCCAGTCGCCGAACAGGTCGGCGCTCAGCGCCGGCGCCTCCGGGGCGGCCCCGACCCGGCCGGTGCCGGCGGCCGCCGGGACCGTCGCCAGGACGAGCAGCACCACCCCCGCGGCCACCCCGGCGGGCCGTGGTGGCCGCCGTCGGTGACATGTGCGAGCGCGAGCCCAGGCCATCGGCGCTTTCGGTCCTTTCCGATATGACCGCCGATCGCCGAGCACGGCCGAGCACCTCGGTGCCCGGCCGTGCGCCCCCCGGCGTATCCCCTGCGGAACGTTCTAATCAAACATGACGTCGATTTCAACTTCGACCCGCGGAAGGGCGTCGCGATCCCGTCGCGCACTAGCCTGGGGGCGACCCCCGGAACCGATCGACGAGGGAGCAACCACGTGGTCGACATCCAAACCCTGCGGGGCGACGAGGCCGACCGCCTGCTCACCCACGAGTCGAAGGGCTTC
>DASSUD010000028.1:0-2140 GCA_035707385.1 Acidimicrobiales bacterium
GCCGCGGCCCCGGGCGCGCCGTGAGCCCGGCCGCGGCCGCCGATCCGCGGCTCGGGCGGCTGCACGTCCTGGTCGACTCGCTGATCGTGGCCGTGGCGGCGCTGGAGGCCGGCGCCCCCACGCTCCAGGTCCGGCTCAAGACCGGCACCGACGGCGACCGCTTCCGGCTGGCCCTGCACATCGCGGACCGCTGCCGGGCCGCCGGCGCCACCTGCCTGGTCAACGACCGGGCCGACCTGGCCGTGGCGGTCGAGGCCGACGGCGTCCATGTCGGGGCCGACGACCTGCCGGTCCCGGCGGTCCGCCGGGTGGTGGGCCCGGACGCGCTGGTCGGGGGGACCGCCCGCGACCCGGAGACGGCCCTGCGGCTGGTCGCCGAGGGCGCCAGCTACCTGGGCGTGGGGCCGACGTTCGCCACCGCCTCCAAGGTGGGGCTGCCCGATCCCATCGGCGTGGACGGGGTGCGCGCCGTGGTCGAGGCGGTCGACGTCCCGGTCATCGCCATCGCCGGAATCACGGTCGCCACGGTGGAGTCGGTGATGGCCACCGGCGCCCACGGGGTGGCGGTCATCGGCGCCATCGTCGACTCGCCCGATCCCCACACCGCCACCCACGACCTGATGCTGGCCGTCACCAAGGCGGTCGACGCCCTCGGCAGGGAGCTGGCATGAGGCGCACCGCCGGGCTCGACGCCGGGGTCGACGTCGTGGTCGTCGGTGGGGGCGTGATCGGGCTGTCGTCGGCGTGGCGGCTGGCCCAGCGGGGCGCGGCGGTGACCGTCGTCGACGCCGACCCGTCGGCGGCGGCCTCCGACGTCGCCGCCGGCATGCTGGCGCCGGTCACCGAGGCCCGGCTGGGGGAGGAGCCGCTGCTGGCCCTCAACCGCGCCTCGTGGGCACGGTGGCCCGGCTTCGCCGCCGAGGTGGCGGAGGCCGCCGGCCGCCCGGTCGGGTACCGGGCCGACGGGACGCTGGTGGTGGCGCTGGACGCCGACGACCGGGCGGTGCTGGACGAGCTGGCCGCCCGCCACCGGCTCATGGGCCTGGAGGTGACGCCCCTGCGAGGCCGCGAGGCCCGGTCCCTCGAGCCGGGACTGGCCCCGGGCACCCGGGCCGGGCTGCTGGCGGCGAGCGAGCGCTCGGTCGACCCCCCGGCGCTGGTGGCCGCGCTGCGGCTCGCGGCCCGGGCCGCGGGAGCCACGCTGGTGGAGGGCACGGTCGAGCGGGTCGTGGTGGACGGCGACCGCGCCACCGGCGTCACCCTCGCCGGCGGGACGGTGGTGCCGGCCGCGACGGTGGTCCTGGCCGCCGGGTGCGCCAGCGGCTCGGTCGCCGGCGTCCCGGAGGCGGCCAGGCCGCCGGTCCGGCCCGTCAAGGGCCAGATCCTCACCCTCCGCCAGGACCCCGCCGACCCCCTCGTGTCCCGCACCGTGCGGGGCCTCGTGCGCGGGTCGAGCATCTACCTGGTGCCCCGGGACGACGGCCGGCTGGTGGTGGGCGCCACCGTCGAGGAGCGGGGGTGGGACCGGCGGGCCACCGCCGGGGGTGCCTACGAGCTGCTGCGTGACGCGCTGGCGCTGGTCCCCGGCCTGGACGACGCCGAGCTGGTGGCGGTGCGGACCGGCCTGCGCCCCGGCTCGCCCGACGACCTGCCGATGGTCGGGCCCTCCGTGGTCGAGGGCCTGGTGGTGGCGACCGGCCACCACCGCAACGGCATCCTGCTGACGCCGGTGACGGCCGAGGCGGTGGCGGCCGCGGTGGCGGGCGAGCCGGTCCCGCCCGAGGCGGCGCCGTGCGATCCCCGGCGCTTCGCGCCCGCGGGGGCCCGGTCGTGAGCGCGGACCTGCGGGTCACGGTCAACGGCGACGAGCAGGCGGTCGCCGCCGGGACGACCGTGGCGTCCCTGGTGGAGCGGCTCGGCCTCGAGCCCCGGGGCATCGCCGTGGCCGTCGACGGCGAGGTGGTGACCCGGCGGGCCTGGGGGGACCGGGCGCTGGCCCCGGGCGAGCGCGTCGAGGTCCTGTCGATCGCGCAGGGAGGATGACGATGGACGATCCCCTGGTCATCGCGGGCGAGTCGTTCGGGTCCCGCCTCATCCTCGGGACGGGCGGGGCCCCGAACCTGGACGAGCTGGAGCGGGC
>DASSUD010000029.1:0-6892 GCA_035707385.1 Acidimicrobiales bacterium
AAGGGGCACCTGTTCATCCGGGGACAGAACGTGGCGGTCGTGCCCGAGTCCGAGATGGTGGAGGCCCTGGTCGACTGGGCCACCTACATCGACGAGCACGGCATCGACGCCGCCCTGGAGCGGGCGCGGGCCACGAGCGACACGGCCCGCCGGGCGGCCGAGCGGGACCGGGCCGAGCTGCTGGGCGAGCAGGGCGCCGACGCCAACCGCAGCGAGCAGCGCGTCGAGGTCATCCGCAAGCTGGGCTGAGAGGCCCCGCGGACAGGGCGTTGCGGCGGGCACCACCGCGTGGGCGTCTGCTGGCGGGCGGCGACTCACCGGTGGGGGCCGGGCCGACGCGGGAATCGGCGCCCGGGGCCCTACGCTCGGCGTCATGGCGCAGCGTGTGGCGGTGACGGTCCTGGTGCTCGTCCTGGCGTGGCTCGTGGTGGGCGCGGTCCTCGGCTTCGTCTTCTCCCTGGTGCGCGGCCTGGTGTTCGTGGCGCTGTTCGCGGTCATCGCCTGGGTGGTGCTGATCGGCCCGCCGGGCGGGCGCGATTAGTAACCAATCCGGCACGTTCGCGGCCTAGCGGCCGCACTAGATTGTCCGCCGGTGCGCACGCCCTCCCGCTCTCACAACTCACGCCTGGCGCTGGCCGCGCTCGGCGTGCTCGCCGCCCTCGTCGCGCTCACCGGGAGTGCCTCCGGCACCGCCGGTGCCGGTCCCGCGGCCCCCGCCCCGGTCGACGACGCCGTCCGCGACGTCGACTTCGCCAGCCTCGCCCAGCCCGGGACCACCTGCGCCGAGGGGCTGCGCATCACGCCGCCCCGGCGGATCGAGGTCGACGAGGGCGAGAGCGGCCTCCTCGACCTGGGCCGCCTGACCCGCCTCGAGGTCGACGGCGACGTGACCTACGGCGACGTCGACGGCGACGGGGCGGAGGAGGCCGTGGTGCACACGGTGTGCGCCTACGGTGCCAACGGCGCCCAGGACTCCGTGCAGGTGTGGTCGGTCGAGGACGACGAGCCAGTCCTCGTCGACACGCTGGGCGAGCCGTCCACCCGGGTCACGGGCCCGCTGCCGCCGGCGCTGGTCGACACGTCGGTCGACGACGGCCAGCTGGTGGTGCGCTGGACCCGCTACGGCGACGACGACCCCAACTGCTGCCCGAGCGGCCAGACCACCCTGCGCTACGAGCTCGACGACGGTGCCCTGGACCAGGTGGGCCGGGCCGTCAACACAGACACCGCGTCCTGACGGGCGGCCCCGGCGCCTTCGACCAGGTGGGCCGGGCCGTCGCCTCCGACACCGCGTCCTGACCTGGGCGGCCCCGGGGGGCCGGTACCATCCTCGCCCTATGGCGAAGGTCCTCACGGCGCAGGCCGACGACTTCCCCCGGTGGTACCAGGACGTCCTGTCCAAGGCGCAGCTCGCCGAGAACGGGCCGGTGCGCGGCACCATGGTCATCCGCCCCTACGGCTATGCCATCTGGGAGCGCATCCAGGCCGAGATGGACGCCCGCATCAAGGCGGCCGGGGCGGAGAACGCCTACTTCCCGCTGTTCATCCCCGAGAGCTACCTGCGCCGCGAGGCCCAGCACGTCGAGGGGTTCAGCCCCGAGCTGGCGGTCGTCACCCACGGCGGCGGCAAGGAGCTGGAGGAGCCGATCGTCGTCCGCCCCACCAGCGAGACGGTCATCGGCGAGTACATGGCGAAATGGACCCAGAGCTACCGGGACCTGCCGCTGCTGCTGAACTGCTGGAACAACGTCGTGCGCTGGGAGCTGCGGCCCCGCATCTTCCTGCGCACCAGCGAGTTCCTGTGGCAGGAGGGCCACACCGCCCACGCCACCCGCGAGGATGCCAACGCCTACGCCGTGCGGATCCTGCGGGACGTGTACGAGGACTTCATGGTGAACGTGCTCGCCATCCCGGTGCTGGTGGGCCGCAAGACGGCGGCGGAGCGGTTCGCCGGCGCCATCAACACGCTGACCTGCGAGGCCATGATGCGGGACGGCAAGGCGTTGCAGATGGGCACCAGCCACGAGCTGGGGCAGAACTTCGCCCGCGCCTTCGACATCACCTACCTCGACGCCGACGGCGCCACCCAGTACTGCTGGACGACGTCGTGGGGGTCCTCGACCCGCATGGTCGGCGGGCTGATCATGACCCACGGCGACGACGCCGGCCTGGTCGTGCCCCCGCGGCTGGCGGCGACCCAGGTGGTGGTGCTGCTGGTCAAGGACGACGGCGGGGCGGGGGACGCGGCCCGGGCGCTGGCCGCCGAGCTGGCCGGCGCGGGGGTCCGGGTGCGGCTCGACGACCAGCTGGCGCAGAGCTTCGGCCGGCGGGCGACCGACTGGGAGCTGAAGGGCGTGCCGGTGCGGGTCGAGGTCGGCCCCCGGGACCTGGCCGAGGGCAACGTGACGCTGGTGCGGCGCGACACCGGCGAGAAGGTGCCGGTGGCCCGGTCCGACGTGGCCCGGCGCGTGGCGGAGCTGACCGAGGTGATCCAGGCCGACATGCTGGCGGCCGCGGTGGCCCGCCGCGACGCGGCCACGGCCGACGCCACCACCCTCGACGACGCGCTGGAGATCGCCCAGAGCGGCTTCGCCCGCCTGCCCTGGCGGGTGGTGCGGGGCGAGGGCGAGGCCCTGCTGGCGGGCAAGGGCGTGACCGTGCGCTGCCTCATGGCGCCCGACGGCTCACTCCCCGTGACCGACGACGATGATGACCTGGTAGCGGTGGTGGCGCGCGCCTATTGACGCCCGGTAACACTGACGGTGAGTGAGCGGGGCGCGCCCGCTATACTTCAGCTTCCGTTCCGTTCGAATTCGTCGAGCGAAGGCGTGGGCCAGTGCCCACGCCTTTCGTATGACAGGAGGAGGTGTAGCGCCCGATGGCCGTCGTCGACCGTGTCCGTGGCGTCGTACTTCCGCTCCTGTCGGAGCGCAGCCTCGACCTGTACGACATCGAGATGTCAGGCCCCGTTCTGCGCGTGGTCGTCGACGCCGGCGGCCCGCTCGACCTCGACGTGCTGAGCGACGTGACCCGCGCCGTGTCCCGGGCCCTCGACGAGGCCGACCCCATCAGCGGTCGGTACACCCTCGAGGTGACCAGCCCGGGGCTGGAGCGCACGCTGCGGACGCCCCGGCACTTCGCCGGCGCGGTGGGCGAGTCGGTCAGGGTCAAGGTCCGTCCCGGGGAGGCCGAGGCCGCGGAGGACCGCCGGGTGGCCGGCGTGCTCACCGAGGCCGACGACGAGGGCATCGTCGTGCGCACGGTCGGCGACGAGGGTGCGCCGGTCGACCGGCGCCTGGCCTACGACGACATCGAGCGGGCCCGCACCACCTTCGAGTGGGGCCCCGGCGCCAAGCCGGGGGGGCGCCAAGCGAGAGAGAAGAGGGATCAACGGTCATGAGCGAGACCATGGAGGCGCTGCAGGCCCTCGCCGCAGAGAAGGGCATCGCCGTCGACACCCTGATGGCCGCCCTGGCCGACGCGCTCGAGTCGGCCTACAAGCGCATGCCGGGTGCCCACGAGTACGCCTGGGTGACGATCGACCCCGCCAACTTCGACATCCGCGTCTACGCGCAGGAGATCGACGAGGACGGCGAGCCGTACGGCCCCGAGCTGGACGTGACCCCCAAGGACTTCGGTCGCATCGCGGCCCAGACGGCGCGCCAGGTCATGACCCAGCGCATCCGGGAGGCCGAGAGGGAGCTGCGCTACGAGGAGTACGCGGGGCGCGAGGGCGACATCGTCACCGGCACCGTCCAGCAGGGCGACAGCCGCTACACGCTGCTGAGCCTCGGCCCCGTCGAGGCCCTGCTGCCCCAGGCCGAGCAGGTGCCGCACGAGCGGCCCGAGGCCAACACCCGGCTGAAGGCCTACATCGTCGAGGTCCGGCGCACCTCCAAGGGGCCCCAGATCGTCGTGTCCCGCACCCACCCCGGGCTGGTCCTCGAGCTGTTCAAGCTGGAGGTCCCCGAGATCGCGGACGGGGTGGTCGAGATCAAGGCCTGCGCCCGCGAGCCCGGGCACCGCACCAAGATCGCCGTGTGGTCGAACGACAACAACGTCGACCCGGTGGGCGCGTGCGTGGGCGCTCGGGGCGCGCGCGTCCGCCAGGTGGTGAACGAGCTGCGGGGCGAGAAGATCGACATCGTCCCGTTCAGCGACGACCCCTACGAGTTCGTGGCCAAGGCGCTGTCGCCGGCCAAGGTCAAGGAGGTCCGCATCGACGAGACCTCCGGCGTGGCCGAGGTCATCGTGCCCGACTACCAGCTGTCCCTGGCCATCGGCAAGGAGGGCCAGAACGCCCGGCTCTCCGCCCGGCTCACCGGCTGGCGGGTCGACATCAAGAGCGAGACCCAGCTCGTCGAGGAGGAGGCCTACGCCCAGCAGGACTGGGCCGCGGGCGAGTGGGTGGTCGACCCCGACTCGGGCGAGCAGGTGTGGCAGCCCGCCGAGGGTGGCCCGGCCCTGTCCGCCGAGGCCTGGGAGGCGGCGGCCGCCCAGGGCGAGGGGGACGGCGAGGAGAAGCCCGACGGCGAGGACAAGCCCGCCGGCGAGCCCCAGGGCACGGCCGGGGAGCCGGCGGCCGACGCGGAGGTGGCCACCGATGCGGCCGGCGGGGAGGTCCCGGAGGCCGGGGCGACGGCCCCCGACACCACGGAAGGCGAGGGGTAGCGCCATCGCCGTCGCCCCGGTGCGCACCTGCGTCGGGTGTCGGCGCCGGGCGCCCCAGTCCGCGCTGGTCCGCTTCGTGGCCGGCCCCGAGGGAAGTCCCCGGGAGGGTCGTACACTACCTGGACGCGGAGCCTGGCTCTGCAGAGACACAGTCGAGGCGTGTCGGGTGCTGGCCGACCGCCGCGGGGCGTTCGCACGGGCGTTCCGGGGCAGCAAAAAGCACTGAGGCGCCCCAGCCGGAGAGCAGCGTTCGTCTGCGGGCGACGCTGTGCGCGAGGATAGAGGGCCGCGATCCGCACCACGATGTGTGCGGTCCGCGCCCTAGGGAGAGACGAAGGGCTGGTCAGAGAGAACTTTGGCAGCGAAGATCCGGGTCCATGAGCTCGCACGCGAGCTCGGGCTGACGAACAAAGAGTGCCTCGACCTCTCACTGAAGTTGGGTATCGGGGTGAAGACGCACTCCTCGGGCATCGAGGAGGCGCAGGCCGACCGCGTCCGCCGGCGTGCGGAGCGCGACGGCATGGTCCGTGCGGTCCAGCCCGAGGAGCCCAAGCCCGCCGCCAAGGCTGCCGCGCCGTCCCGCCGCGCCGCGGCGCCCGAGACCCCCGCGACGCCCAAGAAGGCGGCGGCCCCGGCCGCCAAGGCCGCCCCGCCCGAGTCGGGCACGACCGAGCCCGCGGCGGCGCCGGCCGCCAAGGCGTCCCCGCCGCCCGACGCACCGGCGACGTCCCCGGTGGCGCCCGCGGCCACGGGCTCGCGCCCCGCGCCGTCCCGTCCCGCCCCCTCCCCGGGAGGCGGGCGGTCCGAGGCCTGGAACCCGCGGCCGTCGTCCCCGCCGGCCGCCCCGCCCCGGCCCACCAGCCGTCCCGCCCCGCCGCCCCCTCCGGGCCGCGGGCTGGTCACCTCCTCGGGCAGCGAGCACCCGCCGCGCCCGCCCCGGCGGGAAGACGAGGCCGCCCGCCCGCCGGCCGCTGCCGCGTCCGCCGCCAGCGCGCCGACCGCGCCCCGGGCGCCGGAGCGCCAGAGCCCGCGCCCGCCGCGGCCGCCCCGCCCTGCGGCCCCGCCGCCCGGCCGCCCCGCACCGCCCTCGAGCGCGCCCCGGCCCGCGGCACCGCCAGGCGACGGCGCCGGGTCGGCCGGCCAGGCGCCCCCCACGTCCTCGTCGGGCAAGCCGATCCCGCCGCCGCCCGGCCCGCCCACCTCGCACTCCGGCAAGCCGATCCCGCCCCCTCCGGGCATGGGAGGCCGCGGCCCCGCGCCCTCGCGTGGCGGCCGCCCCGGCGGTGGCCCGCCCGGTCGCAGCGGCACCCGTCCCGGTGGCCCCGGCGGCGCGGGTGGCGGCGGCGGTGCCGGCCGCCCCGGCGGCTTCGGAGGCGGCGGTGGCGGCGGTGGTCGCCCCGGCGGTGGCTTCGGTGGCGGTCCCCCCGGCGCCTTCGGCAACGCGCCCGGTGGTGGCGGTCGCCCCGGTGGCGGCCCGCGTGGCGGCCAGCGGCCCCCGCGCCGGCGTGGCCGGCGGCGTCGCAGCCGCGAGGAGCTCCAGCCCATGGAGGCCCCCTCCTACACGCCGGCCTCCGCGCCGGTGCCGGAGGGCACGATCGTGGTCGAGCGGGCGTCCACGCCCCAGGACCTCGGTCCCAAGGTCAACCGCACCGCGGCCGACGTCGTCCGCTTCCTCATGCAGCAGGGCGAGATGGTCACGGCCACCCAGTCGCTGACCGACGACATGATCGAGCTGTTCGCCGCCGAGATTGGCGCGGACATCCGCCTGGTCGACCCCGGCGAGGAGCAGGAGGTCGAGCTGCAGCGCCAGCTCGGCTTCGACGAGCTGTTCGCCGTCGACGACGGCGAGGAGCACCAGCCCCGCCCGCCGGTGATCACCGTCATGGGCCACGTCGACCACGGCAAGACCAAGCTGCTCGACCGCATCCGCAACGCCAACGTGGTCGAGGGCGAGGCCGGAGGCATCACGCAGCACATCGGCGCCTACCAGACCGAGAAGAACGGGCGCCAGATCACCTTCATCGACACGCCGGGCCACGAGGCGTTCACCGCCATGCGCGCCCGCGGCGCCCAGGCCACCGACATCGTGGTGCTGGTGGTGGCGGCCGACGACGGCGTCATGCCCCAGACGGTCGAGGCGCTCAACCACGCCAAGGCCGCGGGCGTGCCGATCGTGGTGGCCATCAACAAGGTCGACCGCGAGCAGGCCAACATCGACCGG
>DASSUD010000030.1:0-4249 GCA_035707385.1 Acidimicrobiales bacterium
GTCGCTGACCGCGCCCGCTCCGGCGCCGGGCCGCAATAGCCTCACCGGCATGCCGATCACGCGTTGGGAATACCGGACCTACTCGGTGTTCATGCAGAGGGGTGACGCCTGGCTCCAGGGCCTCAACCAACTGGGCGAGGACGGGTGGGAGGTCTGCGACGACGTGACCCTGTTCGCGCACGGGGGCGCCTCCGAGAGCCCTACGCTGCTGCTGAAGCGCCCCCGCTCCTGACGCCGCGGCCGGTTCGGCGGGCCGTCAGGCCGGGATCACGCCGTGCTCGACGAGGAACTCGGCCATCCCCGGCACGAGGTCGTGGCCGGCCACCTCGCCGAGCGGGACCCAGGCCAGGGCGACCGCGTCGTCGCCGGCCACCGCCGCGCCCGGCGGGTCGAGCAGCTCGACCCGGAAGTCGAGGATCACGTAGTGGACGTCGCCGGTGATGCGCTCGGCCCAGCCGACGAGGTCGCCGCAGCGGGCCCGGAGGCCGGTCTCCTCCCGCAGCTCGCGCACCGCCGCCTCCCGCACCCGCTCCCCCGGCTCCACCCGCCCGCCGGGTACGGCCCACAGGCCGCCGCCGGCGGCCGCGTGGTCGCGCTGCACCAGCAGCAGGCGCCCGTCCTCCACCGCCACGGCCCCCGCGGCCAGCACGGGGCGGGGGCTCACGGCAGCGGCTTGTGGACCACGATGGCCCGCGCCACCAGCCCGAACGACTCGAAGAAGTTCTTGGTGGCGCGGTCGCCCGGCAGGGCCAGGCTGTCGACCCCGAAGCACCCCCGGTCACGGCACCACGCCAGCACGTGGTCCATGAGGGCCTCCCCCACCCCCACCGCCCGCGCCCCCGGGTCGACGTAGATGTCCTCGACGACGCCGAGCAGGCCGCCGTCGGCGAGCCGCTCGACGCGGGCCACGGCGTAGCCGATCACGGTGCCGTCGAGCGTGCCCACCGCCAACTCGTGGTCCGCGGCCTCCAGCGCCGCCCCCACCCCGGCGGCCACGTCGCCCTGGCGGCGCTCCCGCCGCCACCACAGGGGCCCGCCCTTCTGCTCGCGCTTCTCGTCCGCGGCGGCCGCGGCCAGCGCCGCGACCGCGTCGAGGTCGCCCGCGACCGCGGTCCGGGCCGCCTCGTGGGGAGCGGGCACGGCGCTCACGCCTGGAGCTGGGCCACCTTGTTGAGGATGGTCTTGCGGCCCCGGTGGGCCGCCTCGTAGGACCGTATGGCCTCCAGCTCGTCGGGGCCGAGGCCGTCGAGGCGCGTGACGACCTGCGAGGCGGACAGGCTGTCGTAGTCGGGGATCGCCAGGTCGGCGACATCGGGGGCGCTCGGCGTCTCGCCGTTGCCCGAGGCGGGCTCGAGCCGGGTGACGACGGTGGGCTCGGGCGCCGCCTGCCCCGCGGCGCCGGTGGGGGTCGCGGCCCGGTCGGCGCCCTCGTCCGGCACCAGGCCCAGCAGCTTGAGCCACCCGACCGCCTGCTGCTCGACCTCGCCCACCCGCCGGCGGACCTCGGCCTCGCCGTGCTTGACGGCGAACTGGCCGAACAGGCGCGCGTTGTTGGCGTGGACCCGGCCCTGGCGGGCCAGCCTGGGCACCAGGGACGGCCCCTCGAAGAACAGACCGATCGGCGCGTAGACGAACAGGTCGGCCACACCCTCGACGAGCTGGTCGATCGGGGTCTTGTCGTCGTCGCTCACGGCACGATCCTCTCAGATGCAGTCGACGCAGAGCATCAGGTCCTCGTCCGCCAACTGGCGCCGGTGCTTCACCAGGAAGCACGACTGGCAGACGAACTCGTCGGCCTTCTTGGGCTGGATCCGGCCGGTGCCGTCGCCCCGGTCGTCGGTCTCGACCGGTTCGTCCTCGTCGTCGTCCTCGTCCTCGGGCTGGGCCGCGATGCGGTCCTTCAGGATGGCGTCGAGGTCGGCCTCGACGTCGTCCGGGTCGACCTCGTCGTCGTCGTCCTCCTCCTCGTCCTCCTCGCCGGCGCGCCGGGTCTTGGTGGCGGTCGCCTTGGGGATGGGCGCCGGCTCGGCCTCGACCTCGACCTCCACCTCCACCACCGTGTCGTCGAACTCGTCGGCGAAGGTGTCGTCGGCGTCGTCCGCGTCCGGTTCGATGTCCTCGGCCAGGTCTTCCGGCTCGTCGCTGAAGTCCTCGTCCAGGTCTTCGGCCTCGAATTCTTCGTCGGGGGTGTCGTCGTCAGCCATCGGGTCCTTCACGGGTGGGCCATGCGCGGCCGGATCATAGACAGGCTGCCCGCAGCGGTCAGACACGCGGCGGTCGGCGGGCTCACCGGGGCTCTGCGAGGGCGGTCAGGGTAGCGACCCGCGCCCCCGGACGCGGTGTGACACAGATCACACGTCGGGCGCGTCAGCGGGACAGGCGGCGCTGCTCGGCCCGGCGCTCCGCCGCCAACCGCTCGAGCGGCGGCTCGGGGCTGTGATCGACGAAGGTCATGGCCTCGGCCACGGCCCGGTGCCCGGCCTGCTCGGCGATCAGCCGGTGCATCTGCTGGGCCACCGACCGGTAGGCGGGGTGACCCTGCGGTGCGCTGCGCAGCTCGAGGAGGTGCATCGCCTCCCGGGCGTTCATCTGCATCACGAAGCGCAGCCGGTAGGCCAGCGCCACCGCGTAGGGGGCCTGCGACGGGAACCGGCGGGCCAGGGCCTCGTACAGCGAGGCGGACCGCTCCATCGCCTCGTCGAAGGTGGGGCCGAGGCCCGCGCCCTCGACCGCCTCGGGCCGGGTGTAGCCGTGCCGGGGCGACAGGGGCTGCCACTCCACGGTGAGCATCCGGTGGCGCTGCAGGTCCCGGAACGCCCCGTAGTCAGCCAGAACATCGAAGCGGTAGTCGGTGCGCTCGAACGCCCGCCCCGGGCGGTGGCGGCGGTTGGTCCGCTCCCCCGCATAGGCCGTCACCACGGCCACCCGCTCGGCGACCGTCATGTCCCGCACCCGCCGCTCGATCTCGGTCTCGGACCGGTCGGTGTACGGGTAGAGCATGGCCGCCACCATCTTGACCTCGCCGTCGGGGTCGAAGTCGACGAGCTCGACGCGCGGCTCGCCGCGATCGGTGGACCCGCCCTCCGGGAACAGGCGGGCCGCGATCTCCTCGGTGGCCGTGCGGGTGGTGGCGAGGTAGGTGCTGGCGGCCACCCCCCGGTCGGACAGGTCGACCCGCTTGAGGAAGCTGGGGATGACCTTGCGCAGCTCGGTCAGCATCAGGTCCGCGTAGCTGCGGGCCTCGGGCAGGGGGTGGGCCCGCATGCGCAGCAGCAGGGCCTCGTAGGCCTGTCCCGTGCCGTAGATGCCGACGTTGGACAGGGAGGCCGCCGGCAGGGCGCCGCGCACGGCGTCGAGGGCCTTGGCCTTGAGCGCCTGGCGGTGGACGAAGTCGCTGTCGCCGGGCTGCTTCGGGAACCGCTCCCGGAAGTAGTCGAGCATGACGGACGTCATGCCCGCGTAGGTGTCGAACATGCGGTCCATGTCGCCCACGTAGCGCAGGCCGAGCGGGCTGCCCAGCACCTCGGGGTCGCGGTAGTAGCGGTAGCGGCCGCCGATGCGGGCGTCGTAGGCGATGTAGCGGGTCGACTGCTCGAGGTAGGACATGAGCCTGCCCCACTCGAGCACCTTGGTGAGCAGGTTGGAGGCCTGCTCGCACGCCAGGTGGACCCCGCCGAGCTGGGCCACGGAGTCGTCGCCGTACTCGAAGAAGACCCGGTCGTACAGCTCCTCGGCCCGCTGGAGCCCCACGGTGGCGTCGACGCTGGCGTCGCCGGCGATGTCGAGGTCGCCCACGAACTCGTCGAGGAACAGCCGGCGCAGGCTCTTCGGCGACCGTGAGTAGCGGGCGAACAAGGCTCCCTTCACCACCTCGGGCAGGTTGACCAGGGCGAACACCGGCCCGTCGAGGTTGGTGAAGTAGCGCCGCAGGACGTCGGCCTCGGCGGGCGTGAACTCCTCGCTCACATAGACCGTCATAGGGAGCACGATCGTACGCCGGTCCTCCGCCGGGTCCGGGGATGCCGCGGCGGTCGGGTCATGCCTCCGGGGGGTCGCCGACCCGCTGCGCCCGCGCCGCGTCCCACTCGGCCCGGGCCACGTCGAGCAGCCCGCCGTCGAGCCACAGGTCGGCCACCGTCCAGGCCAGGGCCTTCGCCCCGTCGAGCACGGCGGCGTCGCCCTCGGGACCGCCGGCGAAGGCCGCGAAGGCGGGCGTGTGGATGGGGACGCCGGGCGGTGCCACCCGGAT
>DASSUD010000031.1:0-16120 GCA_035707385.1 Acidimicrobiales bacterium
GTGGAGCTGGCCGGTGGAGTGCAGGAACCGGGGGCCGAGGCCGACCGTGGTGGCCACCCGCAGGCGGTCACGCAGCCCCAGGCGCACGCGGTCGAGCTCCGCCACCACGGGGCTGCCGGGGTCGACGAAGGCCTGGAGGGCGAGGTAGTCGCCGGGCCGCACCTGGTCGAGCAGGTCGGCGAGCGGCGTGGTGCCGATGCCGGGGGCGTCGCCGCCGAGCACCTTGGCGGTGGCCGCCTTGGCCGCGGCCACGTCGGGCTGGTCGAAGGGCTGGATGCCGAGCAGGGCCCCGGCCAGGGCGGTGGCCATCTCCCACAGCAGGACCTGGCCGCCCACGTCGCCGAAGTCGGCCGCGCCCGGCAGCACCGCCACCGGCTGGCCCGCGGCGGCCAGCGCCGCCAGGGCCCCCGGTTCGGTGGTGCCACCCAGCGCCACGAACAGCCGGTCGTCGCCGTACACGTCGGGTGGGCCCAGCGGCTCGCCGACGACCGGGACGATCCCGGTGCCGTCCTTGCCGGTGGACTCGGCCAGGAGCTGCTCCAGCCACAGCCCGAAGGTGGCGTAGGCCTCGGGCACGACCACGGTCAGCTTGTCCCGGCCCTGGCGGACGCCGGCGGCCAGGGTGGCGGCGAGCCGGGCGGCGGGGTTGCCGGCGGGCGCCGCCCGCAGCCGGTCGGCCATCGCCGCGGCCGAGGCCAGCAGCCCGGCGGCGTCGGCCCCGGCCAGCAGGGCGGGGACCAGGCCGAACAGCGACAGCGCCGAGTAGCGGCCGCCGATGTCGGGCGGGTTCTCGAAAGTGGCGGCGAAGCCCCGGTCGGCGGCCAGCGCCGCCAGCTCGCTGCCGGGGTCGGTGATCACCGCGTAGCGGGCCGGGTCGGGATGGCGGTCCCAGGCCCACGCCAGGTGGCTGCGGGTCTCGACGGTGGAGCCCGACTTGGAGGCGGCCACGAACAGCGTGCGGTCGGGCGGCAGCGCGGCCCCGGTGCGGGCCACGGCCGACGGGTCGGTGGTGTCGAGCACGGTGAGCGTCGGTGCGCCCGGGGCCGCCGGGGCGTGGCGGGCCACCACCTCGGGGAACAGGCTGGACCCGCCCATGCCGGCCACGAGCACGTGGTCGACGGGCGCGGCCAGCGCGGCCGTGCGGGCGACGAGGTCGTCGAGGCGGGCCGCCATGTCGGCCACCACGGGCAGCCAGCCGAGCCGGTCGGCGATCTCGGTGGGATCGTCCCGCCACAGGGTGTGGTCACCGGCCCAGACCCGGGCCACGGCGTCCCGGTCGGCCAGCTCGGCGAGGGCGGACGCGGTGGGCCCCGCCAGCGATCCGAGGCGGTCGGGGATGTCGTCGAGGATCACGTCCTCAGTTGCTACCAGCGATCGGCACGGAACGCACCGGCCCGGCCGCGCGCCCGACGGCCGCGGCCACCTCCGCCAGCACCTCGTCGCTGTGGGCCAGGCCCGGGAACATCACCTCGTAGGCGCCCGGCGCCAGCGCCACCCCCGCGTCCAGCAGCCCGTGGAACAGGCGGGCGTAGGCGGCCTCGTCGGTGGCCCGGGCGCCGTCGTAGTCGGCGGGCGGGGCCGAGCCGAGGTAGAGGCCCACGAGCGTGGAGGCCACCGGCACCACCGCGGGCACCCCGGCGGCCGCCAGCCCGTCCCGCAGGTGCCCGGCCAGCGTGGCCGCCCGCTCCCGCAGGTGGTCGTAGGCGCCGTCGTCCAACAGGTCGAGCACGGCCAGGCCGGCCGCCGTGGCCAGCGGGTTCCCCGACAGGGTGCCCGCCTGGTACACGGGCCCCAGCGGCGCCACGGTGGACATCACGTCGGCGCGCCCGCCGTACGCGCCGACGGGCAGGCCGCCGCCGATGACCTTGCCCATCGTGGTCAGGTCGGGGGCCACGCCGAACAGCTCCTGGGCTCCGCCGCGGGCCACCCTGAAGCCGGTGATGACCTCGTCGAACACCAGCAGCGCCCCCACCCGGTCGCACTCCTCGCGCAGGGCGGGCAGGAACCCCGGCTCGGGCGGGATCAGCCCCATGTTGGCGGCGATCGGCTCGACGATCACGCAGGCGGTGCGCTCGTCCAGCTCCGGGACCCGGTTGTAGGGCACGACCCGGGTGTCCGCCACCGCGTTGGGCGTGACGCCGGCCGAGCCCGGCAGGCCCAGCATGGCCAGGCCGCTGCCGGCCTCGGCCAGCAGCAGGTCGCCGTGGCCGTGGTAGTTGCCGGCGAACTTCACCACCGTGGGCCGGCCGGTGAACCCCCGGGCCACCCGGATGGCCGACATGGTGGCCTCCGTGCCGCTCGACACGAGGCGCACCATCTGGCAGGACGGCACCCGGGCGCAGATCTGCTCGGCCAGCGCCACCTCCCGGGCGGTGGGGGCGCCGTAGCTGGTGCCGTCGGCGGCCGCCCGCTGGACCGCCTCGACAATGGCCGGGTGGGCGTGCCCGGCGATGATGGCCCCGTAGGACTGCACCAGGTCGACGTAGCGCCGGCCCTCGACGTCCCACACGTAGGGGCCCTCGCCCCGGGCCACGAAGTACGGCGTCCCACCCACCGCCCGGAAGGCCCGCACGGGGCTGTTCACGCCGCCGGGTATGACCTGCTCGGCCCGGGCGAAGAGCTCTCGGTTGGTTGCCACGGTCCGCCAGCCTAGGGCTGGGGTCGCGTCAGCGGATGTGGTCGAGGACGTCCCGGACCGCGTACGTGAGGATCATGTCGGCGCCCGCCCGCCGGATGGCGGTCAGGTGCTCGAGCATGACCGCCGGACCGTCGATCCAGCCCCGCTCGGCCGCCGCCTTGACCATGGCGTACTCGCCCGACACGTGGTACGCCGCCAGGGGCACGTCCACCTCGGCCCGCACGGTGGCCAGGACGTCGAGGTAGGCCAGCGCCGGCTTGACCATGACCATGTCGGCGCCCTCGGCCAGGTCGGCCCGGATCTCCTCCAGCGCCTCCCGGCCGTTGCGGGGGTCCTGCTGGTAGGCCTTGCGGTCGCCGCCGCCGGCGATGGTGACGTCGACGGCCTCGCGGAAGGGCCCGTAGAGCGCCGACGCGTACTTGGCCCCGTAGGCCAGGATCGCCACCTGCTCGGCGCCCGCCTCGTCGAGGGCGTCGCGGATGGTGGCCACCTGGCCGTCCATCATCCCGCTGGGGGCCACGACGTCGGCGCCCGCCTCGGCCTGGGCCTCGGCCACCTGCGCGTAGAGGTCGAGCGTGGCGTCGTTGTCGACGCCGCCGTGCTCGTCGATCACGCCGCAGTGCCCGTGGTCGGTGTACTCGTCGAGGCACAGGTCGGCCATGAGGACCAGGTCGTCGCCCATGTCGGCCCGCAGGTCGCGCAGCGCCACCTGGACGATGCCCTCGGGGTGCCAGGCCTGGCTGCCCTCGGGGTCCTTGGTGGCGGGCAGGCCGAAGAGGATGACGGCCGGCACGCCCTCGGTGGCCAGCTCGTGCACCTCCTTGCGCAGCGACTCGCGGGAGTGCTGCACCACGCCCGGCAGCGAGGCGATCTCCCGGGGGGAGTCGATGCCCTCCTTGATGAAGAGCGGCACGATGAGGTCGTCGACGCTCAACCGGGTCTCGGCCACCAACCTGCGCATCGCCGGCGTGCGGCGGAGCCGGCGGAGCCGGCGCTGAGGAAAACTCACGTACACGAGCCTACGACGGCCGGTGGGCCGTGCCCTAGACGCGAACGAGGACACCCACCCTCGGCGTCCCTACCCCGGCCCCATAGCGCCCGCGATCTCGCTCGCCAGCCGCTCGAGGTCCCCAGGCGGCATGGCGGCCGTGGCCCGCAGGGTGACCGCCACGTCGCCCGCGCCCAGGAGGATCGAGGTCGGGCCCTCGGGCCCCGCCACGACCAGCGCGGCCACGCCCGCCATGTCGGCCGGCGCCGGCGGGCCCGCCTCGCCACCGCCGAGCAGCGCGCCCGACAGGTCGACCAGGGCCGGCACCCCAGCGAGGTCGAAGCGAACCGCGTCCCCGACCGCCACGATGGCGCCGGTGGCGACCTCGGTCACCTGCCACGCCTCCAGCGCCCGGGGCTCCAGGCCGCCCTCGTGAAGCGCGGAGGCCACCGCCGTGGCGAGGTCATCGTCCCGCGTCACCGTCAGCGTCCACGCGGACCCCGGGGCGGTCCGGACGGGCCATCCCGGCTGGCCGGCCGGCGCCGTCGTCACCGCCTCGCTCGTGGTCGGCTCGCCGGTCGCCAACATGCCGCCCTCCCCGTCCCCGCACCCGGCGGCGACCGCCACCGCCAGGGCCGCGGCCACCAGCGCCCGGAGTCCGCTCATCCCGGCAGCAGCACGGCACCGGCCGCCGACGCCCCGACCCCGGACAAGAACGCGCGACGCGACGGACCCGACATGCCGTACCCCCAACCGATCGTGCGGTGACCGAGCAGGGTGATCGTACGGACGCGCCGCCGCGGTCGATAGTGACCATTGGGCCGCTCGACGCGCTCGTCCATGGCGCGCACCAATGGTCACTTGACGCGCACGGGGAGGGGCGTCCTGTGACGCCCCTCCCCGCGCGGAGACGGTCGACCCGCAGGTCAGCCGTTGATGAGCTCCTCAGGGGTCAGATCGGTGGTCTGGCCCTCCAGGTCGGTCACCTCGCCCAGGAGCACGAAGTGGTTCCGGGCATCGGCCGCCGTGAACTCGTACTGCATGGTGTTGTACGCCTCGCCGAGGAACGCGTCGCCCTCGCCGGTCTTCACCGTCACGCCGGGCAGCAGCAGGCCCAGCTCCGACGCCTCGAAGTCGCGCATGGCCTCCATCACGGCCAGCCGGGTGGGGGCCTCGGCCGACTCCAGCATCTCCACCAGGAGCGCGGCCTGGGTCCAGCCGTAGCCGACGATGCCGTTGTCGAGGTCGGCCTCGGGCTGGTACTGGCCCACCTTCTCGCGGTACTCCATCATCGCCTCGTCCGATTCCCAGTCGGGGTTCAGCGGGTCCTTGAGGTTGGTGTAGCTGTACACGCCGTTGCCGGCCGGGCCGGCCACGCCCATCAGCGTCTTCGACGTGCAGGTGGCCGAGATCCAGGTGATCGGCGTCCAGTTGGCCGCCGCCGCCTTGGTCAGCGCGTCGGGGCACGCCAGCAGCGTGCCGCCGTTGAAGAAGGCGTCGGCGCCGGTGGCCGCCAGGCTGGTGATCTGGGCGGACACCTCGGTGGCGCCGGTCGAGTAGCGCTCGACCTTGACGACCTCGATGTCGGTGCCCTCGATCGCGGCCTGGAAGCCCTCCTCGTAGGCCGTGCCGAAGTCGTCGTCCTGGACGAGCATCGCCACCTTGGCCTGCGGGTTCTCGTCCGCCAGCAGGTCGGCGAAGGCCTTGCCCTCGAGCGAGTAGGGCGACAGCGACGAGCCCAGCGTCCACGGGTAGTCCTCGCTGCCCATGATCGGCGCACCCGTGGCCGCGAACAGGTTCGGCACGCACAGCTCACCGAGCTGGTCGCGGATGGCCAGGTTGTTGGCCGTGCCCACGACGCTGAAGGTGGCGAAGGCGTTCTCGCCGTCGGCACCGACCAGCTCGTCGATGTTCTGGGCGGTGGTGGCCGGGTTGTACTGGTCGTCCTTGTCCTCGGTGACGATGGTGTACGTGTTGCCGGCGATCTCGATCCCGCCCGCCTCGTTCACCATCTGGAAGTAGGCCTTCCAGCCCCGGGCGATCTGGCTGAACGCCGCGGTGGCGCCCGACTGCGGGTAGCTCGACACGAGCTTGATCTCGTCGCCCTCGATCTCGGCGGTCGGGTCGGCGACGCAGTCGGCGGTGTCGATGCTCGACCCGCCGGCGGCTTCCTCGCCCGAGTCCTCGTCGGTGGCGGTGTCATCGTCGTCGCGGCCGCTGCACGCGGCACCGACCAGTGCCAGCGCCAGCAACGCGGCGACGATGCGGAACTTCGGTCCTCTCATGTGGCCCTCCTAGGTCATTGGCTGTCGTCAGGGATGGGACGGGTCGGCGGCCTTCCCTTCGCCGACGAGCGCCGACCGAGCCGGGCCAGCAGGCGGCGGACGCCACCGACCAGCCCTTCGGGCAGCACGAACACGATGGCGATGAGCGCGGCGCCGTAGAGCGCGGGCGCCAGGATCTCCTTGCCCTCGATCAGGTCTTCGGTGTTGCGGCGCAGCAGCACGAGCACCAGCGCCCCGACCGCGGGGCCGAGGATGGTGGCCGCACCGCCGATCGTCATGGCCACCAGGAACTCGATGGACCGCTGGAAGTAGAGGATGGGGTTGGTGCCGTCGGCCAGCCGGTCGATCATCACCGACAGCGACCCGGCGACGCCGGCGTAGGCGGCGCTGATGGCGAAGGTGGCGACCTTGGTTCCGGCCAGGTTCACGCCCACGGTGGTGGCGGCGAGCTCCTGGTCGCGCACGGCGATCATGGCCCGTCCGACGCGCCCCCGGACCAGGTTCCAGGCGAGCACGAACAGCACGATCATGATGCCGAGGCTGAGGAAGTAGGCCCACTGGTCGTCGTCCAGGCCGTCGATCAGCGACGAGAAGCCGCTGCGGGGCGGGCGCAGCAGGGCCACGCCGCCGGTGCCGTCGACGAACTTCTGGGCGACGCGGGGGAACAGCACGGCCAGGCCGAGCGTCACCAGCGCCAGGTAGAGGCCACGGACCCGCAGGGCCGGCAGGCCCACCAGCAGGCCGAACACGCCGTTGATCAGCGCCGAGACGAGGATCGTGGCCTCGAAGGTCCAGCCGTAGTCGATCATCAGGATGGCGCTGGTGAACGCCCCCACCCCGTAGAAGGCCCCGTGGCCGATGGAGACCTGGCCGTTGAAGCCGGTGAGGAGGTTGAGCCCCATCGCCGCGATGGCGATGTAGATGGCCTGGGACAGCAGCCGGTTGACCGTCGGCTCGAAGTAGAACGGCGCGTACAGCGCGGCGGCGGACAGCACCACGCCGATGACCACCTTGGCGATGGTCACCTCCCGCGGCACGGCGGGCCACAGGCCGGGCCGCACCCCCGGCGCCGCCGGCTCCTCGGCGTCGGTCGGGGCCCCGCCCATCATCGGCTCTGTCGCCGCGCCCGTCTGGTCGGTCGTCATCAGACCCTCTCCACCGTGCGCCGCCCGAACAGGCCGTTGGGCATCACCACCAGCACCACCAGGATCAGCCCGAGGGGCAGCACCACCTCGATGCCGTTCAGCGGGTCGATGTACTGGATGGTGAGGGCGTCGGCGACGCCCACCAGCAGCCCGCAGATCACCGCGCCCCAGATGCTGGTGAAGCCTCCGAGGGCGGCGGCCGCCAGCGCGTAGACCAGGATCGTCTGCATCAGCGTGGCGTCGAAGCCCGTCCGCTCGCTGGCGACGAGCGAGCCGGCCAGGGCGCCGAGCGCCGCCGACATCGACCAGCCCAGCATGAGCATGGTGCCGGCGCGGATGCCGTGCAGCCGGGCCGACTCGGGGTTGGCCGCCACCGCCCGCAGCTTCAGCCCGAGGCGGGTCTTCTGCAGCAGGAACCACAGGAACGCGCATTCGAGCAGGAGCACGACGATCAGCCCGATCGTCTCCTTCTGCACGGTGGCGGTCAGGATCTCGGTGCTGCCCGCCGGGAAGGGCGACGGCATCACCTGCGGGTCGGTCCCGAAGAAGAGCTGGGACAGCGAGTTGAGGGCCAGGAACAGGCCGAGGGTGACGATGACCACGTTCAGCGGGCTGCGAGCGGTCTCGACCGGGCGGATGAGTGTGCGCTCGATGGCGGCACCGGCGATGAAGGCGATGACCATCGACACGGCGATGGCGCCGACGACCGGCATGCCCTCGGTGGTCAGCTTCCAGGAGATGTAGGTCGAGAACAGCGCCATCTCGCCCTGGGCGAAGTTGAGCACGCCCGTGGTCCGGAAGATGAGGACCAGGGCCAGGGCCACCGACCCGTAGACCACGCCGTTGCCGATGCCGTTGAAGACCTGCTCGATGAATAGTTCCATGTCAGAACCCCAGGTAGGCCTTGCGGACGGCCTCGTCGTCGTGGAGCTTGTCGGCGGCGTTCTGCACCGCGATGCGGCCGGTCTCCAGCACGTAGCCCCAGTGGCCGATGTCGAGCGCGAGGTTCGCGTTCTGCTCGACGACGAGGATGGTCAGGCCCTCCTCCCGGTTGAGGTCACCCAGGTGGGCGAACAGCTCGCGGGTGACGAGCGGGGCCAGGCCGAGCGACGGCTCGTCGAGCAGCAAGAGGCGGGGCCTCGACATCATGGCCCGGGCCAGGGCCAGCATCTGCTGCTCGCCGCCGCTCATGCTGCCCGCCTCCTGGCGGCGGCGCTCGCCCAGGCGGGGGAAGACCGAGTACCAGCGGTCGAGGTCGGCCGCGATCTCGCGGTCCTTGCGGTTGACGGCACCGATGCGCATGTTCTCGTCGACGGTCAGCTCGCTGAAGGTGCCGCGGCCCTGGGGGACGTGGGCGATGCCCATCCGGGACACGGCCTCCGGCGACTTGCCGACCAGGGACGCGCCGTCGAAGACGATGCTGCCGTGGGCGCGGATCATGCCGCTGATGGCCCGGAGCGTCGTGGTCTTGCCTGCTCCGTTGGCGCCCAGCACGACGGCCACGTGCCCCTCCTCGACCCTGAGGTCGATGTCGTGCAGCACCTGGACCTGGCCGTACCCGCCGCTCACGTTCTCGAGCGTCAGGAGGCTCATGCGGGTGCCCCGAGGTACGCCTCGATGACGATCGGGTCGTTGCGGACCGCGTCGGGCGGGCCCTCGGCGATCTTGCGGCCGAAGTCGAGGACCACGATGTGGTCCGAGATCGCCATCACCATGGCCATGTGGTGCTCCACCAGCAGGATCGTGAGGTCGAACTGGTCACGGATGGACCGGATGGTCTCGCCCAGCTCGTCGACCTCGCTGTGGGTGAGGCCGTTGGCGGGCTCGTCCATCATCAGCAGCTGGGGGTCGGTGGCCAGCGCCCGGGCGAACTCGATGCGCTTGAGCGTGCCGAAGGGCAGCCCCGCCACCGGCCGGTGGGCGAGGCCGACCAGGTCGAGCCGGTCGAGCAGGTCGAGGCACCGGCTGCGGAGGCGCTTCTCCTCCCGGGCCGCCCCCAGGCGCACCATGGAGCGACCGAAGCCGACGTGCCCGAGGGCGTGGGCGCCGGTGAGCACGTTCTCCAGCACGGTGAGGGCCGGGAACAGGGCGACGTTCTGGAACGTGCGGGCCAGGCCCAGCCGGACGATCTTGTGGGACGGCACGTGGAGGAGGTCGTGGCCGTCGAAGGTCACCGTGCCGGCGTTGGGTTGGTAGAGCCGGCTGAGCACGTTGAACAGTGTCGTCTTGCCCGCCCCGTTGGGCCCGATGAGCGCGCAGATGCGGCCGGGCTCGACGGTGAAGGACAGGTCGTCGAGGGCGACCACGCCCCCGAACCGCACGCCTACGTTGTTGACGGTCAGCAGTGACACGCGCCCTCTCGATCCCCGGCTTGGGTCCGGACCGGGGTGGCCCCCCTGGGTATCTTGTCCCGTACCGCCCTCCGATGGCCGAAACGGTCGTCTGACAGTCAAGCACACGCGACACATGGGGGCGATACCGCCTCCGCCGGTGACAAACCGGCCTCCGACCGGCCATTTGGCGGCGTACGCGCCGAGATCTCGGAGCGTACGCCGCCAGATCGTTCGCGACGCCCTCGTCGGGGGCCGCCGGCGTCAGGCCACCAGGGCGCCCAGGATGTCCAGGGAGACGCCGACCAGCGACTCGACCACCAGGTCGGCGGCGCCGAAGTCGAGGTCGGCGGTCATGGGGCCGGGGACGGCCACCACCGGCATCCCCGCCGCCCGAGCGGCCAGGACGCCGTTGGGCGAGTCCTCCAGCACCACGCACGCCGCCGGCTCGACGCCCAGGGCCTCGGCCGCGGCCAGGAATATGTCCGGTGCCGGCTTGGTGCGCCGGGGATCGCCGCCCACGTCGTCGGACGTCGCCACCACCGCGAACCGGTCCAGCAGGCCCAGGCGGTCGAGGTGGCCCACGACCCACTCGGCCGGCGACGACGAGCCCACGGCGTTGGGCACCCCCGCCGCCTGCGCCTCGTCCAGCAGCGGGACGACCCCCGCGCACGGCGGCAGCTCCGTCAGCCGGGCCATGCGCAGCTCCTCGCGCTGCACCTTGAGCGCGGCCCTGTCGATGGGCCGGTCGACCGCCGCGGCCAGGACGTCGGTCCAGTGCGGGTGGTTCGCCGTGCCCAGGATCGACTGCCACCAGGCCAGGTCGAGGTCGACGCCGTGCTCCCGGAAGATCGTCACCGCCGACTCGTACGTACAGGTCTCGGTGTCGAGCACCAGGCCGTCGAAGTCGAAGACCAGCGCGCCGGGCAGGGTCATGGCCGGCTCGGGTGGTCGGCGGCCCAGGCCAGCAGGGCGTCGACCAGCCCGTCGATCGTGTGCACCCCGGCCTCCACGTCCACCGCCAGGCCGCGGTCCCGGGCGGTGGCCGCCGTGACCGGGCCGATGGCCGCCACCACCGGCGGCAGGGGGTGCCCGCCCGCGGCGGCCAGCAGGTTGGTGACCGTGGACGACGACGTGAAGGTGACGATCTCCGCCTCGGCCAGCGCGGCCGCCTGCCGCTCGTCGAGCGGGACCGCCCGCGTGCGGTAGGCGTCGACCACGTCGACCGCCCACCCCGCCTTCGCCAGCCCGGCGGGCAGGACGTCGCGGGCCACCGCGGCCCGGGCCAGCAGCACGCGGCCCCCGCCGGGCGGTGCCGCCGGGAAGGCGGCCAGCAGCGACTCGGCCACGAACCGCTCCGGCACCAGGTCCGGCACCAGCCGGGCCGACGCCAGCGCCTTGGCCGTGCCCGGGCCGATGGCCGCCAGCCGCACCCCGCCGAGCGCCCGGGCGTCCCGGCCCGCGGCGGCCAGCGCCCCCAGCAGCCGCCGCGCCCCGTTGGGCGAGGTCAGCACGACCCAGTCGTAGTCGCCGATGCGGTCCACGGCCCCGGCCAGTGCCGCGCCGCCGTCGTCCGGGTCGCCGATCTCGATGGCGGGCACCTCGACCGTGGCCGCCCCCAGCGCGGACAGCCGGGCCACCAGCTCGCTGGCCTGCTCACGGGCCCGGGTCACGACGACCCGCCGCCCCATCAGCGGGCGGTTCTCGAACCAGGCCAGGTCGCAGGCGGCCACGTCGCCGACCACGATCGTCGATGGCGTGCCGAGCGCGGCCGTCCCGATGGTGGCCAGCGTGGCCCGGACGGTGCGCTGCTCGGGGCGGGTCCCCCACTGCACGGCGGCCACCGGCGTGTCGGGCGACCGGCCTCCGGCCATCAGCGCCTCGGCGATGCGCCCGATGCGGGCCACGCCCATGAGGATGACGATGGTCCCCCCGACACGGGCGACCGCCGTCCAGTCGACGGTGCCGTCCTCGCCCGCGGCCGGGTCCTCGTGGCCGGTGACGATGGTGACGCTGGTCGACGAGTGCCGCAGCGTGACGGGGATGCCGGCGTAGGCGGGCACCGCGATGGCGGAGGTGATGCCCGGCACCACCTCGAACGGCACCCCCGCGTCCGCCAGGGCCGCGGCCTCCTCGCCCCCGCGGGCGAACACGAAGGGGTCGCCGCCCTTGAGCCGCACCACGGCCTCGCCCCGGCGACCGCGCTCGACCAGCAGGGCGTTGATGTCCTCCTGGGACAGCCGGACATGGCCCGGCGCCTTGCCGACGTCGATGCGCTCGGCCCCCGGGGGCGCGAGGTCGAGCAGGGACTCCTGCGACAGCCGGTCGTAGACGACCAGGTCGGCCCGGCGCAGGACGTCGAGCGCCCGCACCGTGAGCAGCCCCGGGTCCCCGGGGCCCGCGCCGACCAGGTGGACCGTCATCGGTCGAGCAGCTTGGCCCCGCCCTGCTCGTCGAGGAGGTGGCGGGCGACCGAACGGCCCAGCGCCGCGGCCGCCGCGGCGGGGCCGGACGTCTCGTAGCACTCCACCGTGGCGCCGTCGACCGAGGCCACCAGGCCCCGGATCCGCACGGTGTCGCCGGCGATGGTGGCATGGGCCCCGGCCGGCACCGAGCAATCGCCGCCCAGCTCGGCCAGGAAGCCCCGCTCGGCGTCGACGGCCCGGCGGGTGGGGCCGTGCTCGATGCGCTCCAGGGCGCTGCGGACCTCGTCGTCGTCGGCGCGGCACTCGACCGCCAGCGCCGCCTGCCCCACCTGGGGCAGCACCACGTCCACGTCGAGCCGCTCGGCGATGCGGTCGGCCCAGCCCAGCCGGTCGAGGGCGGCGGCTGCCACCACCACGGCGTCGACGCCGTCCTGCCCGGCCCGGGCGACCCGGGTCTCGATGTTGCCCCGCACCCCCACGAACCGCAGGTCCGGACGTACGTGGGCGAGCTGGGCCCGGCGCCGCAGCGATCCCGTGGCCACGACCGCCCCCTCGGGCAGGTCCCCCAGCGCCCGGCCCACCAGGGCGTCGCGGACGTCGGCCCGCTCGGGCACGGCCGCGATCACCAGCCCCTCCGGCGTGACCGAGGGCAGGTCCTTGGCGGAGTGGACCGCGAGGTGGGCGTGGCCGTCCAGCACCGCGGCCTGGATCTCCTTGACGAACACGCCCTTGCCGCCCAGCTCCCAGATCGGGACGTCGAGCCGGCGGTCGCCGCCGGTCTCGACCACGACGACCTCGACCTCGATGGCGGGGTCGGCCGCCCGCACCAGGGCGGCGACGTGATCGGCCTGCCACCGGGCGAGGGCGGACCCCCGGGTGGCCACCCGGAGCTTCACGGCGGATCAGCCCTCGATCTCGAACAGCTCGCGCAGCGCGGCCACGAGGCGGTCGCCGCGGGGGCTGCCGGCGGCTTCCTTGAGCACGACCGTCGGCTGGTGGAGCAGCTTGGCCACGAGGCCCCTGGTCACGGATTCGACCAGCTCGACCTGGCGGGGATCGAGCTCGTCGTAGCGACCCCGGAACCGGTCGAGCTCGGACACCCGCAGGGACTCGGCTCGCTGCCGCAGCGCCACGATCATCGGCGCCACCTCCCGGGCCGAGGTGGCGCCCAGGTAGCGGTCGATCTCGCTGTTGATGATGGCCTCGACGGCCGCCACCTCGCGGCGCCGCTCGGCGACGCCCGAGGCGGTGAACCGGCGCAGGTCGTCCATGTCGAGCAGCGTCACGCCCCCCACCTCGGCGACCTCGGGGTCGACGTCGCGGGGCATGGCGATGTCGACGATGAGCAGCCGGCGGTCCCGGCCGGCCATGATCGGCTCGACGTCGCCCCGCTCGAGGATGGGCGCCTGCGATCCCGTGGAGGTCAGCAGGACGTCGGCGGCGGCCAGGTGCTCGGGCAGCTCGACCAGCGGCACCGGCTCACCGCCGACGCGGGCGGCCAGCGCCCCGGCCCGGCCCGGCGTCCGGTTGGCCACCAGGACCCTGCCGGCCCCGGCGCCGGCCAGCGCCACGGCCATGCCCTCGCCCATCTCGCCGGCCCCGAGCACCAGGACGGTCGTGCCGGCGATGCCGCCCAGCCGCTCGCCGGCCATGGCCACCGCGGCCTGGGACACCGAGGCGATGTTGCGGGCGATGCCGGTCTCCGAGCGGGCCCGCTTGCCGGCCGCGAGCGCGTGGCGGAGCAGCAGGTTGAGCGCCGGGCCCGCGGCCCCCTCGTCGCGGGCGCGTTCCCAGGCCAGCTTGACCTGGCCCTGGATCTCGCTCTCGCCCAGCACGGCCGAGTCGATGCCGGCGGTGACGGACATCAGGTGGGACACCGCCGCGGTGTCGTAGTGCACGTAGAGGTGGTCGGCGAAGTCCTCGGGCGGCAGGTAGGAGAAGTCGGCGAGGAAGCCGCGGATGTCGCTGTAGGCGCCGTGGAACCGCTCGGCCACCGCGTAGACCTCGGTGCGGTTGCACGTCGACAGGACCAGGGCCTCGCTGAGGTTGGGCCGGGTGCAGAGGTCGTGGAGCGCCTTGGGGAGTTGGCCGCCGGCGACCGCCATCCGCTCGAGCAGGTCGAGCGGGGCGGTGCGGTGGTTCAATCCGATGACGACGACAGACACGCGCGCAAGCGCTCCTTGGCAGCATCGAGCCGACCGGCTCGTACGAGGTCAAGGATTCCCGAATCGAGGGCCCGTCGCCAATCGAGCTCCTCGGTCCCGAGACCCCTGGCCTGCACCTCTGTTCTCGCTTCGGCCAACAGGCCGATGAGCTGGTCGTATTCCGGCCCCAGCTCGCCGGCCAGCCGTTCCCGCAGCCATGATGCCACCGCCGGGCTGTGGCCGCCCGTCGAAACCGTGACGGTGAGGCGCCCCTGGCGGATGCGGGCGGGCAGCACCACGCTGCACCGGTCGGGGTCGTCCGCGGCGTTGACCCACACACCGGCGGCCTCGCCGTCGTCGTAGACGGCCTGGTTGACCGCGGGGTCGCCGGTGGCGGCCACGGCCAGGCGGTAGCCCGCCGCCTCGCCCCGGCGGTACTCCCGCCGGTGGATCTCGATGCCGGCCAGGCCGGCGAGGTCCGGGACAACCTCGGGCGCCACCACCGTGACCCGGGCGCCGGCCTCCACCAGGCCGCGCACCTTGCCGAGCGCCACCCGGCCGCCGCCCACCACCAGGCACGGCCGCCCGGCGACGACCAGGTTGACGGGGTACAGCGGATGGTCGACGGGCACGGGTCAGCTCGGGGGCTTGGGGGCCGCCTCCGCCGCCGCCAGCCGCGCCCCGGCGCCGTCGGCCGCCGCCTTGCGCTGCTGGTAGAAGCTGAGGATCTGGAGCTCGACGGCCAGGTCGACCTTGCGCAGCGAGACCTCGGGCGGCACGGTCACGATCGTGGGGGCGAAGTTGAGGATCGAGCTCACGCCCGCCGCGATCATCCGGTCCGCCACCTCCTGGGCGGCGGCCGCCGGGGTGGCGATGATCCCGATGGCGATGTGGTGCTCGGTGGCGATGTCGCCCAGCTCGTCGACGTGGCGGACGGTGATGCCGTTGATGTCGGTGCCGACCACCCGGGGGTCGGCGTCGACCAGGGCGGCCACCGGGAAGCCCCGGTCGCCGAACCCGCCGTAGTTGGCCAGGGCGTGGCCGAGGTTGCCGAGCCCGGCGATGACGACGTGCCAGTCCTTGGTGAGGCCCAGCTCCCGGCTCATCTGGAACAGGAGGTACTCGACGTCGTAGCCGACGCCCCGGGTCCCGTAGCTGCCGAGGTAGCTCAGGTCCTTGCGGACCTTGGCCGCGTTCACGCCCGACAGCTCGGCCAGGCGCTCGGACGAGATGGTCGGCGTGCCGTCGCCCGCGGCCTCCAGCAGGCTGCGGAGGTAGAGCGGCAGCCGCGCCACCGTGGCCTCGGGGATCTTCCGTGCCTGCCGCTTGGTGCCCTCGGCCATACGGCCGGATGCTACCGCCGCTTGTTCACGTGGTCACAAGCGAGCCTCCCGGTCAGCGATTTGGCGGCTCCCACGGCGCCATCGCGACGTGAGAGCCGCCAAATCGATCTTCAGAACCCCGGTGGGGGGACGAAGCCGCCGAGCAGCGACTCGAGGTGGCCGGCCACCGCCACGGCCGTGCGGTCGTGGTACTGGGGGGCGATCACCTGGACGCCCACCGGCAGGCCCGCGGGCGTGCGGCCGATCGGGGGCGTGGCCACCGGCAGCAGCAGGACGCCGACGCCGCCGTTCCAGCTCAGCCCGTCGAGGTAGGGGCGGACGGCCCCGTCGACCTCGATCGTTCGCTCGAGCATGTGGCGCTCGGTGTCGTGGGGGAACGCCGCCGTCGGCATCACCGGCGCCAGCAGCACGTCGTGGTCCTCGAAGAACGCGGCGAACCGGTGGCGCAGCCGGTGGCGGTGCTCGCTGGCGGCGAGCCACGACCGGTGGCGGGCGGTGATGGCCCGCAGGGACCGGGCGCTGTGGTCCTCGCCGGGGTCGACCGGCGTGGCCTCGACGGCCGCGAAGGAAGCGAACGTGGCGTCGTCCAGCCCTGCGGACAGGATCGGCAGCACCAGGCGCTCCCACAGCGGCACCAGCTCGGACAGGCCCGCCGGCGGCGCCACCGGGGCCACCTGCGCGCCCGCGCCGGCCAACGCCTCGGCCGCCCGGTCGAGCAGCGCCCGGGTGTCGGACGCGATCGGGCAGTACGGGTCGTCGAACCACGTGGCCACCCGCAGGCCCGCCGCCGCGCCGCCGTTGCGGGGCGGGGGCAGGACGAG